>NZ_JBWKQH010000005.1:0-506044 GCF_059418665.1 Undibacterium sp. GW821-FHT07F11
TCGAACCGTTGACAATGGGCGGCTAATGGGTGACCCTGTCAGTTTGATCCACCTTCCACTTCCTGGCGAAGGCGGCCACCCGGTCATACGACCCCTCAAATCCCAGTTCTTTCAGATCGAGATGAAGCTGCTTTAAGCTGCGTCGCTGCTTGCGATTTTTGCCCGCTTCGGTTTTAAGCCAGCTTGACAGCTGCAATGCATATTTGTCGATGGCACTGGTTGTTTGTCGATCCGCATAGGCTGGCTCTGTGACTTCAGAGCGCAGATAGCGCCGGACAGTGTTGCGAGAGATGCCCAGTCGTCTGGCGATCTCGCGTAATGGAATCTGGTCACGAATGTGCCAGCGTCGAATAATACCTAGTAATGCCACGTCAATCACTCCTGTCCCCTACTCATCAAGATAAGTAGGATTGTGTGCTAAACGTGGGTCAATTTTAGATGCAAATTATCCAGCAAAGTGGGTCAATTTTCAGTGCAAATCAACAATTTCACAATTCAATGGGTCATATGTAGACTCAACGACTAAGGCAGTGTCGCCAAATTTATTCGAGCATGGTTTCTTGATATTGTCAGACTTTCGGTTCTTTCAGACTGCATCTGGGCGTGCCCGTGCATATATGGAATTCGATGAGGGAAATATCGGGTTTGAATTTGGCGATTGCATTCAACGGGAAATAAGCATTTAAGTGTTGACGCTGACTTGTGATTATGTGACGGATGAATTTTGAATTGATACTTATGGCTATTTATTGGAACAAGGCATCCATTCCTGCTCTCAATGGATTCTCAAGGGCGGAGCAGGCAGAACTTATTCTCCCCATTTGGAGCCTGGTGTGGCTGCGTTGGCAGGTTTGGCTACCTGTGCTTATTCAGATTGTATTGTTATTGACGTTCGTGGTTCTTGCGCCGCAATTTCCTTACCGCTTTCCAGTCTTGCTTGCCATGGTTTACCTGACAGTCAAATTGGCATTTTTACCCTATCATCATTTTCTGGCGCTTGAGTTGGAGAAGCAAACTCCTGTAGGGAATGATTATTTTCTGCAATTGATTAAGAAACTTATTCCCAGGTGGAATGCTCAACATGTGGGATTGATGCCAGCAAGTTCAGTACATGAAATTCAAGCTGCATTTGTTCAACTCGGGAGCAAAGTAAGCTCGGACGTTGTAAAACTTTATTCTACAGTGGGTGGCATGGAGGCGATGGACGATGATGCCTGTTGGCGTCTTTGGTCTTTGGCAGAAATTATTGAGGAAAATAAAGAGCCATCGCCTTATGGAATATTATTCTCGGATCATTTGATAGAGTGTTGGTGTTATCGCTTGAAATATGAAACTGATGAACGTTCATCCGTCTATGTCGATTACTTCGATTCTTCAAACCTACCAACGAAGATATTTGATGGGCTTGAGGAGTTTTTTATTGCTTATGAAAGAGACCCGGATGCGATATTGGGATTAAGGTGATAGACCAGATCAAATAGACTTCCTTCGTTTGAAACTTCGCTTGGACGGTGAATTATGCAAGCAAACCTTACTAATTCACTTCTGCAATCAGAATTTCAAGATATCAATAAACAAGTATATGACGCGCTTATTTCAAGCAAGTAAAAATACCCATGCAGAGTTTGATCGCGATGTCAGTTATGCAGAAATTGAAGCCGTCTTGACCAAGCTGGCGGGGTCTCAAGCTAATAGTGACGAAGTGGTTTGTTATGTTTATGGTATGGGCAAACATCCCAAGTCTACTTATCAATCGTTGAAAAACCTGAATGGCATTCATGTGGAATTTTTTAGAAGCGTGTTACCCAGGAAATTACAAGTTCTGAGTTGGTTTGTCGCAAGCTATGAGGGTTTGATAAGAATTGAAGATTTGTCCCGGTTGCCAGAGGTTTTCCTGACGCTGATGAAGCAGTCGATGGTGGGTGTGTATTTCATGAATAAGGATTTGGCTTGTGGTTTTGTGCGGTCAGTCAAAGAAAAGCGTGAAGGTGCATTGATTGATTTTGGTATCAAGGATGATCCGGCTTATTCGATTTACATAGTTGATGCGGATAATGTGGAATCGACGACAGGAATGGTCGCAATTGTTTCTTACGGTCGAGATGTGCCGATAGATATTCTTCCTGTTGCCACTTGATTTCATGAGCGACTGATTTGAGAGAAACAATGGATATTGAGCAGATGATTGAGTTCCTTGAGATGGCTTGGGATGACGGTGGCTTATATGCGCAGATTCGTGTAGGTCGATTCGATGCAAACGAAGGCGAGAAATTTCTGCATGCACTTAAGAATACGCGTGTTGATGATAATGCTTTGCTTCCAAAGCGACTCGTATCCCTGATGTGGTACTTGCCAGGTTTTCTGGAGTGGCAAAGGAAACGGGTAGAAGAAGTGACTGGCGACCTGGCATCTTATGAACGTTTCATTGTCGAGATGCAAAATACTTTGGAAGATGTTTTGGGTATTCCCTGAAGTGTGCCGTGTGACGACGCATGAGTAATAAAAAATGACAAACTATAGCGCCATCATTCCATGATAATCATGCGCAATATAGTGCAATCGATGCACTGCCGCTGACTTGCAAACTGCGATGTCAAGCATTTCAACAGACTGGTTAATGCTACTCACGCGATCCTTAACTTTCTGACCGGATTTACCGATGCGCACAAAATATCTGCCATCACCAATGCCATGAAACTGCTCGTCCAGATCAGATTGGCGTTTCCGCCAAAAATCGCGTTGATGTCGATTTTTAGTACGTCGACCATCATGCGTGTGGTGATGAAAGTCAGTGTCAACGCATAGCTGCGTGTGATCCAGATCTGGTGCATGACTAATTGCTTGTTGCTGGCCGCGTACACGCCAGCCAGTGTCGTACATAGCCATAGACTGCCTTGGGCAACTGTTGGCCATTTTTCATCGGTTGTCAAATGTGCCAGTGCGACGTAAACGGCGATGGGAGCAGCGATGCAGATGGACAAAGCGTACAGGCGTCCGAGTAGTTTGTGCATTTGCAAATGCTTGGCGCGAAAGCCAGGAAAAAATTGCACAGGCGCAGCGAGCAGGGCAATTGTTGCTGCAAATGCGTGTACATGCAGACACCAGCGGTAGGAGTTTATTTTTTGTTCCCATTGAAGATTCATGCCTAGCAGTAAAGGCAGTTCGACCTTGTACATGACGAGCATGAATAGTAGACCAGTGAAGATGAAAAAATAAAGTTGGGGACGAAAGTATGCCTCACGGTTTACCATGATTTTCTCCAAAAACAAAAAGCGAAATGTCGTCGTGTCAAAAGACATTAAACGCCATACAAGGCGTTTTGACTGACATCAAAGCTGTAAAGTCTGTGAGGAAAAGTAAGTATCAAAAAGTAAATGCGATACTTTGATGGGGGTAAAACGATGGTAAGAAAAGAGCTTGCAGTTGTCATCTCCATACGCAGGTGAGCGTATGGAGATGATCAGGATCGCCGGTATCTGGCAACGGTTAATTCACTGTCCCTGACTGGCAAGGAGGGCTCGCCAGAACTGCATGACGTTGTGCTCTTAAAAACTATGTTCAAGCGCCGGGAAAGATTTATCTTTCACTGCCGCTACATACGCTTGTACTGCCGCATCAATACTGGTTTGGCCTTCCATGAAATTTTTCACGAAGCGGGCTTTGCGGCCTGGGAAGACGCCTAGCAGGTCGTGCATGACGAGTACCTGACCAGAGCAATCTACGCCTGCGCCTATGCCTATGGTGGGGATGTGCAGGGAGTCTGTGACTTCCTTACCCAGGCTGGCGGGGATGGCTTCCAGCACCAGCAGGGTGGCACCGGCTTCTTGTACGGCCAGGGCTTCGGTTTTCAGCAGGCTGGCGGAGGCATCGGTCTTGCCTTGTACCTTGTAGCCGCCTAGCTGATGCACGGATTGCGGTGTCAGGCCCAGGTGGGCGCAGACGGGGATGGCGCGTTCAGTCAGGAACTTGATGGTGGGCAGCAACCAGGTGCCGCCTTCGAGTTTGACCATTTGCGCACCGGCTTGTACCAGTTGCACGGCGTTGTTGAACGCAGCTTCCGGTGTGGCGTAGCTGCCAAAAGGCATGTCGGCGACGACCAGGGCTTTTTGATTGCCACGGGCGACGGCGGCGGTATGATAAGCCACGTCTTGCAGTGTCACGGGCAGGGTGGAGTCGTGGCCCTGGCATACCATGCCGAGGGAATCACCGATGAGTAAAATCTCTACGCCACAACGGTCCATCAGGGATGCGAAACTGGCATCGTAGCAGGTGAGCATGGTGATTTTTTCACCTTTTTCACGTAGTGCGATCAAGCCAGGAATGCTTACTGCTTTACGGTCTTGCAAATATTCAGCCATGCTTTTTCTCCAAAGGTGATGCTGTCATTGGTTTTTTGTTTGACAGCGATTTTGTCTCCACCTACATCCTCAACTTTTATTCTTTTATATTCTTTATCTTTACGTCTTGAATTCTATTGCCGTTGATCGATCGGGCCGGGTTTCGGCCCGGCGGCCGAAATACTTTCTTTGCTTCGCCAAAGAAAGTATTCAAAGAAAGGCGACCGCAGACTCGCTCCCTTCGGGAGTGCCCATTTATGCAGCGCAAAAAATGGGAAATGTCCGCAACTCGCTTCGCTCAAACATCGGCCATTTCTTATCCATTTTCTGCGCTACACAAATGGCTTCGTCCCAAGCGGATGAAGGTCAAAAGCAACCGCAACGTCAAAATCAACTGCAAATTCAAAAACAACATCAAAATCAGAGCATGGATTGATTTACCATTTGTCCAGTTTTGATCTATCTATTCTTTCAACTTCTGAAAATAAAATAAACCGCACCCACTAAGCACAATCCCGCCCATACATAATCCAGCTTGAACGGCTGCCCCATGTAAAACATGGCGAAAGGTACAAAGACGATCAGGGTCAGGGCTTCCTGTAATATCTTTAGCTGGGCCAGGCTGTAGGCAGTGTAGCCTATTCTGTTGGCGGGCACTTGCAGCAGGTATTCGAACAGGGCGATGCCCCAGCTGATAAAGGCGGCTACCCACCAGGCTTTGCTGGACAGGCTTTTCAGGTGGCCGTACCAGGCTACCGTCATGAAGACGTTGGAGAGTATCAGCAAGCCTGTGGTTTGCACAATGATGGGGATTTGCATGGGGCCTCGCTTATCGCCTGGTCAGGCGCTCAGGTAATGGGTAATTCTTGTATGCGTTGATCTGCCACCGCAGCGACATAGCTTTGTGCACGGCCTTTGCCAGGGATGCTGACATCGGCAGACAGTTGCAGCAGGGGCAGCAAGACAAAAGCGCGTTCTGTCATGCGCGGATGAGGGACTTGCAGGTCGGCGGTATTGATTTCTTCATCGCCATACAAGAGCAAATCCAGGTCCAGGGTACGCGGTGCATTGCGGTAGGGGCGTTCGCGGCCATGGGCCAGTTCAATGGCTTGCAGGTGTTGTAGCATTTCAGCAGCACTCAGTCTGGTCGAGAGCTCTGCTACTGCATTGACGTAATCATCGCCGGTAGAATCGATGGGCGCGCTACCGAACAGGGCAGACTGCGCCACGAGAGTAGTGCCCGGCAATTGCGCCAGTGCGTCTATGGCTTTGCTGACGGTGACTTTGGCATCACCCAAGTTGGCACCTATGCCAATAAAAACCTGCAAATTCACTTGCACGCTCATTCGGCTGCGGCGGCTGCCTTGCGTGGGGCGCGGCGGCGGGGCTTGCGTTTTTTGGGGCCGGCTTCGGCTGTCTTGGGTTTGCTGTTGATGAGTTGTTCACGTTCGGCGCTGTCGCCTTCCATGAAGTCTGTCCACCATTCACCAATTTCTTCATCGATCTCGCCAGAGGCGCAACGCAGCAGCAAGAAGTCATAGCCAGCGCGCAGGCGTGGGTGTTCCAGCACTTTGTACGGGGTCTTGCCTGCGCGTTTTTCAAAGCGTGGTTGCATGGCCCAGATGTCGCGCATGTCAGAACCTATCTTGCGTTGTATTGCCAAAGCATCGGTCTGGGTGTTCAGTACATCATCTGCAGCCAGGTGCAGGGCAGGGATGGGGAACTCACCGGCAGCTTTATAGGCTTCCCATTTTTCCACGACCTGGTGCCACAGCAGGGATGCAAACAAAAAGCCTGGCGAGACTGGCTTGCCTTGTTGCACGCGTTCATCGGTATTGGCCAGCGCCAGGGTGACGAATTTTTCGCCCAGGGGTTGTTCCAGCACCACGTCCAGCAAGGGCATGAGGCCATGGTGCAGGCCTTCTTTGCGCAATTGCTGCAGGCAAGCCATGGCATGGCCGCTGGTCAGCAGCTTCAGGGTTTCATCAAATACGCGGGCGGCGGGCACATTGTTGATCAGCGGTGCCATCACGGCGATAGGCGCGCGGGTGGATGCATCTATCGTGAAGTTCAGTTTTGCGGCAAAGCGTACCACGCGCAGCATGCGTACCGGGTCTTCGCGGTAGCGGGCTTCTGGCACACCTATGATGCGCAGGGTTTTCTTTTTGATGTCTTTCATGCCGCCGTGATAATCGAGCACGACTTGTGAGGCCGGATCGTAGTACATGGCATTCACGGTGAAGTCGCGGCGGGCAGCGTCTTCATATTGTTCGCCAAAGGTATTGTCGCGCAACACGCGACCATGCTCATCCTTGGGCGCGCCATCAGTGGCAGCGCCACGGAAGGTGGTCACTTCAAGCAAGTCCTGCCCAAACATGACATGCACGATCTGGAAGCGGCGGCCTATGATAAAAGCGCGGCGGAACAGGCGCTTGACTTGTTCAGGCGTGGCATTGGTGGCAATGTCAAAGTCCTTGGGTTTGACACCTGTCAACAAGTCGCGTACGGCACCACCTACGACAAAGGCCTTGAAGCCATTTTCTTGCAGGGTTTGGGTGATGCGTATGGCATTCGCGGACACCAGTTGCGGGTCTATGCCGTGGTCTTTATGACTCAGCACAGTGGGCTTTTGGTTGGCGCTGGCGGCATCGCTCTTGTTTTTTACGCCCAGTATTTTGCGAATAAATTTCTTGATCATTGCTTGTCAAACAGGTGAAGTTGAGGCCAACCTTTTGCCTGCGCATGGGCGCTTAATTTGGCATTGGGGTTGGTTGCGACAGGATGGCTGACGCGTTCCAGCAGCGGTATATCGTTTTGCGAATCGCTGTAAAAATAACTATGGTGAAAGTCGCTGAGTTGCTTTAATGGTGTAACTTCTTGCATTGCCAGCCAGTCTTGCAGATGCACGACCTTGCCTGCGCCAGAGCTGGGTACACCCAGCAGCTTGCCTGTGATATTGCCATTGGTATCCAGCTCCGGTTCTGCCGCCATCAAATGTTGCACGCCCAACGCAACGGCAATTGGGGCAGTCACAAAACGGTTGGTGGCGGTGATGATGGCGATCAGGTCATCCTGATCCTGATGTTTCTTGATTAAGTCATAGGCTGCGGGCAACAGCGCAGGATTGATGACTTCCTGCATGAATTGATTATGCAATTCATCCAGTTTGGCACGCGGGAATTGCGCCAATGTGCCGAGTGCAAATTCCAGGTACTCCACCGGGTCCAGCGTACCCGCCTGGTATTGCGCAAAAAACTCTGCATTGCGGCGGGCAAATTCGTCAGCATCGACAGCGCCGACGCGGCACAGGAACTGGCCCCATTCAAAATCAGAGTCGATGGGGATCAGAGTGTGGTCAAGATCAAATAAGGCGATATTACGCATGCTAGTCAATCGTGGTGTCAGGATCCAGCTGTTGCTGCAACATCAGTTCGCGCAGCAATGGCAGGGTGATGGGACGCTTGGTTTCCAGTGAATAACGGTCGAGCTGATCCAGGATGTCGGTCAGCGAACTCATGTCACGGCGGTAATGGGTAATCAGATAGGGTAACACGCCGGGTGAGAGTTGTATGCCCCGCGCATGGGCGGCACGCTCCAGCGCATCGATCTTGTCTTCGTCGGTCAGGCCATGTACCTGATAAATCAGGCCCCAGCCAAAACGGGTGCGCAAGTCGTCACGCACATTCAAAATCATGGGCGGGCGATTGCCTGCACCGATCAAAAAACCGCCACGGGCGCGTGCTTCATTAAACAGATTGAAAGCAGCGATCTGGTTCAGTGGCGGCAACTGGTCGCAATCATCCAGCAGATAAAGGCTGACACCCTCGGTAAAGTCAAAAGCACTTTCCGGCGCATCAGCCGGGATATAACGAGCCGTGGCATCTGCTGCCAGGGCGTGTAGCAAATGAGTCTTGCCAGCACCTGGCTCACCCCAGATATAGACCGAGCGCTCGCCATACTGGCTGGTAATGCGCTCGGCAAACATGCCGAGCAATTGCGCCAGTTCAGCATTTTGCCCCACTACAAAGGTGGCGAGGGACGGCAGTTTTTGCGCGTCCAGGTCGAGTAATAATTGCCTCATGTCTGACTATAAAAAGGGCTTTTCAGATAAGACACACGCAAATGCTTGACGGCCACCGAAATCACGGCAGAGGCAGGCAGGGCAATCAGGATGCCGATAAAACCAAACAATTGTCCGAATGCCATCAAGGCAAAAATCACGGTCAATGGATGCAGGCCTATGCGCTCACCGACCAGGCGCGGTGTCAGGTAAAACGATTCTACAACCTGGCCTATGCCATAGATAATGGCGACTGACATCAGGCCACTAAAGCCATCAAATTGCAGGATAGCACCAATCACTGCCAATACCAGCCCCAGGCCATAGCCCAGATAAGGGATGAAGACTAGAAAGCCAGTGATGATGCCCACCGGCAAAGCCAGGTCAAAACGGGCGATGCTGAGTGCCACTGAGTAGTAGACGGCCAGCACTATCATCACCAGAATTTGTCCGCGCAGGTATTGCGCCAGGATGTCGTCTACTTCTTCTACCGCATTCGCTGTGACCTTGACAAAGCGGCGCGGGATGAAATTGCTCAGACGACTAATCAGTGAATGCCAGTCCATCAACAGATAAAACAAGACGATGGGGATTAACAACAAATTGGCGATCATGCCCATGACAGCAGTGCCACCGACACGGATGGAATTGAGCACGGCCTTGCCGATGGCTTCGCCACTTGTTGCCATCTGATCAGTCAGCAAAGTCTTGATGCCAGTGCTGTCGAGGCGCACCTTGATACCAAATTCAGACAGCAGGGGGGCCAGCATTTCATCGAGCTTGTCAAAGAAGCGTGGAATCTGATCTTGTAATTGTGGCACTTCTTTTTGCAAAATAGGAATCATGATCAGTATCATCGCCAAAAGGGCGGCAATCAATATGACGATGACCAGCGTGGCGGCTACTGAACGGGGTAAGCCAAATTTGCGTATGCGCAAGGCGCACAGTTTGTCTACCCAGGGTGTCAGCACATAAGACAGTATACTGGCCACGATAAAGGGCATCAGCACCGGACCCAATAAACCCAGTAATAACAACAGGGCAAATGCCAGGGCCAGCCACAGCATGGATTGTTTTTGCTCCGACGTAAAAGTAAATGGCATTTTTAGGCTTGGTTAGTAATCATTTGTCATCGAAATTGCCGTCTGTCCCAAAAAAGCGGGGTTTTCGCGGTCAATTTGTTAAAATAGCGCTTTTGCCGGACTTTTTCTGGCAATTCCTCTATTTTACCGCCTCCTGCCCCTATTGCCGAATATCATGAGCACTTCTACCCCTGTTTCTCTCTCTTACGCCGACGCTGGTGTCGATATGGTTGCCGGCGACGCGCTGGTTGATGCCATCAAACCTTTTGCCAAACGCACCATGCGCGAAGGCGTCATGGCTGGCATAGGCGGTTTTGGCGCCATGTTTGAAGTCAGCAAAAAATACAAGGAACCGGTCCTGGTCTCCGGTACTGATGGCGTGGGCACCAAGCTGAAACTGGCTTTCCACCTCAACAAGCATGACACCGTTGGCATCGATCTGGTGGCCATGAGTGTCAATGACATCCTGGTACAAGGTGCAGAGCCACTGTTCTTCCTCGATTATTTTGCCTGTGGCAAGCTTGATGTTGCTACAGCAACTGACGTCATCAAAGGCGTGGCCTTTGGTTGCGAACAAGCCGGTTGCGCCCTGATCGGTGGTGAAACAGCAGAAATGCCATCCATGTACCCGGACGGTGAATACGATCTGGCTGGTTTTGCCGTCGGTGCCGTAGAAAAATCCAAAATCATTGATGGCAGCAAGATACAACCGGGCGACGTTATCCTGGGCCTGGCATCTTCCGGTATCCACTCCAATGGTTTCTCACTGGTGCGCAAGATCATCGAAGTAGCCAAACCAGACCTGAATGCTGATTTCCACGGTCGCAGCCTGGGCGACGCCCTGATGGCACCTACCCGCATCTACGTCAAACCTTTGCTGGCCCTGATGGAATCCCTGGAAGTCAAAGGCATGGCCCACATCACCGGCGGCGGCCTGGTAGAAAACGTTCCGCGCGTACTGGGCGACAAACTGACTGCTGTCCTGCATAAAGACGCATGGACACTGCCACCCCTGTTCACCTGGCTGCAACAGCACGGCGGCGTCGCCGACGCAGAAATGCACCGCGTCTTCAACTGCGGCATAGGCATGGTCGTCATCGTTGCGGCTGAGCTGGCTGATGCAGCGCTTGCACAACTGACTGCGGCTGGTGAATCCGTCTACAAGATTGGCGAAATCCGCGCGCGTGAAGGTGATGAGCATCAGACTATTGTGGTGTGATGGCTTGATTGGTAGTTAGTATTGATTACGGGACCTTGAAGGTCCCGTTTTCGTTTTTGATGCAGGTTAGCGTAACCAGCTTGTCTTCGAAAATAAGCGTGGGCAAATACGCTTATTTTCCCATAAATTTTCATCGATCGTGAGCAGGGTGCGCCGTGCGCACAATTTTTATTCGCAAGCTTGCATGGTCATCAATTTGCTGCGACGTTGGCATTGTGGGGATAGGCATAGTCAGATCAATCATATACTTGCTTGTTAAAACAGCTTCGTGCGCAGTTGGCTGACTGTTAGAATTTGCAAGCGACCCGGGCATGCTTTAGTGAGGCGTTACCGGCGAATTAATGAGCTTTGCTGTCCGGGTTTGCAACTACATTTTGTTTTGTGTGCAATTAGCGTGCAGCAGGTAGCGCTACACCGGGCAACCACTTTTTGTAAATGCGTTCAAAGCTGCCATCGGCCTTCATGTCATCGAGTGCTTTTTGCCAGCGGATGGCGACGCTATCCGGTGTGTCACGCGAGAATGCGATATATTGGACTGCCTGGGTAATTGTGGAACCAGCCACTATGTCATTGGCATTGATGCCCGCTGCCGACAAGGTGTCAGCGAGTGTCACGTCGTCAAGAGCCATCAAGGGCGCCCTTCCTGCCACCAGCATGCGCACGGCATCGACTGGAGTCGGCACAGAATTGATATTGTTAAAACCCATACCGCGCAGCATTTGCTGCAAATACCATTCTCGCGGAATCAGGATGCGTTCGGCAAGCCTGGCATGATCGAGATTATCAAAACGCTGGCCGTCGCGGCGCGTATAAAAATGGGCTGTGGTTGCTGAAACCGGGCCCACCCATTTGAATAGTTTTTCGCGCTCCGGGGTTCGCGTAGTGACAAATAATCCTACGTTAGGCGTGGTGGTCGCATGAGCATAGCCTCTTGCCCAGGGCACGACTTCGATGGGTGCCCTTATGCCAAGACGGTTCATGATCTCTTCAACAACTTCGGTACCAAGGCCTGCAGCCTTCCCTTTGAGCGAGAAGGTGACGGGTGGATACTCTTCGGTGTAGAACCTGAGTTGCGTTTCTTCTGCCTTGACTTCCAACGTTACCAGCATGCAGAGCAGCAATGTGGCCAGAGTACGAACTGGCTGAAAAGACATGATCTACTCCTCTTGGTATGTCTGGTTTCAATATACGCAGGCAGTAAATGGAAGTCAATCCTGTGGGCAGGGGTGTGCAAATTCACAAGTAATATAATGGCAATGCACAATGTCAGAATTAGAAAGGCGAGCCTATGTAACGCTCGCGTGGCCGTATCAATTTTCCTGTATCTGCCTGCTCCAGCGCTTGCCCTATCCAGCCTGCAGATCTGGCCAGTGTGTAAAGTATCTTGCTTGTGCTGGCCACGCAAATGTCATGGACGTGGGGGCAAGTTGCTTAAGCAAAAAAGGATGCACGTGGATCGCTATCCGGGTAAAGCAGATGGCCGAATCCTGCAAGAGCAGGATCACGCTGCACTGCTGAACTGTACTCAGGTGCACTGTAATACTGTCCAGATTGTCCGGTTCCGGACAAATATCCCAAATCGTGTAAGGATAGTGGCAAATACCAATCATTTATCTATATTGCCACATAATAATCCTGTATATTTGCTTGCAAATTGCCCGTACGACCTCCCTCCAGAAAGGATACCTGTATGCACCATGCATTGCGTAGTTCTTTGTTTCTGCTGGCCCTGATCGGTGGCCATGCTGCCGCCTCGACGAGTCATTCACTGGGTATAGAACGCAAGCAATACGGTGAGTCGATTGCCTATGACATGAATGCGGCAGGACAGGTTGCTGCGGTCATCAAGGAAAAAGATGGCACTCCCCATGCCGTTTTTCTTGAAAAGGGCAAGCTCATCAAACTGGAAATGCCCGGCGAAACCGAGAGCGAAGCCAAGCGTATCAATGACAAGGGTGAGATCGTCGGTTCTTCAAAAAGAGGTGAATCCTGGCGCGCATTTATCCGCAGTCGCAATCATGGCACACAAGATCTGGGTACCTTGGGCGGCCCCAACAGTTATGGCGCAGCACTCAATAATGCTGGTCTGGCGGTGGGGTTTTCTGATACTCCTGAACGTGACTGGCATGCTTTCCTCTACACACCCGGCGAAGCATTGAAAGACCTTGGTACCCTGGGCGGCAAAGTCAGCTATGCCAGCGCCATCAATAACCCTGGGCAGGTGGTTGGCTCTGCCATGATCGCCGATGGTTCACGCCATGCTTTTATTTATGATGCCTCAACAGGCATGTCCGACCTTGGTACCTTGGGCGGTCGCTACAGTTCGGCAACTGCCATCAATGATAAAGGTGTGGTGGTCGGTGTATCAGAAATGAAAGACCGCCGCTGGCATGCCTTCATGCACGATGGCAAGCAGATGATAGATCTGGGTGCCAAAATCGGTTTCGGCGACAGCTTCGCCACCGGCATCAATAATGAGGGGCATGTCGTCGGCGTGGTTGATACTGTGGACATGCGTCTGTCCTTCGTCTGGCGCGACAATAAAATGACCTTGCACCCGGCTGGTAAGAGTCTGTACCTGACCAATGCCATCAATGATGGCGGACATGTCATCGGGGCCAGTTATGACCGTGGTCTTTACGCTGCTACCATGCCTTCGAATGCGATTCCCTTTGTTGATCTTGGCGGCAATAAAATCCTGGGCTTTAATGTCGTCATGGTATTGCTGGCGCTGACCATCGCCATCTTCCGCAAGCGCCTCAAGGGTTTGTTTTTTGAGAATAAATTCTTTTTCGGGGCATGAGTTTTATAAGGCAGATAGAAATTATCTGCCTTATATTAACTACCTTGTTGCGAATGGTAATGTTTGTTCGCAAAACTTGACACCTGCACCAGTCCAATGTTGCTATTTCTCGATTGCAGGTTTGAAAGCAGCCACCTGCTTAAGCAAACTTTCCAACCCGCCATAGACGCTGATCTTATCGATTTTTTCAGTCATTTTTTCCAGCGTCTCCAATTCCTTGAGGCGCAAGGCAACCGGATTGTCTTCCATCACTCTTGAGGTGTTCATGAGTGATCTGGTGGCGGCTGTTTCTTCACGACGACGTATCACATTGGCTTGCGCTGCTTTTTCTGCTTCCACCACTTTGCCCAGCATGGTTTTTATTTCGCCCGGCAAGATCAAATCCTTGATACCCAGGCTGACGATCTCTATGCCCTGCGCCAGGGCTTTTTGAGCTACGTAATGCAATATCTGTTCATCGGTCTCGTTTTTGTTTTCCAGCAAACCATCTAATGTTTTACCGCCAACAGCGGCGCGCAGGGCAAACTGGATTTCCTTATAGATAAAGTCCTTATAATCATTCAAGCTCGCCAGCATCAGCGGCGCGTCTATGATTTTATATCCTGCAGTCACGTTGACGCGCAAAGGCACTTTGTCTTGTGTCAGCATTTCCTGGCCGGTAATTTCCAGCGTTGTCAGCCGTGTATCTATGACGGTCAGACTCAAACGGTTTCCGCCATGCCAATAGGCATAAAAGCCTGGCTTCAAATTCGCATGAAAAACGCCATCAATGTATAACATGCCCACATGCTCGGAAGGTACTTCATAATTTGTCACATGCGGTGCCAGCAATTTTGCACTGTTGGCATTGCTGCGCATCGCCAGAACAATGTGATCTTCAATTGCACGTGGTGCTTGTGCCAATGAAATCAGTTCCAGCTTCAGGTCACTACTGGCTAGCGCTGGTGTGGCCTGGCCAGTGATATGGACCAATTCATTCTTGTCCCACCAGACGGCGAGTTGCTGGTCACTGGTTTCGATTTTCTTCAGTTGCACTGATAAAACCGGATGCTCGCTGGCGACGATGGCATGCACGACATCTTTGGCATCTATCACTTGTGATTGCCGGCAAATCGTCAGTTTGGTCTTGGGCAAAACATCAAAGTAGGCATGTCTGCCTGGCAGCAGAAAATCACTGAAGCTTTCTTCTGCAAACAACAAGCCATAAGCTCCAGCCGGTATGGTCACCTGCTTGACGCAACCAACCGACACACCAATGGGAATTTGCTTTAGCCATTCGGCAGGCACTTTCAAGTCAGGTGCAATATTTGCCCTGAATACTTTGACACCAAGACCCTGCTTCCAGAAAGCACGTAGTGAATTTGGTGTCACGCACAGGAACTGCTGGCCACTGCAAACGAGCGCCACTTCATCATGCCCAGTACGGACAATTTCCAAATCCATTGCCAGTGTTGCCTGATGATGCGAACTGATCCATTCAAGGTCTGCAATGCTTGCCGGAAAATCAGTCAGGTTTGCAATCTCTACTCGTTTGGATCTGGGTAAAAAATGACTGCCCTTGGCAAGAATTTTTTCAAAACCGCTACGGCCATATAACAGACCAATCTGATGGTCTTGAATTATTTTTCGGAGGAACATAGACATTCTCAAATAAGATAAATATTTCGTCAGATAAACTCAACAAGCCGGGGCAAGAAAAAACTGTGTAAATAGTCATGCTAAAACATGCCAGGACACATCAGTTTCGTGCAGAAACAGCCTCAAGAGAACTATCCCCGCAGCATGACGGATGACTGTACATGTAAGGTGCCGCAATCTTGCTTCTCATACGCTCGCCAGAGAAACGGCAGCAAAGGCACTGCTCCCGTTTGCCTGGCCTTAATAGTTTGAATTAAGAGCCGGGACACATACATGGTAACAATCATGCAAAGCGATGCTGCGTTGTCCAGGCGCAGGCAAACTCAATACTTGAATCTGCCTGCTCAAGGACAGGAAAGCAGTTCCCTTGAGGATTACTACTGATGTATTACACATTTTTACTTCGATCAGATTACGAGTCTGAGGCTCTTTTTTGAGCATGGTTGCGTAGTATAGGAATCGAACCTATTAACAGCTGCCTGGTGCGGTACACAAACGCATACAATACGCTGTGCCAGTCTGAACCCATGAGTCAGAACCTTTGCAAGCAGACAGCTTTGTTCCCACCGAGGAAACGCAAACCGAGTATAGCCTGAGTTGATTGCGCTGAGATTTGAAAATCTTAAAAAATTAAGAATGACGTAATTTTTAACATGTCAGGCTCGCCTGTTTCTTTGTGAATAAGCCTCTGACACGGGTACTGGTTTATGCTGGATAATCAATCACAATAATTTCTCGATAAAAATCATGACTACATTTAACGACAATTGGGAAGAACGACTGGCTGCCTTATGGGCAGAGCTGGATGCGCTTGAAGCACAGACTTTTATTGCCCGCATGGATGCGATGGCGGGAGAACTTCCACCGAATGCCGCAATCGGCCTGTTCGAGCGTGGCGGTGCGCGTGATTCTTGCGGTTTCACAGAGCTTGCCATTCCCTTGTATAAAGCCGCGTTGGAAAATGGCCTGATTGGCTTGCGCCGCAGGCGGGCGAATATACAAATGGCCAGTTCCATCCGTTATCTGGGCAACCCGCAAGCGGCTGTCGACATACTGACAACTGAAATGCATGCTGGTAGTGATGAACTGGATGGCGCAGTACGTGGTTTTCTTGCCCTGGCGCTGGCTGATCTGGGACGAGAACGCGAAGCCTTGGCAATTAGCTTGACAGCATTGGCTACCTATTTGCCACGCTACAATCGTTCTCTGGCGAGGTATGCGCAAGGCTTGGTAGAGAAAGCGATTGATTGAAAAATGCATGCGATATTCGCACCCACATCTTAAGGTGACTTGTCTGTACTCACACTGGAAACATTTGCTCAGCAACCTGTTCCCAAGTATCACGAGGCCCGCTGCTTGGCACCTGTTGCATGCAAAATGTCACATCAGAGTCAGGCCTGATCAGCATATAGGCAGTCAGTTGGCGTTGCAGGGTAGATGAGCTGATCCCATCAACTTCACCATAAGCTTCCAGCAAGGATTGAAGCAGCAAGGGATTACCTTGTGCCATGAAGATCATAGGCGTCAGGATTTCAAGTCTGTCACTATTACCGACGATGGCATCGCCAAAGTCGAGCAAACCACTCAGCTTCCATAGGCCCTGTTCCTGTTTTGCCATCAGGTTCCACGGATGGATATCCATGTGGATAAAGCGCAAGTCGCCCGCCTTGGCAAAATCCCCGGCGGCTTCGATATAAGGCATGACTTGCTTAAGCAAACCCTCAGGCATTTTCCGGCGTTGATGTCTGGCCATGCAATCAGCAATCAAATCGCGTATATAGTTTGGCCAGTCTACTCTGATGGTGATATCTGCTTTGAATTTCACACTGCCTATTTCACGCAAAAGCTGACCGGTCTGCACCATGATGGACTGTTTCTGTTGAATATCCATGGATGGCCAGATGTCCGCAAGCAAAGTGCCTTGCAAGCGGCTGAAGATCGCGAATACCCAGTTGTCGATTTCACCGCTGGCGATGAGTTTGGGTGTCTGTAATGACAGCTTGCCCTCCAGCAGAGGTGCAACCAGAATTTCTTTGTCTCCCTGTCTCCGCCAGTTAGGTGGCACCAGTTTGACTATCACGTCCTCACCCAGCCCAAACAAGGCATTTGCACCCAGGGGGATTTTCTCCCACGTATCAGCGGGTAGCCCGAATGTTTTTTTCAGATGCTCCAGCACTGGCATCCAGGCTGTCAAAGGTGTGTTTGCTATGAAGTCGTTACAAGCAGGATTGTCGAGATTTTGTGGCAGGCAATTGAGGATAGTGTTCATTGAACTTCATCTAAAAAATTAGTTGGCCGCAAAACGAAGAGGTCAAGAGTACGCGGTAATGCAAGCGATGCGTACATTTGTCAGCGATTAAGCGCTTATAGAAATTTCTGCGTTGTGTGGATGAAGCTTTGTCTGGCAAGGCCTCAACTACGACACAGCGGGCTAACTCAAACGCCTGTGCCTGACCAGCACCTGCTCCTGCGCCTTGAAGTGCGCAGCGAGTTTTTCCACCATATACACTGAGCGGTGCTGGCCGCCGGTGCAGCCTATGGCGACGGTCAGGTAACTGCGGTTATCGCGTTTGAAGGCGGGTAACCATTTTGCGATGAACTGCTGAATGTCGGCAAACATCTCATCGACCATGGGTTGCTCTTTGAGGTATTCAATCACAGGCAGGTCACGGCCTGTCAGCGGGCGCATGATGGGGTCGTAATGGGGGTTGGGCAGCATGCGTACGTCGAAGACGAAGTCTGCGTCCAGTGGTACACCTATCTTGAAGGCGAAGGATTCAAACATCAGGGTCAGCGGGGTGTGGCCTATTTCTATGACATCCTTGACCCAGGCGCGCAGTTTGTTGGCACTAAGATCGCTGGTGTCGATGACGTGGGCGACCAGTTGTATGCCTGAGAGGATTTCGCGTTCTTCCTGTATGCATTCGGTCAGACTGAGCCTGTCGCCAGGTTCTTTGTCGAGACCCAGGCGGTGCGACAGGGGATGGCTGCGGCGGGTTTCTGAAAAGCGGGCGACCAGGGATTCTGTACTGGCGGTGAGGAACAGGACTTTGACGTCGTGGCCTTCTGCACGCAGCGTGCGTATGGAGTCTGGCAAATGCGTGAGCTGATTCGCGCTGCGGCTGTCGATGGCAATGGCGGCGCTGGGTATGCCTTCTTTGGTCAGCGTGTTGACCAGGTCAGCCAGCAAACTGGGTGGCAAGTTATCGACGCAATAGTAGCCTGCATCTTCAACTACATTCAGGGCTACCGATTTGCCGGAGCCGGAGATACCAGAGATGAGCAGGATTTCCATAGGGGTACTTGTGCTTGGCAGGTATTTAGTCACCGTTTTCCATGGCGCGTCGCTGACGTTCCATGAAGTCTTCCAGCGTATTAATACCACGTAATTGCAGGATGGTGTTGCGCACAGCTGCTTCCAGAAGAACCGCGATATTGCGGCCTGCAGCAACCGGGATGACGACTTTTCTGATGGGCAGGCCCAGCACTTCTTCTGTCTGCGAATCGATAGGCAGGCGTTCGTAATTTTCTTCGAGGGTGCTGCGTCTTACCAGATGCACGATGAGTTTCAAACGCATCTTGCGGCGAACTGCAGTTTCACCAAAGATGGTCTTGATATCGAGCAGGCCCAGGCCGCGTACTTCCAGCAGGTTTTGCAAAAGTTCGTGGCAACGGCCTTCTATCATATTGGGGGCAATGCGCGAAAACTCGACGGCATCATCGGCCACCAGGCCATGGCTGCGTGAAATCAGTTCCAGCCCCAGCTCGCTTTTACCAAGACCGGATTCACCGGTGATCAGCACACCCACGCCAAGTACGTCCATGAAGACGCCATGCATGGTGATTTTTTGCGCGAGTTTTTTCGACAGATACACGCGCAAATAATCAATGACTTGAGCGGATGGATAGGGCGTTGAAAACAGCGGGATATTATTGTCGTCGCAAGTCGTCAAGAACGCCGGCGGCGATTCCAGACCTTGCGCTACGATGAGGGCAGGTGGTGCACCAGCGACGAGTTCACGCATGAGGTTATTGCGCGAGGCATTCGACAGGCGGTTGTAATACGAGAGTTCCTGATGCCCCAGTACTTGTATACGGCCAGGGTGGATCAGGTTCAAATGTCCGACCTGGTCGGCAGAAGATGCGGCGTCGCCAGTGATTTGCTTGTCCGCGCCAGAGAAACCGGCAAACCAGCCAAGTTGCATGGTGTCGCGATTATCATCGTAGATTTTTTGTACCGTGAGTTCTGTCAATGATGGCATGGCTATTTTGGTCGAATCTGACGATGTCTTGGTTGTTTGCCTGAGGGATCAGGGGACTACGGGAAAAGCCCGGGGCTTTACTGGATGCCTGCAAACCTGGCAGTCTCAGCAAGAACAATCACGCTGTACCCGGCAAGTTGGGGCGCCATGCCATGATTTTTTCATAAATCGCGGCGGCGCTGGCTTCGGTATTGAGCGTATCGCGGAAAGTCTCGTTCGACAGCATTTCTGCTACTTCAGACAAGATTTCCAGATGCTGTTGCGTGACATTGTCAGGCATGAGCAAAAAGATCAGCAGGCTGACTGGCTGACCGTCTGGCGATTCAAAGGGAATGGCTTCTTTTAATCTGACCAGGGCGGCAATCGGTGCTTTCAAGCCCTTGATGCGGCCATGCGGGATGGCGACGCCATGGCCAAGGCCAGTGGAGCCCAGGCGTTCACGGGCAAACAGGTTATCAGAAACAACCGAGCGCGCTATGCTGCAATTATTCTCGAATAACAGCCCGGCCTGTTCAAATGCTCTTTTTTTGCTGGAGACTTCCAGATCCAGTAATACGTTGTTAAGAGGCAGGATTTTTGCAATATTCGTCATGGTGCAAGATCGTTTTACAGCGAAATGGTGCGATGCACAAAATTAGGTTTTGTCAAATTATAGGCTTCTTTTGGCTGATATGCGCAAAACTTGACAACACTTTTAACGAACGTTGTCTCTCAGTAATTTTTCAAATTTATCAACAGGTAGCGGCTGGCTGAAATAAAAGCCCTGCATCTCCTGACAGCCAGAGTCAGCGAGGAAGAACATCTGGTCGGCTTTTTCCACGCCTTCGGCTGTGACGCTCATACCCAGGGCATTGGCCATGGCGATGATGGCGTGCGTCAGTACAACGGAATCGGGGTTACCCGGGATATCACGGATGAAAGACCGGTCTATCTTGAGATTGTCGATAGGAAAGCGTTGTAAATAAGATAAAGAAGAGAAGCCTGTGCCAAAGTCGTCCAGCGAAATGCTGATACCCAGCTTTTTAATGGCATCAAAAACCGGCAGCAGCAAGTCTATGTCGCCCATGAGCAAGCCTTCAGTAATTTCCAGTTGCAGGGCAGATGCGGGCAAGCCGATTTCGTGCAAGACCTGTTCTATGTACTTGGGCAGGCCAGGGTCCTGGAATTGCTTGGGCGAGATATTCACACTGATGACCAGGTCGGGTGAATACTGTTCACGCCATAACTGGGTTTGCAGGCAAGCCTGGCGCAAAATCCAGCGACCCAGTGGCAGGATGAGGCCGATTTCTTCAGAAATAGGGATGAATTCATTCGGTGGTACCAGGCCCACATCCGGCATTTGCCAGCGTATCAGGGCTTCTGCACCGACGATGCGTGAGGTGCTGAGGCAAATCTTGGGCTGGTAATACACCAGGAATTCATTATCAGTCAGGGCACGGCGCAGATTGGTTTCCAGCGCGTAGCGATGCTGGGCGCGCACATTGAGTTCTGTCGTGAAGAATTGGTAATTATTGCGGCCCGATTCCTTGGCATGGTACATGGCAGAATCAGCGCAACGCATGAGCGTGGGGCCGTCTTCACCATCATGCGGGTAAACGCTGATACCGATGGAAGTACCCAGATGATATTCGTTACCATCAATCACGAAAGGATCGCGCATGCGGGCCAGCACGCGTTCTGCCAGGTCCTTGAGTTGCATGGCATCTTCAAAGGCTTCGGCAACGATGACGAACTCATCACCACCAAGGCGGGCCAGCATGTCGGTCGTGCGTATGCATGAACTCAGGCGCGAAGATACGTCGCGCAAGAGCGTGTCACCAGCCGCATGGCCAGCCGTGTCATTGACGTTCTTGAACCTGTCGAGATCGAGGAAGAGCAAAGCCAGACGGTGCTGGGTGCGCTTGGCACCAGCCAGTGCCTTGACCAGGCGTTGATTGAGCTGATGACGATTCGGTAAACCTGTCAGGGCATCATAAGATGCCATGAAATGCAATTGCCTTTGCGTTTCACGCACTTCTGTCGTATCGGTAAATGAAATCAGTACAGCAGACACCGAGGCACTGCTTTTCTTATTGATGGGCAGCACATTCACCAGCAACCAGACAATAGAACCATCACGCAACTCCACGCCCATCGACAAATTCAGAATAGGGGTTTTGCTGCGGAACACCACTGATGCCGGGTCATCACCCATGCGTATGGATTGTCCCTCGTCACCGAGTATGTTTTTGAAGTATCGATGGCGCCTGCCTACCGTGGCGATATCTTCTATCTTCAAAATGCGCTGGGCACTGGGATTGCAGGTCAGGATCTGGCCGTCTGGGCCTATGACCATGATGCCTTCACTGAGATTGGTCACCACGGAGCGATAGCGTTCTTCGCTTTCCTCCAGGCTTTGTTCCATATTTTTTTTGTCGATGGCCAGGCCGATAAGGTCACAGGCATCCATCATCATGGCCTGCTCGTCTTCATTCGGGCTGTGTACCATCTGGTGATACACATCGACTGTACCCAACAAGGTGTTGAAGGCAGTGGTAATCGGCAAAGACCAACAGGAGCGCAAGCCGTAGCGTAGCGCCGGTTCGCGCAAATTCTTCCACAGCGGACTAACAGCAATATCCTGCACGATGGTGGTGCGCTGGTAATGAATCGCCGCCGAAGCTGAGCCTGAGCTGGTATCGACCGGTACATTGCCTAACAAGGCACAAAAGCCATCCGGTAAGGACGGGCCTGCACCAAAACTCAGGTGCTGGGTGCTGGCGTCATACAGGGTGATGGCACACAGGGCGCCATTGTCGAGCAGGCGTTCCATGCGATCACAAACGTCTTCCAGAATATCGGTCAGCGGTTTGTCGAGCGCAATCATCTCGAGAATTTCTTTCTCGTGATGCAGGGCTTCATGGACGCGGCTGGATTTGTAACGGACTTGATCGGCGAGGGGTAGCGCGGTGACGGTGGCGCTGGAACGGGAGCTGCTGCGGGGAGTGATTTCGCGCGCCGTCAGCAAGATGGCTGTTTGTTCATTAAAACTGAATTGCGTAGCACGGACTTCTATATCGAGTAGCTGACCATCAAGACGTATGCACTGGCAGGTATGCTTGCTTTGCGCACCATCCTGCCGCAATTTCTGCAGTATGGTCCTGGCACCTTCATGATGCCTTCCGTGCAAGAAGGCTTCCGGCTTCAGACCTATCAATTGTTGCGGGTCACCGGCATGCATGAGTTCTGCACCTGCCGGATTGGCATACACCAGGTTGTCGTCGATCAGTACATACATCGCATCCGGGTTATGTTCCAGCAAGGCCATATGCCAGTCTTGACTGGCGGCAGGCTCGCGTGTGCTAGTACTTGAAAACGGGACCGGAATTATCACGACGACAATCTATAAAACGAATAAGTCTGGCTACTTTACATCAAGCAAGTTCTTAGGACAATGATGGTAATTCGCTAGTATCAAAAACATATGACCCCGCGCAGTCCAAAAAATGTCGCCAGTTTCATCAGTCCTGGGAACAGGCAATTGCCGGGCCAGAATACCGCCAGACATTTACTTCAAGTCAAAGCGAACGAACAAAAAGAGCACGTCGCCATTGCCCTTGTTTTTGGAAAAACGGGGTACATAGGTTGCCATCAGCTTGGTACTACGTGTGCCTACGGAGGCAACAGGCAGGATCGCAGGGAAGGGGAAACCACCAAAATAATCAGTGCGACTGATCAGCACACCAGTCAGGCCGCCACCAACTTCGACCGTGTCACCCAGAGGTTTCATCCATTGATAGGCATAGCCAGCCATGGGTTGCGGCTTGAAGTGCGAATCAGAAATCATCATGGCATAGACTGATTCTTCATTGTCTTCCTTGGTGCGTATGGCTTTGCTAAAGCCCAGGCCCCAGGTGTGCTCATTCAGTTCGGCAATTCTTTCCTTGGTGTAAGTGCCGCGGCCATGGTGGGTATGGCCTGCGACCATCAGTGACAAGTCACCTTCGTCCATGATTTTACTGACTTTGGCTTTGGCGCTATCCCACCAGCCCATATCGTCCTGGGTTGTGGTGGTGGCAGTAGTCTGGGCCTGGGCCGATATGCATAACAACAGGCTGGATGCGCACAAGGCCGTGCGCAAAGAGAAATTTTTGAACTTCAACATAATGATGGTTACAAATGGATACAAAAAATAGGAATAAGAGGGATGCTGCCCGGCTTACTGGCGCGCATTCCGGCGGTTGTCCGGGCCCTGGCCCGAACTGAAATTGCTGCGCCATGGATTGATGTCCAGCCCGCCGCGACGGGTATACCGTGCATAGACTGACAACTTCTGCGGTTTGCAGTGGCGCATGATATCGACAAAGATGCGTTCCACACATTGCTCGTGGAATTCATTGTGGTCGCGGAAACCTATCAAATACTGCAACAGGCTTTCCTGGTTGATTTGCGGGCCTACATAATGGATTTGCACACTGCCCCAGTCTGGTTGACCAGTGACCAGGCAGTTGGACTTCAGCAAATGCGAGATCAGGGTTTCTTCTACTGGCGACTCATCAAAGTTGGCGGTCAACAGTGATGGGTTAGGTGTATAGCTATCGACTTCGATATCGAGCCTGTCGAGCAACTGGCCTTGCAGCTCATGCATGGCCAGTTTATCGAATTGGTCTGGCGTGGTCAGCTTGACCTGCACAGCCGCACCAAAACCGGCAGACAAATCAGCCTGCAACAGACTGATGAGTGCATCAGTGCCTGCCAGGCGCGTCTGGTTAAAAGAATTCAGGTAAAGCTTGAAAGACTTTGATTCGATGATGTTCGGCGAATCTGCCGGTACCGTAATGGCTGCTATCGCCACCTGCGGTTTGCCGCGCATGTTCAGCCAGGAGATTTCATAGGCATTCCAGATATCCACACCAAAGAAAGGCAGGCTGCTGCCCAGGCCTATTTCTTCCCTTTTTCCGGAACGGGAGATAGGGAACAGCAGGCTGGCATCGTATTCGGACTTGTAGGTCGCGGGCTTGCCCAGTAAAGAATGCTCAGGCGTATTTGGTGCGGAATCTGTCATGTTGTCTGCGTTAACTTGGGTAGGCTGCATCAGCCCAAAAATAATTGGTAAACGGGATTCTTGCTTTCATCCCAGTAGCGGTAACCCAGGGTTGCCAAAAATTCGCGGAAAGCCTTCATTTCCTTCTTTGGAACCTGTAAACCAACTAAAGTTCTGCCGTAATCTGCGCCATGGTTACGATAATGGAACAAACTGATGTTCCAGTTCGGTGCCATGCTGTTCAGGAAACGCCCTAAAGCACCCGGGCGCTCAGGGAATTCAAAGCGATACAGCAATTCATCCTTGGCCAGGCTGCTCTTGCCGCCGACCAGATGGCGTATATGCAATTTAGCCAGCTCATCATGCGTCAGGTCCAGTGTGGCAAAACCATGCTTTTCAAAATTCTTGGCAATTTTGCCAGATTCCAGCTTATCGTGTACTTGTATGCCCACAAAAATATGCGCGGCTTTTTCATCGCTGATGCGGTAATTGAATTCTGTGACATTGCGCGCGCCTATCAGTTCACAGAAACGGCGGAAGCTGCCGCGTTCTTCTGGTATGGTCACGGCAAACAGGGCTTCCCGTGCTTCTCCGACTTCGGCACGCTCAGCGACAAAGCGCAGGCGGTCAAAATTCATATTGGCACCACAGGCGATGGTGACCAGGGCTTCATTCTTCAATGGCTTCTTGTCAGCCTTGGCGCGCTCTATATAGGCCTTGCAACCGGCTACTGCCAATGCACCGGCAGGTTCCAGGATGCTGCGGGTGTCCTGGAACACGTCCTTGATGGCGGCGCAGACAGCGTCGGTATCTACCGTAATCACTTCATCGACATACAGCTTGGCCAGACGGAAAGTTTCTTCGCCCACCAGCTTGACGGCTGTACCATCAGAGAACAGGCCCACATCATTCAAAGTCACGCGCTTGCCCGCTTTCAGGCTGCGTGCCATGGCGTCAGAATCAGTCGTTTGCACACCAATGATCTTGATATCCGGACGCACCGCCTTGACGTAAGCTGCCACGCCTGAGATCAGGCCCCCGCCGCCAATCGCGACGAAGATCGCGTGGATAGGCTCAGCGTGCTGGCGCAAAATCTCCATACCCACCGTACCCTGACCAGCGATAACATCCGGGTCATCAAAAGGATGGACGAAGGTCAGCTTGCGTTTCTTTTCCAGTTCCAGCGCATGGCCGTAGGCATCGGTATAGGAATCACCAAACAGGACGATCTCAACCAGGTCACCGCCGTGTGTGCGTACCGCGTCAATTTTGACTGGTGGTGTGGTGGTGGGCATGACGATAACCGCCTTGCAGCCCTTCTTGCTGGCACTCAGGGCTACACCCTGGGCGTGGTTACCCGCAGAAGCGCAGATGACGCCGCGCTTGAGTTGTGCAGGCGTCAGGTGGGCAATCTTGTTGTAAGCACCGCGCAGCTTGAAGCTGAACACGCTTTGCATGTCTTCGCGTTTGAAATAAATTCGGTTATCCATGCGTGCCGACAGGCTGGTAGCGTATTCCAGCGGGGTTTCAAATGCGACGTCATAGACGCGCGCTGTCAGGATCTTTTTCAGATAATCGGTGCTCATGGATGTCTTATTGTTAGTTAAAAATGGCTGATCTAGTCGTGATTTGCTGGTGAACTAGAGCTAATTTAGCCCTAAGTCACTGCATACTGATTTGAAATTGCAGGCGCCATTATAATGTATGCTTTTTACAGCCATATCAAACCACGATGATAGTAGACGCAGTCCATTGGTTATTGAGCATGCTGGCCCTGCCTGAAATTGGTCTCAGTTCAGTCTTTATCATCAGTTTTATCTCTGCCACCTTGTTGCCCATGGGGTCTGAACCGGCAGTTTTTGCTGTCATCAGGAGCAATCCCGCGCTTTTCTGGCAAGTCATCATCGTCGCCACCATAGGCAATACCCTGGGGGGCATGGTCGACTATGGCATGGGCTATGCCGCCAAGCAGGCTTTTGACCGTGAACGCGAGAGTTACTGGTATCGCTGGCTGCAGCATTTTGGCGCCAAGACCATGCTGCTGGCCTGGCTGCCCGGCATCGGTGACCCCATCTGCACTCTGGCGGGCTGGTTGCGCCTGCCATTCTGGCCCAGTGTGTTTTACATGGCAGTGGGCAAGTGCCTGCGTTACATCGTCATCACCTGGCTGTTATTGAAAGTACCAGAAGGAATCTGGACCAAAATCGCCAACTTCATATTTTGATCAGACATGGGCAGAGGTAAATACTATGGCTGGTGGCGGCGCGCGGGTGAGGGGCTGGAAGCCGCTTTTTATCAAGAAAACCGGGCCGCACGCATTGCCTATGCCCTGAAGCTGCAAGGCGGTTTGCGTATAGACAGACGCGATTTTTACCTGCCTCTGTCTGAAGGCTTTAACTGCAAGCTGGCATTCATTTCAGATTTGCATGCAGGCCCGCTGACTGATGTAAGGTTGCTGGAACAGGCATTTGCCGCTATTGCTGACTTTGCGCCGGATGTCATCTTGTTTGGTGGCGATTATGTCTCGCTGCATGCCCGGCATATGCAACATCTGCTCAAACCCTTAAGTTTGCTCAACCCAGCTACTCCCAAGTTCGCCGTCATGGGCAATCATGACTTGTGGCTGGATGATGGGCATATACTCAACTGCCTGCAGGATGCAGGTGTCCAGGTCCTGGTCAATCAAAACGCACGCTTGTCAGCGCCATTTGATGCCATTTCCATCTGCGGTATGGATGAGCCCGGTGTCGGTATGCCAGACGCAGACCAGACTTTTACTGGGGCAGGCGATGTGCGTTTGCTACTCATGCATTCACCATTGGGCCTCAAGCATGTTGCCGGACATGATTTTCAGATTGCCTTTTGCGGCCACACCCATGGCGGACAAATTGCCACGCCTGCTGGTAAGCCGCTGGTTTTGCCACCAGGTTCAGGTGAACGTCGTTATGCCCGGGGTTTGTTTGCCTTGCCAGGCGGGCGTTACTTGCTGACCAGCCAGGGCATAGGCATGAGCGACTTGCCAGTACGCTTGTTTGCGCCATCGGAAGTACATTTATGTCATTTATATTCTGCCCTGGACAGGCAAAGAAATGTCACGAATTAACCAGAAATTAATAAGGTATATACAAATCCGCCTAAATTTTCTGGTGGCGTGTCGAGATGTCACAATGTTTGACTATAATGCTTGCTGGAAAGCATGAGTACCTACGCATTAGTGTAAATTGAGCAAGACAGCTTTTTGACAAAATACCCGCCCTGGCATGCGGCAAAGCATGCGCAATACAAGGACAATACAAGGAAAGTAAGGAAATAAAATGCAAGATAATAAACTCACAAACAAACAGCCGCGCCGTGGATTTTTGCAGGGACTGGTTGCAACAGCAGCAGGCGCAACGCTGGCTGTGCCAGCCATGGCAAAACCGGCTGCAGCACCAGCGGTATTTCTGGATAGCGCCAAATGGTCGCCACGTAACCGTGACCTGGTTGCTGCCCTGATCGCCAAGCACGGCAATACCAGCAAGACTTATTCTGTCAAGCGTAAACCTTACGCTGTGTTCGACTGGGACAACACCAGCATCATGAATGACTGCGAAGAAGCGCTGCTGATGTACCAGATCAATCACCTGGCATTCAAGCTGACGCCACCAGAATTCTCTGCAGTCATCCGTCAAAATGTACCGGTTGGTAATTTTACTGCCGACTATAAAAATGCAGCTGGCAAGCAACTGGATCTGGAAAGCGTTTGTACCGATCTCGACAGTGACTACGCTTACCTGCATGCCAACTACAAAGGCATGGCCGGTAGCCGCAGCCTGGAAGAAATCGTCGAAACTGCGCAATTCCAGGACTTCCGCGCCAAGCTTTACTTCCTGTACGAAGCTGTCAATGATACGCATGGCGTGAACGTCGGTTATCCATGGGTCATCTACTTCTTCGCCAATATGACAGTCGGTGAAGTCAGTGCACTGGCAGAAGCATCCAACGATGCCAACCTGGGCATGGGCCTGAGCAAAGTCAAATACACCAGCCCGGCATCTCTGCCAGGTGTGGCCGGTGTCATCACGACGGCACACTTTCACGGTATACGCCTGTGCACGGAAGTGGCGACATTGATGAACACTTTCCGCCAAAACGGTATTGACGTCTATGTCAGCACCGCTTCACTGGAAGATGTCGTCGCCGTGTTTGCCACAAATCCAAAATATGGTTACCACGTACAACGTGAAAACGTCCTGGGCCTGCGCCTGGAACAAAACGGCGATGTCTACAAAAACGCTTACCGCAAAGACTGGCCTTTGAACTGGGGCCCAGGCAAGACTGTCGTCATCAAGCGTGAACTGGTTGCCAAAAAGGGCTACGGCCCTATATTCGTGGCCGGTGACAGCGATGGTGACTACGACATGCTGCGCGATTTCAAGGAAACAGAAATCGGCCTGGTCGTGAATCGCCTCAAAAAAGGCAAGATCGGTGAATTGTCCAAAGCTGCTGCTGACGCCGCCAAAGAAGCTAATCCACGCTTCCTGCTGCAAGGCCGCCAGGAATCCACAGGTAACTGGTTGCCAGTGGAAACTACCCTGAAACTGGGCAAGACTGCGCCTGCTTTGCTGGGTTAACTGTATTGAAACTGCGGAAGGTTTCGTACAGCCTTCCGCAGATATTCTTGATAACAAGCAGCTTTCCTAATTGCGGAAATCCAGAGTAATTTTAGTCAGCCTCTTATTTTCTTTCAGTCTGTTCTGATCAGCGTCTGGAAAATGCCATCTTGCCTGAAGACCGCACCGCTACATTGTCTCCAATAGCAATCATGTAGTTGACGTTGGCATGCGGTGCTGCGGTTTTGTCCCAATGCACACCATCGCAACTGTAGACGACAGCGTGGTCATCGGCTACAAAAACGCTTGCATAATCAACGGCCATGACTTGGCCGCCACCTGCGACCATCTGGTTGCCATGCACAGGAGTACTACCTCGGCCCCTGTATCCGATTTTCCAGCTAATGCTATCAGTGCTGTAAGCAATCACACCTTTGCTGTCTATCGCTACATACTTGCCGTTGACATATTGCATCCCGGTGATGATATCGGTAGGAAACCCTTCATCACTGGTGATTCCTTGTGTTTGCCAGGTATTGCCGTCGCTGCTGACACTGAGCTGATTTTTACTTCCAGTTCCGTAAGTAAAGAATTTGCCATTGGCAAAGGTGACCCATACTGATCCTATTACTTTGGTGTTAGCCAGACTGGTTGCTATATTCCAGTTCCTGCCATCTGCACTCCAGATGATATTGCCGTTTCCGCCAACTACAACGAACCTGCCATTACCGTAAGTAATATCTACAGGTGAAAAAACTGGTACGGCCTGTGCAGACTTGTTGTTGCCATCTGAGATTAATATGTCTTCCCATTTCACGCCATCGCTGGTGATGGAGGCCATCAAATTGGTGAAATTGAGTCCTGCATTGCCAACTTTGACAAACTTCCCACCACCATAGGCGATATTCGGACTGTTGGTGGAGGAATTGCTTACCTTGCTCCAATTTTCACCATCTGAGCTTGCCAGGGTTTCTCCGTAACCCATGCCTAAAAACAAACCATTGCCATACACGACAATACTGAAATAGGGTACGTTCTTTGCTGCATCAATTTCTGTCCAGGTTGTTCCAAACTTGTTTGTGCAGCCATAGGCCGTATTAGTACCCGTGTTAGTACCTGTATTATTTCCGGTACCAGTTCCAGTCCCATTGTTAACAACGGCGGTATTGTTTGCAGGACTATTACCACCACTTCCACCACCACAGGCAGATAAAATAAGAGCCAGGGAAAGGCTTGTTGCGTGTGTTATTTTCATATTATTCGTGATCAGTGATTTTTGGGCTTAAGAATATCGACGATTTATTATTTCAATCGCAAATAACGGCAGCATTGTAACAAAATATTTCATATGCAAAAATCTGGGATTTGTCTGTTACTCGGGAGTTTTCGCCAAGCTTGGCAAATTGCGCTGATGATTTGAATGATCGCAAAGGATTGGAAGTGCTGGCTTAAGTTTCATCTTCTCTATTTTGTGTCAAACGACCACTGCCTGCTCTTCAGTCAGGTGTAAAATCCGACAAACGATGTAAATCAAATTTGCCTGCCTGACTTTTGTGCAGCCGTAATTGTGATGAATTTGCAAAGTCAGCCACTTTCGCGTCATTTTTGGCGACTTTCGCCAAATTCCATTTGGAAAATTGCCACAATCACCATTCATTACCGTATAAACTTCAAGGCTGTTGGCGCGTGGTGCATCGCAATAAGTTAGAATGGACTTTTATATATCCGTCCAACCACGTCACTGATGAATGCTCCAGCCCAGATCCAGGCCTTGCTCGCAGATGCTCCCCAAGGCGCAACACCAACCCGCGTGCGGGAAATTCCCTATAACTATACTTCGTTTTCTGACCGCGAAATCGTCATCCGCCTGCTAGGTGAAGATGCATGGCAATTGCTTGATCAATTGCGTGGCAAACGCCAGACCGGACGATCTGCGCGCATGCTGTATGAAGTGCTGGGTGATATCTGGGTAGTGCAGCGTAATCCTTACCTGCAAGACGATATGCTGGACAACCCGCGCCGTCGTCAGGATCTGATCGATGCGCTGAACCACAGGCTGGCCGAGGTAGAAAAGCGCCGCCTGAGTACGGTCAACGATGATGCAGAACGCAGTAATAGCGTGGAAACACTGGTACAGGCCGCCCGCAAGGCGGTGGCAGCGTTTTCCAAGGATTTCCGCGACACTTATGATTTGCGCAAGAAGGCCAGCAAGTTGCTGGCGCGTTTTACTGCAAAAGACAATATCAAGTTCGATGGCCTGAGCCGCGTATCCCATGTTACTGATGCAACCGACTGGCGTGTTGAATACCCGTTTGTCGTGCTGACCCCAGACACTGAAGATGAAATGGCGGGCCTCGTCAAAAGCTGTATAGAGCTGGGTCTGACCATTATCCCGCGTGGCGGTGGCACTGGTTATACTGGCGGTGCGATACCGCTGACGCCTTTGTCAGCTGTCATCAATACTGAAAAGCTGGAACAACTGGGTGCTGTCGAAATGACGCGCCTGCCCGGCGTTGACCGTGATTATGCCGTCATTTATTCCGGTGCTGGTGTGGTCACCAAGCGCGTCTCTGATGCCGCTGAAAAAGCGGGTTTTGTATTTGCCGTTGACCCGACATCTGCCGAAGCCTCATGCATAGGCGGCAACGTCGCCATGAATGCAGGCGGCAAGAAGGCGGTATTGTGGGGCACGGCGCTGGATAATCTGGCGTCGTGGCGCATGGTTGATCCTAACGGTGACTGGCTGGAAGTAACCAGGCTTGAACATAATCTTGGCAAAATCCACGACGTGGAAGTGGCCAAGTTCAAGCTCGAATGGACACACCCTGGCGAGAAACAAGCATTCAAGACCGAGCAGCTTGATATCAAGGGCCGCGTCTTCCGCAAAGAAGGCCTGGGCAAAGACGTGACTGACAAGTTCCTCGCAGGTTTGCCGGGTGTGCAAAAAGAGGGGTGCGACGGTCTGATCACCTCGGCACGCTGGATCTTGCACAAGATGCCGAAGTTTGCCCGCACCGTTTGCCTGGAATTTTTTGGCCAGGCGCGTGATGCCATCCCTAGCATCGTCGAAATCAAGGATTACCTCGATAACGAAACCCGCAAGGGCGGCGCGATATTGGCAGGTCTGGAACATCTGGATGAGCGCTATCTGCGTGCTGTTGGTTATACGACCAAATCCAAGCGCGGCGTCTTGCCCAAGATGGCGCTTTTCGGTGACATCGTTGGCGATGATGAAAACGCCGTGGCTCAGGCCGCGTCTGAGGTGATACGCATTGCCAATACCCGCGTCGGTGAAGGCTTTGTGGCCGTCAGCCCTGAGGCCCGCAAAAAATTCTGGCTGGACCGCGCCAAGACAGCGGCGATTTCCAAACACACCAATGCCTTCAAGATCAATGAAGACGTGGTAATCCCGCTCAACCGCATGGGTGAATACACCGATGGTATAGAGCGCATCAACATAGAATTATCAATACAAAACAAGCTGGCCTTGCTCGATGGATTGAAAGGCTTTTTCGCCAAACGTAATCTGCCACTAGGCAAGAGTGAAGATGCTGCTGGTGATGATATCCCCGCATCTGAATTGCTGGAAGACCGCGTCAATGAAGCCAATGCACTCTTGCAGGCAGCAGAAGCACGCTGGACTTATCTGCTGAATAATCTCGACAAACCACTGAGTGCAGCCAAGGCAGAATTACTGGAACTGGGCCTGGACAAGCTGGAATTTGTCTTCGATGAAAGATTAAAAATACAGCCTGATGTGACGGTGTTTTCCATCGTCCAGGACAGGACAGTACGGGTATCGTGGAAGACAGAAATCCGTGCGCAACTGCGCCAGATTTTCAGCGGCTCGGCCTTCAAGCTGATACTTGATGAATGTGTGGCCGTGCACAAGAAAGTCTTGCGCAGCCGCGTCTTCGTCGCCCTGCACATGCATGCAGGTGACGGCAATGTGCATACCAACTTGCCAGTCAATTCTGATGATTATGAAATGCTGCAAGTGGCGCATCATGCCGTTGCCCGCATCATGGTACTGGCGCGCTCATTGAATGGCGTTATCTCTGGCGAGCATGGCATAGGTATCACCAAGCTGGAATTTTTGACTGAAGATGAGATCAAGGATTTCCGCTCGTATAAATTACGCATCGATCCAGAAGGCCGCTTCAACAAGGGCAAGCTGCTGAACCTGCCAGACTTTGCTGCCGACTTGCGCAATGCCTACACGCCTTCATTTGGCCTGATGGGGCATGAGTCGCTGATCATGCAGCAAAGCGATATCGGTGCGATCGCCAATAGCGTCAAGGATTGCCTGCGTTGCGGCAAGTGCAAACCTGTTTGCGCAACTCATGTGCCACGTGCGAATTTGCTGTATTCGCCACGTAACAAGATCCTGGCAACCTCGCTGCTGGTCGAAGCCTTCTTGTATGAAGAGCAGACGCGCCGCGGTATCTCGATCAAACACTGGGAAGAATTTGAAGACGTGGCTGACCATTGTACGGTCTGCCATAAGTGTGTGACGCCCTGTCCGGTCGATATCGACTTTGGTGATGTGTCGATGAATATGCGCAATCTCTTGCGCAAGATGGACAAGAAGTCCTTCAACCCAGGTACAGCATCAGCCATGTTCTTCTTGAACGCCAAAGACCCGGCCACCATCAAGGCGGCGCGTCAGGTGATTTTTGGCTGGGGTGTGGCGGCACAGCGCCTCGGTAATACGGTATTGAAAAAACTCGCCAAGAAGCAGACCAAGGCACCGCCGGCTAGTCTGGGCAAGCCTGTAATACGCGAGCAGGTGATTCACTTCATCAACAAGAAAATGCCGGGCAATCTGCCCAAGAAAACCGCGCGTGCCTTGCTGGATATTGAAGATGACAAGATGGTCCCCATCATCCGCAATCCACAAACCACGACAGCAGATACTGAAGCCGTGTTTTACTTCCCCGGCTGTGGCTCGGAAAGGCTGTTCTCGCAAGTCGGCCTGGCAACCCAGGCGATGTTGTGGAATGTCGGCGTCCAAACCGTGCTGCCACCGGGTTACCTGTGTTGCGGTTACCCGCAACGCAGTGCCGGCCAGTTCGACAAGGCCGAGAAGATGATTACCGATAACCGTGTGCTGTTCCATCGCATGGCCAACACGCTTAACTATCTGGATATCAAGACCGTGGTCGTCTCTTGTGGCACCTGTTATGACCAGATACAGGGCTATGAATTCGACAAGATATTCCCTGGCTGCCGCATCATCGACATCCATGAATTTCTACTGGAAAAAGATGTCAAGCTGGCCGCAGTGAATGGCACGCGTTATATGTATCACGACCCCTGCCATACACCGATGAAATTGCAAGACCCCTTGAAAACGGTAAATGCACTGATCACTACAGTCGATGACGTCAAGATAGAAAAGAATGATCGCTGCTGTGGTGAAGCAGGGACGCTGGCAGTATCGCGGCCTGATATCTCCACGCAAATACGCTTCCGCAAGGAAGAAGAAATGAACAAGGGCGCAGATAAACTGCGTGCTGATGGCTTTACCGGTGACGTCAAAATTCTGACATCCTGCCCAGCCTGTTTGCAAGGCTTGACGCGCTATGATGAAGATTCTGGCACGACAGCAGACTACATCGTCGTCGAGATGGCCAAGCACATTCTGGGGCCAAACTGGATGCCGGAGTATGTCGCCAAAGCCAATAACGGCGGTATAGAAAGGGTGCTGGTGTAATGTCAGTTACTTGTGAATTATGTGATGCCAGTGCTGGTGATGTCATTGTCAGCACCGGTCAGTTACGCGTCATCCTCGTCGAGGATGCAAATTACCCCGGCTTTTGCCGCGTCATCTGGAATGCGCATGTGAAGGAAATGACTGATCTGTCGGAGACTGACAGGAATACTTTCATGCAGGCAGTCTGGAAGGTGGAAGCAGCCATACGTGTAGTCATGCAACCGCACAAGATGAACGTCGCCAGCCTTGGCAATATGGTGCCGCATCTGCACTGGCATCTGATACCGAGGTATACCGATGATGCGCATTTTCCCAATCCCATCTGGGCGGTTGCGCGTAGCGATGCGGCTGACCAGTCTGCTTTGGATGCGCGCCGCAACTTGTTGCCGCAATTAAGGCAAACCATTATTTCGAAATTCGCATCATGAGCATAGGTAACCCACAACCAACTTCCCTGAACGCCCGCACACAATCGCGGGTGCTTGAAGTCGCCTTTGATGATGGCAAGGAATTTTCTTTGCCGTTTGAATTACTGCGCGTGTCGTCACCTTCTGCCGAAGTGCGTGGTCATGGGCCGGGGCAGGAGACGCTGCAAACCGGCAAACGCGATGTTGGTATTGTTGGCATAGAACCAGTCGGTAATTATGCAATCAAGCCTATTTTTTCTGACCAACATAGCTCGGGGATTTTTACCTGGGATTATTTGTATTGGCTGGGTGAAAACCAGGTTCAGGTTTGGCAGGAGTATCTGGAGAAATTGCAGGCGGCGGGGTTTGCTGGGGAGACTGGGCGGGATGCGCCTATGGCGGTGAAGGGTGGGGGGAGTTGTGGGACTAAGCATTGAGTGCACGTCGATCTCAGGTCTCAGATATCATGTTTCAGATTGGACCAGCACTCCCACTTTTTGATAAATCATCCTCATATTGACGTCATTCCTGCGTAGGCAGGAATCCAGCGGCGTTCGTAGTCTACCGTGCAGTTTATTAATATCAGAATCGTGTGATTTTGTGATGATTGCATTCGTTAATATACGGTTGCAGGCCGGGAGAGTGTAGGTTGGGCTACGCTTCACCAGCCCAACACTCGGCCTACGATTAACGTATTCCAAAAAAACGAAGCCATATTTTCGAGTTCAGTTTTTAATTGACCACACACGTTATTTAAGATTGCAGGCCGGTGGTAGACCGGCGGCTACATACCTTTTTGCTTCGCCAAAAAGGTATGCCAAAAGGGCGACCCAGGCGTCGTCGCCCCCTAAAGGGGGGTCCCGTTTGTGCTGTACAAAAAATGGGAAGGCCCGAAACTCGCCTGCGGCTCAAACAGCGGTCCTTCTTAATCCATTTTCTGTACAGCACAAACGGCGCCGACACATGGGAACTGCAAAAATCAAAAGCAACCCCAAGGTCAAACCCAACAGCAACAGCGACGTAAATACCTTCATTAGCAGACTGTGCACATTCAGCTTGGTTTGATTACTCCAAATCCGCCCGATCAAGATAAATCGTCCCCTTCACACCAGTCCGTTTATTCACCTTACCCTGCAATACCTGCAAAAACTCTGCATCACTCACAGCTTGCAATCCCGTTTTCTTCACCACCACATCAGCCATCGCCGCAGTCGCAGGTACACTGATCGCCAGCACATGATCAAAGTCGGGCCTGCTATCAATTTCCTTCAACAGAAAGCGTTGCGTGCCACTGCCTATCTGATGATAAACAGCCTGATTGTTGTTACGCATTTGTGGTGATAGCTGGCGGAAAATCAGGGTCTTTTCCACGACGACAGCCACGTCCTTGTATTCGACCTTGCCACCCTGTTCAAAATGACCAAGCACGATATTGGCCTTGAACTGTTTCAGCGGTGTCTTGCTGTCTGTGGCCAGTCTGGCGATTTCGAATTGTTCTGGTTCCATGGTCCACAAGACGAGTTTTTGTTCCAGCCTGGCTTTGATGGAGGCATCCAGCTTTTGATCGAGGCAGCGTATTTGCAGGACGACCTGGTAATCATGCGGTGCATGAAACATGGGCAGGTGTGAGACATACATGCCTTCGCTGTTGCCGAACAGGAGCATGCCGTGTACGCCCCAGGTGGGGCCTTGTTTTTTTTCGGCGTGGACGCTGAAGATGAAGCAAAAGCTGAGCAGGAATAAGGATAAGAAGCGTTTCATGTGCTTACACCTTCACCAGCAATTTGCCGCGATGTTCGCCTGTGAATAAAGAATTCAGTGCGCTTGGCAATTGTTCGAAGCCATCAATGATGGTTTCTTCAAACACCAGCTCACCTGCCTTGACCCAAGGTGAGACGATGGCCAGCATTTCGTCCATGCGGTGCAGGTAATCGCGGGCCAGTATGCCTTGTATGGTGGCGCGCTGGTAGAGCATGTGTTGCAGCAGGCGTGGGCCCATTTCCGGGACGTCGAGGCCGCCGTTGTACTGGCTGATCTGGCCGCAGATAATGATGCGGGCGCGGCGTTTGATGATGGGGATGATGGCATCGGTGACCATGCCGCCTACATTGTCGAAATACACATCGACTCCGCCTGTGAGTTTGAATATCTCCTGGCTCAATGTCTCGTCATTGTTAAACGCTTTGTAATCAATTGCCCAGTCTGCACCAAGCTTGTCTGTCAGCCAGACACATTTTTCTGCGCCACCAGCGATGCCCAGGACTTTGGCACCATGGCGCTTGGCAAATTGCACGACCAGTGAACCAACTGCGCCTGCTGCACCAGATACCACGACCACTTCACCGGCATGCGGCTTACCTGCCTCGGTCAGGCCAAACCAGGCGGTGCGGCCCGGCATGCCGAGTACGCCCAGTGCTGTACTGACGGGGGCGATAGTCGGATCGATCTTGGTCAGGGCGCTGACGTGTATGCGCGCATGGCTTTGCCAGCCTGTCATGCCAAATACCCAGTCACCTTGCCTGAGGCTGGCGGCATTCGAGGCCAGCACCTGGCCGACTACCCCGGCGGCCTGCACGGTATTGAGTGGATGTGGTTCCGGGTTATACGTGGGTTTGGACGACTGGTTAATGCGCATGTAGGGGTCTACGCTGATATAACGGGCAGCAATCAATACCTCGTCGCGGTCCAGGGCAGTATCCAGAGGCTGGCTGCGCAGTTCATAGTGTTCATCGCTGACTATGCCTGTGGGATGGCGGCTGTATATCCATTGCTGGTGAATTACATTTTCAGTATTGGTCATGGTCAGATTTGATCAGGGAGGGAGATGCTTGCATATTAGTTCTGATAAAATGTCTCGTAAAGCAATATAAATTCACTTTTTATGTCCAAATTGGAAATTTAGGAAAAAAATTAAACAAGATGAACCTGATAGACCTGAAAATCTTTGCCTGTGTAGCCAGACAACCATCGTTGGGGGCAGCGGCGCAGGAATTGCACTTGACACCATCGGCGGTGTCGAAAGCCTTGCGCAGGCTCGAAGGCGATCTGGATACGGTCTTGTTTGATCGTTCTGCCAAGCAACTGAGCCTGAATGCCAGTGGCCAGCGCATGCTGGAATTTGCCCGGAATATGCTGGCAATGGCAGATCAGGCCAAAGCAGATGTCAGTGGTGAGCAAGCCAGTGTCAGTTGCCGTGTTGCCGGGCCAGCCATCTTGCTGTGGCGCCATGCAGAACAGTTCAGGCAAGCCATGGCTGCTTACCCCGAGGCAGAAATACACCTGACCAGCATGTATGAAGACGATGCCCTGGCTGCCCTGGAGCGTGGCGAGGTCAACAATGCACTGGTGACCAACGAGGTCTTGCATGGGCGTGGTGGACATTGGTCGGCAGACTGGGTCAGCACCCCCTTGGGGGCCTTGCATCTACAATTACTGGCTGGCTTGCAACATCCATTGGTGGCCCAGGGACTGTCTTGTGTGGATACTCTGGGTAATAATGCCAGCTTGCAGATAAGTAGCCAGCAAGCACTGCAATATGATTTTGTCAGCCCTTCGCGCTCATTATTTTGCGGCAAGTCACGTGGCAATTTGTCAGATGGCTGGCGCGATGACCAGTTACCACGCAAAATACGTTACTGGATAGATGATTTGCAATTATTGCTGTCCATGGTCAAATCGGGGCAGGCACTGGCTTATCTGCCGGATTTTGCCTTGGCAGATACAGAATTGCGCAGGCTGGAGGTCAGTGACTGCGGTTTTCAATGCAGTGAAGAAGTTCATCTTGTCTGGAACGCAAGAAATGCAGCACGATGGCAAACGGAACTAGCCAGTGCGCTGACCAAGCATGCAGAAGTCATTTGATTTTGTCAGAGACGCACAGGATGAAGCAAAGAATTAGGCAGGGATTGTAGCCGCGAATAGGCTACAATCCGTTACATAGCAAATTTGGCAGGGGCGGGGCAAGATTCCCGTGCAGTGAGGGTAAATTGACGAACCTGCCCTTTTGGTAAAGATAAGGCTAAGAAAATGAGTAATACCACCCATTTTGGTTATACCACCGTAGAAGAAGATCAAAAAGTCCATAAGGTTGCCGAAGTATTTCATTCTGTCGCCGCCAAATATGATGTCATGAATGACATGATGTCGGCTGGTTTGCACAGGGTCTGGAAGATTTTCACGGTCGCTCAGGCCGGTGTGCGCCCCGGCTTCAAGGTGCTCGATATTGCTGGTGGTACGGGTGATCTGACCAAGGAATTTGTACGTCAGGCGGGCAAGACGGGTGAGGTATGGCATACCGATATTAACGAGTCCATGCTCAGGGTAGGGCGAGACCGCCTCTTGAATAAGGGTCTGATCACCCCCACCTTGTTATGCGACGCAGAAAAATTACCCTTCCAGGATAATTACTTTGACAGAGTGACCGTGGCGTTTGGTTTGCGCAACATGACACACAAGGATCAGGCACTGGCAGAAATGCAGCGTGTACTGAAGCCAGGTGGCAAATTGCTGGTGCTGGAATTTTCCAAAGTACCGGAAATCCTGCAAAAACCTTATGACCTGTATTCTTTCAAGGTCTTGCCCTGGATGGGGCAAAAGATAGCTGGCGATGCTGACAGCTATAAGTATCTGGCTGAATCCATACGCATGCATCCCGATCAGGAAACCCTGAAAACGATGATGGAAACGGCAGGGCTGGAAAGTGTGCAATATTTTAATTTGACGGCAGGTGTGGCCGCTTTGCACACTGGCATTAAGTTGTGAAGCAATAAGTACAGTAAGAAGTCTGAAGTAATAAAACCTTGAAACAAACAGGAGTCGAATGATGAAAAAATTTCTGATCGCCATGCTGGTCGTAGCAAGTACGATGGCAATGACTGTTTCTGACGCAGAAGCCAAGCGTCTTGGCGGCGGCGGCTCTATAGGTCGTCAGTCCAATAATGTGTCGCGCCAGGCTACGCCGCCGTCACCAGCTAATGCTGCCAAACCAGCTGCGGCACCTGCTGCCGGTGCACCTGCAGTGGCACCGCCTAAACCAGGTATCCCATGGAAGGGTATTGCCGGTGGTTTGATCGGTGGCGCCTTGCTGGGTGCAGCCTTGTCCCATCTGGGACTGGGTGGTGCAGCTGCCAGCATGTTGGGTAGTTTGCTGACTTTTGCCCTGATCGGCTTCGCAATTTTCTTTGTGATCCGCCTGTTCCGTCGCAAAAATGGGCAGGAAGGTGGCATGGCTCCCGGCTTTAATCAGCCAGCCTTTGCTGGCGTACCACCAGTGACACCGCAACCTATGGCTTTCCAGAACAATGCGCCGGTTTCTACAGGCAACAATGCTGACACCACTGCCAACTGGACTATTCCGGCTGACTTTGATGTGCCAGGTTTCCTGCGCAATGCAAAAAGTTATTTCATCCGCTTGCAAGCAGCATGGGACAAAGCCGACGTCAATGATTTGCGCGAATTCACTTCAGCAGAAATGTATGCTGAACTGAAATTGCAAATTCAGGAACGTGGCGCAACTTCCAATGTCACTGATGTTGTGACCCTGAATGCAGATTTGCTGGGTGTGGAAACCGTAGGCGCTGATTATCTGGCCAGCATCAAGTTTACTGGCATGATCAAGGAAGCAGCAAATGCGCCAGCAGAAGCTTTCAACGAAGTCTGGAATTTGTCCAAACCGGTCAATGGTCAGGGTGGTTGGGTACTGGCAGGTATTCAACAAATGTAATTAAAAGGACTCACGCAAAACCGCTCCAGCGGCGTTGCAGCGCCTAGCCGTACTAATGTACTGTCGTCGTCGCTGCGCCTTGCTGGAACAATTTTGCTAGTGGATTGTAATAGTGAAAGCGGAAGTGAAGGACATGCGCCCGGCGAACCAGGGCAAGGCGCAAAACACATCGATAGCGGGGCTATCGCGAGTATTTGCAACGCAGCCATGGTCGGCGCGTGCATGGCAGGCACTTCGCTTTTCACTATTACAGTTCACTAAAGTCCTTAAAGTTTGATACGTCGCAGGTATGTCTATTGCGATAAGCTGTTAAACTGGAAGCCGCCCCGCAAAATGCTGGGCGGTTTTTTTATTTGCACGATTTTTGCACGATATATCTGGTTGCCATTTCTGAGTTGACCAGATGGTTTGCAATTGCCCTGATTTGAACATGATTCCCATCGTACCCTTCGTAACTTTTATCAATCATCTGCTGGCACAAGAGAGCTGGGCTAAAAACAAGCTCTTGTCACATGCTGGCAAAATTGCCTGCATAGATTTGCAAACCATGCAGTTGCGCCTCAAAGTTGCGCCAGATGGCTTGCTGGAAGGCGCAACGGCCGACGAACTGGCGCAAGTCACGATCTACGTCAAACTCAGTGATTTGCCATTGATAGCGCAAAACCGTGAGCGCGCTTTTTCTTATGTGAAGATAGAAGGGGATGCAGATTTCGCTAATACCATTTCCAATCTCAGCCAGAATCTGCGCTGGGAAGCTGAAGAGGACTTGAGCAAGCTGTTTGGTGACGTGGCTGCAGTGCGCATGGTTGGCTTTGCAAAAGCTCTGCACCAGACAGTGCTGGAAACCCATCAAAAAATCCAGGAAAATCTGGCAGAATATTTTTTAGAAGAAAATCCCATGCTGGTCAGACCCCAGGCCGTGCAGGGCTTTAGTACCGAAGTCAACAAGACGCGGGATGATGTCGAGCGTCTTATCAAGCGCATCGAAAAACTGGAAAGGATGCGCGGATGATATTGAAGTTTCTCAGACTGGCGAAAATCATGCGTATCGCCATCAAGTATGGCATCGATGAAATCGCAATTTCAGGTCTGTCCGTGCCACGCACTGCGCGCCTGATTGATACTGTCATATTCTGGCGTGATATCTCTGCTCCACGTGGTGAGCGCCTGCGCAAGGCGCTGGAAGAACTGGGGCCCATCTTCGTCAAGTTTGGCCAGGTATTATCAACCCGGCGCGACCTCATGCCGCCAGACATTGCCGATGAACTGGCACACCTGCAAGACCGCGTCCCCTCATTCGACCCTGATCTGGCGATAGCCCAAATCAAAAAGTCCCTGGGCTCGCATCCTGACCAGTTGTTTGCCAGTTTTGAGCGTGTGCCCGTCGCTTCTGCTTCTATTGCCCAGGTGCATTTCGCTACATTGAAAGATGGCCGCGAAGTCGCCGTCAAGGTGCTGCGTCCTGGCATGAAAGAAGCTATTGATGATGACGTGGCCCTCATGCAAATTGCCGCAGGCTGGCTGGAAGCCTTGTGGGCAGACGGCAAACGCCTCAAAGCCAAAGAAGTCGTGGCCGAGTTTGACAAGTATCTGCATGATGAACTTGACCTCATGCGCGAAGCTGCCAATGGCAGCCAGTTGCGCCGCAATTTTGCAGATTCGGATTTGCTGCTGGTGCCAGAGATGTATTGGGATTATTGCTCGTCCTCGGTCATCGTCATGGAACGCATGCAGGGCATACCGATTTCGCAATTGGATAAATTGCGCGAAGCCGGAGTTGATTTGCAAAAGCTGTCACGCGATGGCGTGACCATCTTTTTTACCCAGGTGTTTCGCGATGGCTTTTTCCATGCTGATATGCACCCCGGTAATATCCTGGTATCAACCGCGCCAGCGACGCTAGGCCGTTATATTGCCCTGGATTTTGGTATCGTCGGTACCCTGAACGACTTCGACAAGGATTATCTGTCGCAAAACTTTCTGGCTTTCTTCCAGCGCGACTACAAGCGCGTGGCTGAGGCGCATATAGAATCGGGCTGGGCACCTAAAGAGACGCGCGTCGATGAACTTGAGGCGGCAGTGCGCGCCTGTTGTGAACCCATCTTTGACCGCCCTTTGAAAGACATTTCTTTTGGCCAGGTCTTGCTGCGCCTGTTCCAGACTTCTCGCCGCTTTAATGTGGAGGTGCAGCCACAACTGGTGCTGCTGCAAAAAACCTTGTTGAATATCGAAGGCCTGGGCCGTCAGCTAGACCCAGATCTGGATTTGTGGAAAACCGCCAAACCTTATCTGGAACGCTGGATGAGCGAACAGGTAGGCTGGCGCGGTCTGCTGGACAAACTCAAGGACGAAGCACCACGCTACAGTCATATCTTCCCACAATTGCCACGCCTTGCGCACCAGGCTTTGACGCGAGCAGCCGAGCCCAGACAAAGCGATGACATGCTGATGGCGCTGTTGTCAGAGCAAAGACGCACCAACCGCTTGTTGCGCACTATCGTGTATTTTGGTGCAGGCTTGTTCTCTGGTGTCGTGGTGGCGCAATTGCTGCTGCATTTTTATTTTAAAGTCTGACGCATATAATTTGAAACACTGGCATGGCTGACTTCCTGAACCGTGATCCACGCAATCCGCAATTCTGGGACGAGCGTTTTGAGAGAAACTTCACACCTTGGGATAAGGGTAATGTCCCGACGGAATTGCAAGCCTTTATGCACGCAATGTCGCAGGCTGCGCCGCAAGCATTGAATACGCTCATCCCCGGTTGCGGCAATGGCTATGAAGCCGCTTTTATGGCACAGGCAGGCTGGCCAGTTGTGGCTATCGATTTTTCGCCTGCTGCCGTGCGCAGCGCGCAGGCTGCGATAGGTGAATGGGGCAAGCATGTCATTGAGGCAGATTTTTTTGCCTACACACCAGAACAGCCGCTGGACCTGATTTATGAGCGTGCCTTCTTTTGCGCACTGCCTCCTGCGATGCGGGCAGATATCGTCAAACGCTGGGCGGCATTGTTGCCAGCAAGTGCTTTGCTGGCCGGGTATTTTTTCTTTGATGACGCGCCAGATGCATCGCTCAAAGGGCCGCCGTTTACCATACACAGCGCCGCATTTCGTGAATTGATGTTGCCGTATTTTGTCTTGCTCGAAGAGCGCGCTGTCAGTGACTCCATCCCCGTGTTTGCGGGTAAGGAGCGGTGGCAGGTTTGGCGGCGGTTGTAGGCTTGTAGGTTGGGCTACGGTTTACCAGCCCAACACTGTGCCTCTGCAAACGTATATCTTATTTAAACGCCGAGTGTTGGTTGGTGAATGACCTTAAAAAAACGTCTATGTTATTTACTCGCCCAGTGTTGGGCTGGTGAAACGTAGCCCAACCTACGACGTTAATTAGGCCTGGCCCAACAGCGATCTCTCACAGGCACACCCCTTGCTTGCTACTCCTTCACACTGACCACGTCATAAGCCGGTCACCTCCGTGCTTCACTCTCCCTCATGGCCTACGCCTCTTGAAAGGGAACAGAATGAACAAAACAGTCACACTGGCATTGCAAGGCGGTGGTTCGCATGGCGCACTGACTTGGGGCGTACTGGATCGCCTGCTCGAAGATGGTCGTGTCAGCATAGAGGCAATCAGCGGTTCCAGTGCGGGTGCCATGAACGCGGTGGCATTGGCACACGGCTGCCTTGAGGGTGGGGCAGATGGTGCCCGGCAGGCGCTGAAAAATTTCTGGAATAGCGTCGCCAGCAATTCTCCCTTCAGCCAGCCTGTTGATGAGCATGCGTTGACGGCTGATATCGCTGCGCAATCAGAATTACCTGCAGCAATGAAGCATTTGTTTTCCTGGACACGTTTCTTTTCACCGAGCCAGCTCAATCCTTTTGACATCAATCCCTTGCGCGATATCCTGACGGCGCAGATAGATTTCCAACGATTACGTGAGCAACCGGGAATAGAACTTTTTGTTGCTACTACGCAAGTCAGTACCGGTACATTGAAGCTGTTCCGCAACCGCCAGATGAGCCTGGATGTCTTGTTGGCTTCTGCCTGCTTGCCTATGATACACAGGGCTGTCGAGATCGATGGTGAGGCATACTGGGATGGCGGTTTGACCGCGAATCCTCCTTTATTCCCGCTGGTGCATAAATGTGCTGCCCGCGACATTATCGCCATCTTGCTGCATGCCTTGCCCAGGACGCAAGTGCCTGCTTCAGCCAATGAAATCTGGCACCGTCTGACCGAGATGGGTTTCAGTTCCACCTTTCATACTGAATTGCAGGGCCTGTTGCTGGCCAAGCGCGAAGCTGACCGTGGCTGGCTGACCTGGGGAAGGCTGGAACGTCGCTTGCGCAAGTTGAATCTGCATGTCATTGCCGCACCTGAACTGATGAGTCAGTTAAGTAGCCACAGCAAGATGAATGCGCAGGCCACTTTTTTGCAGAGCCTGCATGCAGAGGGGCGTGCCCGTGCGCAAGTCTGGCTGGATCAGCATTTTGAGCAAGTGGGTCACGCATCCAGCTTCAGGATGGCACATCTATTTCGCTAGCGATGTTTTTGACACTAGTGTTACCATCATCAGGTTTTCACTGGCATCCTTAGACATTTATAGACAGACATGCGCCTCTTCAAGTCCGCTTCCGACCTTACGCATTTAAACGGCATTCCGCTACAGGCAGATGCCGTCCAGACGCTGCTTAGCGCAGCAGACTACCGCACGACCTTGCTGGCAAAAATTGCAGCTGCCAGGCACAGGATTTATTTGTGCAGCCTGTATCTGCAAAATGATGAAGCTGGCGCAGAAGTCCTGCAGGCCTTATATGACGCCAAAGCCGCCCGCCCCGAACTCGATATTGCCGTCATGGTGGACTGGCACCGGGCACAAAGAGGTTTGATTGGTGCGGCAAAAAGCGGTGGCAATGCAGCCTGGTATCAAGAGATCAGCAAGGCCAATGCCTATACCGTGCCCCTGTATGGCATACCAGTACAGACGCGTGAATTGTTTGGCGTGCTGCATTTGAAAGGCTTTGTCATTGATGATGAAGTCATCTACAGCGGTGCCAGTCTGAACAATGTCTACCTGCATAAGCAAGACAAATACCGCCATGACCGCTACCTGTTGATACACAATAAAGTGCTGGCCAACAGCATGGTGCAATTCATCCGCGAGCACTTGCTGTCAGCCGCTGCCGTGCACAGGCTGGACATGCCGCAGATACCCGCAACCCGCAGCATACGGCGTGAAATCAAGCAATTCAGAAGCCGGTTGAAAAGTGCCCGCTATGACTGCAATGTGACCGAGCAAGAGCATGACAGGCATGGCCTGAGCGTGACGCCGCTGGTGGGCGTGGGTAAAAACAATCCTTTGAATAAAGTCATCTGCCAGCTGCTGGCCGCCGGCAAGACACAGATCACCATCTGCACGCCTTATTTTAATTTTCCGCTGGCTGTCACGCGTGAAATCAACCGCGCCCTGAAGCGTGGCGTGCGTATCTGCATCATCGTTGGCGACAAGACTGCCAATGATTTCTTTATCTCACCAGCAGAACCTTTCAAGGTTATTGCGGCCTTGCCCTATCTGTATGAAGTCAATCTGCGCCGCTTTGCCAAATCCCATCAGGCAGAAATCAGCAGCCAGCAATTGCAATTGCGCCTGTGGAAGGATGATGACAATACCTATCACCTTAAAGGCATGTGGATAGACCAGGATTATGCGCTCATGACAGGCAATAACCTGAACCCGCGTGCCTTTCGCCTTGATCTGGAAAACGCCTTGCTGATCCATGATCCGCAACATCAATTGCAACAGCAAAGACAGGTTGAGTTGAGCAGCATCATGGAGAAAACGACTGTCATTTCACATTACCGTGAGCTGGAAAAGAATACGGATTATCCTGATCCTGTGCGCAAGTTGTTGGGGCGGCTTAGTGGTACGCGGCTGGACAGGTTGGCTTACAGGGTTTTGTAGAAAAAATTATTTCAAGGTTTGCGCCGGGCTATATTGTTCTCGTCTGTGACATCTCAGTGTCTCTGTGTTGAGAGGTCTTAGCGGTTTTTACCAGGAGCATATGTTCGGCCAGGCACTATAGAAAAAACAAAACAGGAGACCGCATGAACCTGGCATTACTACTGCCACTGATAGGCATACCCCTGGTCGTTATCGGCTTTGCCCTGCGCTTTAACCCCTTGCTGGTCGTCACCATCGCGGGACTCGGCACAGGCTTCGCCGTCGGCATGGATTTCATGAGTCTGCTGGAAACCTTTGGTGAAAAATTCCTCAATAGCAGGCAACTCACGAGTTCATTATTGATCTTGCCCATCATAGGCTTGCTTGAACACTATGGCTTGCGTGAACGTGCCCAGCAATGGGTAGCGAGCATACGTAGTGCAACTACTGGCCGTATCCTGATGCTGTATTTCGTCGTACGTGAAGCCAGTGCCGCCATGGGTTTGCTGAGCCTGGGCGGGCAGGCGCAAACTGTGCGGCCTTTGCTGTCACCGATGGCAGAAGGTGCCGCCAACAATTTGCATGGTGACCTGCCACCTGCGATACGCGACCGTATTGCTGCCCATGCCGCAGCCTGCGACAATGTCGCCCTGTTCTTTGGGGAAGATATCTTCATCGCCTTTGGTGCTGTGCTGTTGATGACTGCCTTTCTCAAGGAAAACGGCATCGCTGGTGTGGAGCCGCTGGCGATAGGTATCTGGGGCATACCAACGGCGCTGTGTGCCTTGCTGATACACCTGTTCCGCCTGTCGCGACTGGATGCAAGTATTGCCAAAGACATTGCGGCCTGGCAGAAGAGTAATCAAGCCAGTCAGACAGAGCAGACAAATGCGGTGGTGAACGCATGAACAGCCTGGTCAGTATCAATCTGGTGCTTTACCTCATTGGCATCATCGTCATGCTGGTGGCTTTCATGACGTTGCGTGATGCCAGTAACCCGCGCCGTATCACCACGGCCTTGTTCTGGTTCTTGTTCGGCTTCAGCTTTTTGTTTGGTGACCTCATGCTGGCAACATTGGGCAAGCCGTTGACTTACCGTATTGTTGGCATCACAGTCTTGTTGATGGCTGCGCTGGCAGGAGCGAATTTGCTGGGAATGGGCAAGCACATGGATCATGACAGGCCAGCGCGCTTGCGCATTGCCAGCAAGCTCGGCAACCGTATCTTCATCCCGGCGCTGACCATCCCCATCGTTACCGTCATATTGACCGTCGTGGTCAAAGACTTTCAATTTGGTGGCTGGTTTTTGCTGGACCAAAAGAACCTGACTCTGACTGCACTATGCATAGCATGTATCTGCGCGCTGGGTCTGGCTTGTCTGTACACCCGTGGCACGCCTATGCAAGCCGTACGTGAGTCGCGACGCCTGGTGGACGCGATAGGCTGGGCGCTGATCTTGCCACAAATGCTGGCCATGCTGGGTGGTGTGTTTGTCGCGGCAAAGACCGGGCAATCAATACAGGACATCGTCAAACTCTTCATCAACCCTGACAACCGCATGACCCTCATTATCATGTACTGCACTGGCATGGCCTTGTTCACAATGATAATGGGCAATGCTTTTGCGGCTTTCCCTGTCATGACTGCCGGTATCGCCCTGCCATTCCTGATCAACCAGCACCATGCCAACCCCGCCGCACTGGTGGCGATAGGCATGTTCTCTGGTTATTGCGGCACCCTGATGACACCGATGGCGGCCAACTTCAATATCGTGCCCGCCGCCTTATTAGAGTTGCAAGATAAGTATCAAGTGATTAAAGTGCAGGTACCGACAGCGTTGCTGGTGCTGACCTGCAATATTCTGTTGATACATTTCTTTGTCTTTCCCTGAGCGGGCCTGGAGGCTGGCATGAAACGCATTTTACTGACGGGATTTGATCCCTTTGGCGGCGAGCAAAGCAATCCCTCCTGGGAAGTGGTGCGCAGGCTGGATGGCTTGCTCATTGGGGACAATCACCAGATCGTCAGCACCCGACTGCCCTGCGAATTTACAAATTCATTGCATATGCTGGAAGAAGTACTCAGACAACATAAGCCCGCCATCGTGATTTGCTTGGGCCAGGCAGGTGGCCGCGCCGACATCAGCCTCGAACGCATCGCCATTAATGTCGATGATGCCCGCATACCCGACAATGTCGGCGTGCAACCTGTGGACGTGCCCGTCATAGACGGCGGCCCTGCTGCCTATTTCACCAGCCTGCCGATCAAGGCAATAGCGCAGGAATTGCACCTGAGCGGTATACCCGCATCGATATCACAGACTGCCGGTACCTTTGTCTGCAACCATGTGTTTTACGGCCTCATGCATATGGCATCCAGGATGGATAGCATACAAAGAGCAGGCTTCATTCACATTCCCTATTTGCCGGAACAGGCAGTCGCCCATGCAGGTGCTGCCAGCATGCCGCTGGACATGCTGAAAACAGCGATTTTGAAAGTGCTGGAAAGTGTATTGAAAACGGACAAGGATTTGCGTATCGCTGGTGGGGCGACACATTAGGCAAATTAGGCAGGAGTGCTTACGCGAAGCTCCAACTGCGTTGCAGCGTCGCGTTTTTTAGCATGGTGCTGAATGAAGATCATGATGCCGGAGTTGATGCTAACGGCGATACCTTAGCGCAGTTTCGGCATGTCAGACTGTTTGCCCGGCAAACCTTCGGCTTCCAGATGCTTGTCGGCTTCACTGTCAACGCACAATTGCGTGTCATTGACAGCCTTGTTTTTGGACTTGGCCGTAGCGTCAGTCTTGTCTGTGGGTAAGTTTTTTTCCATTTTTTTGACCAGTACTTCAGCCGCAGGTGCGTAGGGGCGGAAGTAGGATATCAATTGGGCATCCAGATTGGATACTGCCAAAGGTGCGGCACTGGCGACCAGCATGGTACCCAGCGCGCAGCTGACAAGTCCCAGTTTGACCAGCAAGTTCAGTCTCGTTTTCATTTTTTTATTCCTTTTTACGACAACGCAGCTGTTACAGAACGACAGTCTGGCAATGCTAATTGCAAAGAACGTGCCAGAGTATAAAATTGCTACCAATATCTATGTCACCAGTTGCAGCGTACGGGTATCTGTTGCAAAGTCGCCAGCAAACTGTCCGCTGTTGCACACCCAGCCGGACACATCGGACACCCCGGACACTTTGATATTTATTGATGAGTGTTATTTTGACACATAATTAAATTTCATGAGCAAGCCTTTTGGTCCGACTGCCCAGCCGCTTTTGGCATTGGCAAAGGCCACGGTATTAACCGGGGTTTTATCCAGTACTTTCCAGGTTTTGCCCGCGTCATGTGAGATACCCGAACCCGCCAGGCCTGCTGCGACATAGGTTTTTGCTGCACCCGGCACGGTGGTAATGACAGACATGAAGCCTTGCGGCAATACCTGGGCTGGCTGCCAGGTCTGGCCACCGTCTTCGGTGCGTACACCGTTGAGGCTGTTGAGCTGCGGTAGTTTGTAATCGCCACCTACTGCCATGCCATTTTTTTCATCCACGAAAGCGACCGAGAACGCGCCCTTGCTGGCCGCTGCTGCAGGCAGGGGCAGGATTGCCGCTGACCAACTGATGCCGCCATCTGTACTGGCAAAGGCACGTGCCTGACTGGCACCGCCAGTGACTATCCAGGCATGCTGGTTGCCATAGGTAGCAACACAGGTGCCGCTGGCAGCAAACGCGCCTTCATTGGGTAGTGCGGTCAAACCGGGGTGTTTGTTTTCTTGCCAGTTCAGGCCGCCATCTGTCGTCACCAGGATCTGGAATTGGCCTTCGACGGGGTCGCCAAACAGCATACCCTGTCTGGCGTCAGAAAATGAGATCGCATCCCAGAAGCCGGTCTTGGCGTCATTGGTTTTCAGCAATTGCCAGCTGGCACCACCATCCCGGGTTTCATACAGGCGCGACAGGGCACCCGGCCCGGCACTCATGATAATCGCGTGCCTGGCATCAAAGGCATGGATGTCACGGAAGTCCAGGCCTTCTGCGCCTGCTACCTCTATCACCTGCCAGCGTTCACCATCGACAGTACGCAAAACCGTGGCCTTGGCACCACTGGCCCAGGCGATCTTGGGGCTGACGACAGACAGACCACGTAATTCAACCTCAGTGCCACTGGTTTGTGGCACCCAGGCGTCGGCAGCATAGGCAGCATTGAATACACTGAACAGGATTGCAACGCTGATACGAGCAAGTTTCATGAGGAGATGAACCAGGAATAATCGTGCTGCTATTGTAATCCTTGCATTCCTTATTTATTCGTCAGCAAGCGTAAAAAATTCGCATTCATGGTGTTCAGGGTTTCTTGCAACAAAGACCGCAAACCAGATGAGGCGTTGCTGGAACTGATGCTGGAACTAAGTTCGGCCTGTTGTTCCAGTTGCTGCATTCGCCTGACGGTTGCGAGTGCAGCCGCACTGATGCCATCGTCTGCCTGCAGTGCAGCACGTTCGCCCTTGAGTGCCGTCATCTCACGCAATTGCCCGACTTCAATTTGTGCCTGACGCAAGGTGAAGTTGCTGCTGATGTCGAACTTGAGCAAATGTTCATCTGCATTCAGCCGCGCATCGACATCGGTATGGCTGGTGAACTTGACGATGATGGCAACCAGTTCTATCGTCAAAAACCATAGCAACCACCAGATGAATTGCAGGCGCCTGTGCATGTCGTTTTGCAGCATGTCCCAGGTGGCTGCGAAGTCGGCAGCAAAACCTGCATGGGATGCTGCCTGTATATGCTCAGTCTGGATTTTTTCCAGCGCTTGCGCATCTGCCCTGGCTTTGCTGGCGATGGCATTGGCCTCATGACGTTCTTCTGCCACTTGCGCTTTCTCTGCCAGTTTCTCTTTGCGCCAGGCGATCAGGGTTGTGTTGATGTCTTGCTCTTGCCGCAAACACCTGGCTTTGGCAGCGTTGATGCGGTTTTGTGCTGCGCTGATTTTCTGTTCCAGCAAAATAGCTTCTGCAGGCAAGGCTACAGTCATGGCCTTGCGCCAGTTGGCGATCTGCCCATTGGCGCGGCGCTCCTCTATTTTTGCCTGCTCACGCAGAGTCTGCAATTGCTGGCGCATCTCTGCCATTTGCGGTGGTTCGCTGTGCAGTTTGTCTTCTGCCTTTTGCAGTTTGTCATCCAGCGCTGCCACATCCTGTTGAAGCGTGGGCAAGCCAGTTGCCAGCTGCGCGCTTTGCAGATTTTGTATCAGGCGGGTGCGTTCCAGTTCACCGGTTTTCACCGTGATCTCTGCACGGTTGCTGTCGACAAAAAAAGGATAGACCATGGTAATTGCAGACAGCAAGGCCAGCAGGCTGCGCCAGAAAAGGCCCATGCTCTTTGCCCGCCAACTGGCATCCGATTGTATCGACATGATCATCTGTCTTTCCAGACACCACTGGAATACCGCCCACAAACAACCGGCAATAATGGCACCGGTACTGCTGACATTCACCATGCTGGCCAGCATATGCGCCATGCCATAACCGGCAAACAGGGCAAAGAAAATGACCAGTGCACCTATGCCAAAATACTTGTGGCGGCCACGTGCATACAGATAATTGCCATTGCTGTCCTGCGCATCCAGCACTTTGAGGCTGACTGCTGCTGACAACGCCAGCAGGGACTTGCTTGCGTGTATCAATGCGTGCACCAGTGCCTGCATAAAGATCCGACTATTGAAATTGCGCATCACATATTCCTGAACAAGACCATGAAGGGTTGGCTGACGCTCAGCGTCTCCGGTCTGGTCTTGAGTTTGACCAGACCCTTGCCACTATCCTCGCGGCTGATCGAGGCAATCGCACGCAGGTTGACTATGGTGGATCGGTGGATTTGCTTGAACATGCTGTTGTCCAGCACCTGCAGCAAATCGCGTATCGGTTTGCGCAGCAGGGATTCACCCTCGGCTGTCATGACCACGGTGTATTTACTGTCAGCCTGGAAGTAGGCAATATCGTCGACCATGATGAGCCGGGTTTCATTGCCCACGCTGGCGGTGATCCACACCAACGGTGCAGGCTTGGGCATGTCTGCCGGGCCACCACTGAGCTGGCGCACCAGTGTGCTGATGGCCTGCAAATCAGCCGTGCCGGTCAGTGCACGCATTTGCAGACGCTTGACGGTGGCCAGCAATCTGTCCTGGGTAATCGGTTTCAGCAGGTAATCGACTGCGCCTTTTTCAAAGGCATCAATCGCATACTGGTTATAGGCAGTGACAAACACGATCTGGCTTTGCGGGCTGACTTCTGTCATGGCGGCGGCCACTTCCAACCCGCTCAAACCCGGCATGCGTATATCGAGAAACACCACATCTGGCTGATGCGTGGCGATCGCTTCCAGTGCACTGCCACCATCATCGCAGGCAGCAGCAATTTCCAGATCCGGCCAGGCCATGCTCAGTTGCTGCAACAAGGCTTCACGCAGCAGGCTCTCGTCTTCGGCAATGACACACTTAGGCATGGTGTTCTCCCTTGGCAGTGACAGTTACAGCGGGTACGGTGATCGTCGCGGCAACGCCGCTGGGGAAGTTACCGACCAGCACAAAACTCGCTGCATTGCCATGCGCCAGGCGCAGGCGTTCACGCACATTCTTCAGGCCTATGCCGGTGCCGCCAATTTCTGTCCCCAAACCATTACCGTCATCAGCTACTGTGACAGCGACATTCCCTTCATGCTGTCTGGCGATGATCCATATTGTGCCGCCACCGGTCTTGGGTTCCAGACCATGCTTGATGGCGTTTTCCACCAGGGTTTGCAACATCATCATGGGGAAGGGCAGGGTTTTCAATTCTGCCGGTACCTGGATTTGTATATTGAGGCGTGTGCCCATGCGTATCTTCATGATGTCAAGATAGGCGATGGATCTCTCCAGTTCTTCCTCTATGGTTGAGGCCGTATCTTCAGTACGGGGCAGGGAGTGACGCAAGTAAGTGATCAGATTGCCCAGCATCTGATCAGCCGCTGCTGGATCAGCCCGCGTCAATAATTGTGCACTGGCCAGGGTGTTGTACAGGAAGTGCGGTTCTACCTGGGCATGCAGCAAGTTGAGTTTGGCTACCGTCAATTCTTTTTCAGTCACAGATTGGGCCGCGCTGGCTTTTTCCTTGCGTCTGCGTTCTGCAATGCGGCGGGTAATGGCGCGGGTGATGGCTTCGGCATTTTCCAGATTGGTTCCATTATCGACGAGGAAAAAATCTGTCCACGCCGGGCGCTCAGGTTCACAAATCAAGGTCAGGCTGCCTACGCCATCGCCGGGTGTGATGGTAGCGAGAATCTGGTTGCGTTTGGTCGTCAGAAAATCCAGCACCTTCAGCTCGTCAATGAAGTTGGCCTGGTAAGGGTCTATGCGCTTGATCTTGGCACGTATCTGCAGGCTGTCTCTGGCGCTCTCGGTATCTTCCGCACCTGGCAATTCGCGGATGGCGGCATCGATCAGCTCGAAAGCTTCGCTGGCTTCCAGCGGGATTTCTATCTGGCGGCGCTGGCGGTTGGCCAGCGTGCTGGTGTCCACCTTGCTGGCAATCAGGCGCACCCGGCGCACGTGCGAAAAGCTGATGCCCATGACCAGCACCACGAGGCTGAGAGGTATGAGGATAAATTCACCCGGCATGCGGTTCCTGAAAATGCCATTCACGATCAATATCGTCGTGAACATGATCAGCGCACTCCAGCCAAAACTGGCACGTAAGATAAACCAGATAGTCGTGAACATTGTTATTTCCTTCTTATTTGCGATTGCTGCCAAGAATAATTGCCTGCGCGGCTTTCGTCTCGCATTTTCCGACGAAAGCAAAAAAAATCTGATGAATACGGGAAACATGGGATCAAAACCTGCCAGTGAGTATTCCCAAGGCATGCAAATAGAGCTTGTATTTTTACTGTGTGGCGCATAGTATTATGCTGTGTGTGACACAGTATTGATAAAACAGGAAGGAATCAAAGACATGTCAGAAGACCGGCTGGACAAAATGCGTCTGGAATTGCGGCGCGGCGCGCTGGTGCTGGCCGTACTGGGTTCATTGCGGCAGGCACAGTATGGTTACTCCCTGCGCAAAGCCTTGCTCGACCATGGTCTGGATATAGACGAGGGTACTTTATACCCGCTGGTCCGGCGGCTGGCTGACCAGGGTTTGCTGGACAGTGAATGGCAACAGGGTGAGGGCCGCGAGAGGCGCTATTACATCCTGTCGCAAGAAGGTGTGGAATTACTGGAAAAACTCACGCAGGAATGGCAAGCCTTGAATGGCACGCTGACTACTATCTTGGAGACTGGACGATGACTCTGCTGCAAAAATACATACATGCGGTGAAACAGGAATTGCCGCTGGCGCAAAGGGAAGACATAGGCCGTGAATTACAAGCCAATATTCTGGATCAACTTGATGCCATCCGGGAGCAAGCAGGCAGGGAGGCGTCTGAGGAAGAAGTGACAGGCATATTGCAGAAACTGGGTCATCCGGCTCAGGTAGCGGCGCGTTATATGCCAGTCACGCCTCTGGTCAGCAGTGAGTTAATGCCTGCCTATAAGCTCGTCATGAGTTACGCCCTTGGCATTACTTTGCTATTGCAAACATTGAAAAGTGCGGCAGTGTTTTTACAGGCGGAGCATTACAAGGTATGGCAGGCAATGATGCAATTGCTGGCCGGGTTTGTTGAGCAAGGGACGTTGGTGTTTACCTCGGTGACGGTGGCATTTTATCTGGCTGCCAAAAGCGGGATGTTACCCAACTGGGCTAATAACAAGACTTGGCGGGCGCAGGATTTACCTGAGCAGGAATATGAATGGCAACGGATACGTGGCAGCGACATCATCACTGATTTAGCCAGCTGTGGTTTTATCCTGCTGCTGATCTGGCATAAATTGTGGATGTCAGACACTAGCCTGCAACAGTTGCGCGTGGATTTTTCGCCAGCCATTGCAAGCTACTTGCCGTGGATGAGTGCACTGCTGCTGTGCTCCATTGCATTTTGCATCTGGTGTGCACTACAGCCTGTGTGGAGTAAATTGAAACTGCAATTAAACATAGTACAAAATACCATGTATGCTGCGTTGTTCTTCTTGTTCAGTCAGCTTGATGCACTGATATATAACATAGGCTTGCCAGCTATACTGGACCTGCAAAGGCTTGACCGTGGCATACGCCTGGCCTGTCTTGGCTATGCCTTGTACTTGCTGTATGAATGCGTGCGGGATGGGCGTCGCTTGCAGCAACTGGGTGGGACTGCGGTTGATGTGAAATTGTCCAGCTAATTGCATGACAGCCTGTTCGATTTTTAGATTTTTTTGAGAGTCAAGGAGTTCAGATATGGATATAGATCCCGTGGAAACCGTAGAGCAATTAACAGAACAGCAGGAAGAGGCCAGACAAGACAAGGCGACACGTCAGTTGAATATCTGGGTTGCCATTACCGTGGCTTTGCTGGCGACCTTCATGGGCATATGCAAGGTCAAGGACGACAATATCGTTCAGGCCATGCAGCAATCGCAGGCCAACAAGATAGATCACTGGGCCTTTTACCAGGCCAGGAATATGCGGGAAGAACTGGCCAAATCAACAGAATTGCAACTGCGTCTGGCCGCCAAAAATGCGCCTGTCGACCAGAAAGCAGAGTATCAGGCAGCCATAGACAGTTATGCGAAGCTAGGCAAAGAGCAGCACGAGAAAAAAGAAGAGTTGAAAAAACAGGCCGAACAAGACCAGATCGATTATGACAATGCCAATTACAAGGATGATCAATTTGACTTGTCAGATGCCTTGCTGGCGATAGCCATTTCTTTGCTGGCAGTGACTGCCCTGACCAGGCAGCGCTGGCTGTATTTTGTGACCCTGGTACCTACCGGCTTTGGTGTATTCATGGGCCTGGCAGGCTTGATGGGCTGGCATATACATCCAACGGCGCTGGTGGCCTTGTTGTCTTGAAATATCTGGGAAAGAGATGGAGGCCAGACGAGTAAGTTTTAATTTTGAAAATTAAAGATATGCTATTGTCTTCGAAGTTTGTGGATGGGTATTCCATGCATCCTGCCTGCCACGCTAATGCTGCGATTTATACCAAAACCTCATCTTAAAATCAAAGGGTCTGACATGGATATCCAACTGAACTTCATCAATAATTCGAATGACGTCAATAATTCTGAAGTCATCATTTTCCAAAAAAATGTGGCAACAAATTTTGACGAATTGTCCGTTGCCTGGATGGTCATCAAATACTGCGGTGTTGGCGACAATCACCCCTTTACTTTTCCCATGAGCATGGCTGTCGGAGCGAGTGATTCATGGGGCAACCATACACCGCAAATGGGCGCGGAATATGGCAAACTATATTGTATGAGGCTAACGTCTTCCGGTGACAGGTTGGTTGCTTGTGGCGATGGCACCAGTGCCAAGGAAGTACAAGTGCTCAATGACTTGTCGAAAGGTGCTATCAATGCATCCATTTATAAGAATGGGAAATTGCTGGCGATCAAAACTTCCATCGCTCCTCAGCAAAAAGCAGTCTTCGAATTCGAGCCAACAATCTGGATAGGCGTTGCTTCTCAGGTCGAACAAGGTCAGGTCATGAACTCGGCCATTATTTCGAATATCAATACTGAATTATCACTGCTGGGTATAGCGAGTGCGGACATTGTCATGACAGGTGGTGGTCCAGGTCGCAATCCCACACCTTTTTCTTTTAATTTGGAAAATATCGTCATGGCCTGAGGCCATGTTCAGGGCTTGCCAGGTGGATCGAGCCGTATCACCGCCATCGGTGGTGGCTCGTTCGGCAACCATTTTTGATGGATGCGGGCGAAGTGACCTTCTTTCTTCAGCCAGCGCAAGGCATCTTCCCAGACCTTGATGGTGCTTGCTGGAGTGGAGGTGGAAAAAGCCAGATACAGTTCCAGGCTGTCGAGGACTTTGACTTTTTCTACATCATCCGCAGAGCGGCCTATTTCTTTCAGTACCGATGACACCACAAGGCTGCCCTCTACCCATAAATCAAAACGTTTGGCCAGCAACATATTGGCGATGATTTGCGGTGTTGGTGCCTGTTCTATATTTTGAAAACCCTTCTTGCGGGCGGTATCTGCAAAGATGCTGGAACGGTAGGCACCGACCTTGAGTTTTTGTATCTCGTCCCCCATGCTGTGCAGGCGTGTGGCATTGCCTTTGCGCGTATATAAAGACGTGGTCGAGATGGCGATAGGGCCTAACAAGACCATGAGTTTTTCGCGCTCTTCTGATCTGCCGACGGTGAACAACAGGGTATTGGGTTCTTCCAGCAAGGCCTTGTAGCCACGCGCCCAGGGCACAACCTGTATGGGCTGACTGCTGCCTATATGTGCCTGCATGGCTTGCACGACTTCGACTGCCATGCCTTCTGCTTTATTGCCGTTGCCAAAACTGATGGGTGGCCAGTCTTCGGTAAAAATTTGCAGTTCCTGCGCCTGCACATGCATCAGAAACGAAGGCAATACCAATGTACAAACCAGCAAGGTTTTAAGCAGTGTGGAATAGCTGGCGAAGGAGGGAAATTTTTCCGGGCGCATCTTGAACCATTATCTTATTGTGCAAAATGTAAGCAACATTTGCAGACTGTGATGATAGTCTGTAAAGACTGTATTTAAGAGACTGTATTGCGAGTGCTTTGCAAGATGATCGTATTACCGGAATTTACAACAATTGCCGTACTGATGGTAGAGGTATGCGAAAACTGTGTTGGTTAAACCGCATACCGACACAGTTTTCTACAAATGGGATTTGATTTAAAAGACGTATTAGTTTTTTCCTGTGCCTGATTTTTCTGCCATTCTCAACTCCAGTGCTTTTTGAAAATCCATGATAGTCCCGCTGCGGCCATGTACACCGACCAGTTGTTGCACCTGGAGCTGATATTGTTTGATTAAGCTATCCAGTTCCAGGCCGACATCAAACACTGGCGGGATGGGGCCAATTTCTGGCAGATAGAACAAGTCGCCCTGAAACACAATCTGGTTAACTGCATCATAAGCCACCAGCATGTCTGATGCATGGCTGCTTGTCATGGGATAAATGCGGATACTGCGGCCACCAAGATCGAGATCACATGCTGTGCTGACTTCGATCACCCTGCTGGCAACTTCCTGACCCAGTTGCCGCTCCACGGCCATCTTGCCATCCTTGCCTGTCAAAATCTGTACACCTTCATGCATGTACGCTGGTGTACCAGCGATATGGTCGCGATGGGTATGTGACAGCACGACATAGGCAAGTTTGCGGCCGGGTGCAGTCTGCTCTATCAATGCCCTGACCTTGGCGGTTTCGGCAACACTGATGGGGGCATCATAGATTGCCACGCTATGTGTGCCTACCGAAAAACTTGTGTGATAACCGGATTCGTTACCATCGACCCGGTAAGTGCCGGGGGCTATCATGGTGGCGCGGAATGCGCCTTTGTCTTGCTTTTCTACATAGCCTGCTGGCAAGTCAAAAGCGTGGGCATCAAGATGCACAGGTACTTGAGCATTGATACTCCATTGCAGTACCAGCTTGTCACCATTTTTGATCGTAATCTGCCTTGGTTGTTTGAAATTTTGTACCGCGCTGTAGTCTGCATATTCATAAGCAGATGTGGCAGTTTTGGCGCTCATTACCTGGCCGCTGCTGCGCTCAATAATCATGCTGGCAGGCCGTCCCGCAGCATCACTAAAATTTATTTTCTCGTATTTTTCACTCTCTGCACCTGGTAAGCTGGCGGACACGCGCATGCTGGCATGTTCCAGCAATAATGCCGGGCTCAGGAACAGCATGTTGGCGTACTCATTGCGCGCCTCTGTTGCATTGTCTCTGTCTATTTCAATACCCTGCCGCCATTGCAGCAAATCGACCTCCGCTACACCATCCTTGTTACCCGTCGTCAGGAAATGAAACTTGATATTGCCTGGCCAGAGTGATTCACTGATGGAACGGAATTGTCCATCGCTTTGCAGTATCAATTGCTGCTTGAGTTTGATTTCTTGCGTGGCATTCTGTGGGCTTGCAGCCTGGTGCGACGCATAGCGTATGCCCTGCATATCGAGGGTGACAGCAAAGGCAGGAGAAATTGTTTGGGCAACAGCACTGCTAGCAGAAAATAAAATGCAGATGCCTGTGATGAGCGGTAACAGTGGCAACAGCCGTAATAGTCGCAATGGTCGTAACGTAGGTGATGTAAGCATCATAGCCTCTGATTATTGGTGAACGAAGTAATTCCGCATGCCTTGCATGGCATGTCAGTTTGGGCAAAAAACTGAAGGGCTGGTTCAACAAAACCAAACCTCTGCAGCATGCTTTCGTCACATCTTGGTGGCGGGACTAACAGGGGGATCCGGGGTATCTAATCAGGAGAGGCGATCTGAGGAAACAATAGTCAGGCAAGAGCATCAGCCTGGCAGTACGCAGAGTAAAGCAGTGACGAGCAGAAAAGAAAAAGCCAGCCCTTCGTCCCGTATGACCGGACAGGCTGGCTTTTTAAGCTTAAGGGTTTAAGGATTAACGTTCGCTCAAACCACGTATTTTCGCATTGCGTGGATCATCCTTTTCTTTCGGTGGTTCAGCTCTTGGGGCAGGCGCAGGTGCTGGTGTGGGGGCAGGTGCAGGCATTGCCCGTGGAGCTGGTGCTGGCATCGGCGCTGGTGCAGGCGTATGCACTATCGCTGGTGCAGGAGCCTGTCTCTGTTCCATCCGTGGCTCCATGCGTGGTGCCTGCTGGGGTGCTGGCTGTATCATGGGTGCTTGTGCTGGCGCTCTCTCTACCGGCCTTTCCACTGCTCTTTCGACTGGCGCGACTGGAACGGGTCTTTCCCTTGTGCGTTCAACCGGTCTTTCATTGCCACGGTCTATGCGATCCGGCTGGCGTTCAACGCGCGGTTCTTGCTGTGGATTATTGTTGAAGCTATTGCCATATCTGGATGACCTGTCATTGCTTTCGGGCCTGCCCTGGTTCACAGTATTAGGTGAATTCATGATGGCATTGTTGGCCGGTGTATTGGCATTCGGCGTACGCATGGGCGTATTGCTGATGACATTGACCGGTGGAGCCACATTATTATTGGGTGGTACATTCACCGTTGCTGCCGGTGTCGCTGGTGCAATATTGACTTGCGGCCTTTGATTGTAATTATTGCCGCCCTGATTGACATTATCCCGCATGCCGTTGCCATATTGGCGTGGCGCATTGCCTTGTATTTCCGGGCTGCGGTTCATATTGCCCATGCCCTGGTTGGTTGGATTATTCGCAGGGGCAATACTGTTGGCATTTACAGGCGGTGTATTGACTGCATTTGAAATAATGCCCGATACCGTATTTGGCTGTGCATTCTGTGTCCCCACGCCATTGTTTTGTGCACGTGGATTGCCATTTATTTCTGCCGGACGGTTCACTGAACGGATTTCATTCGGATTCTGATTGGTGATGGTACCCGCAGCCCGCGCTGGTGGCATGTCCAGGTTTCTTTGCCTGAACTGTTCACCGTTACGCAAATTGCCCTGGCGTGCTTCACCAAAGCGGTTATTATTGACTGGCGTGATATTCGGTGCCTCAGTGACTACCACCGGGGCCTGGCGGGTTTGTACTGCTGCGACAGGATTTCTGGACACCGGTAATACATGCTCGCCACGTACAAAGGTATTGGTTGGCACTATCGTCACAGCATTACGCACACCCTGGTTTACGAAGCGGGCATTTGTGATGCTGCTGTTGACCACCATGTTTTGATTCAGTCGTTGTATATAGTGGTTATTGTGGGTGTAGCCAGGCCTGTAGACTTCGCCAGGCCCAAGCGGGAACCATGCAACAGAAGGGTGTGAGCCTGGCCTGGATCCATGATTGTTGATGTAAGTGCTGCCGCCGACAAAGGCGACCAAAGCTGGCGCATACACCGGGCGCACATGATGCTGACGTGGGCCAGGTACCCAGGCCCAGCGTGTGCCTACATAAGCCCAGCGGCCATAATGGTAAGGTGCAAATCCCCAGGGCGCACGGTCTACCCAGGTCCAGCCCCACGGCGCAACCCATACCCAACTGCCGTCGCGGTAAGGTGCCCAGGTGGCGCTGACCTGACGTGGATACCAGACTGCGCCGTAGTCGGCGGTGGTTTCCCATGCGCCGTATTGATCAAGCTGCTCATAGCCGATCACTTCGCGCGAAACATAGCGCACGGTTTCCAGATTTTCTTCAGCACGGTCACGGTCAGCAGCCCATAGGTCAAAAGTATCGGGTGGCGGTACGTAGCCTATCATGGTGTGTTGCAGGTTACTGCCAGAGAAACGAGATTGTTCACCTTGCCTGATAGTGACAGTATCGCGTTCGCCACGTGCTATGGCTGTGCCACGCCGCACCAGCACGGTGGTGGTGTTGTCATCATTGACGTTAATCCTGTATTCGCCCGGTTCTTGCAGCGAGAACACCAGATTTGGGGTGCGTATGTCAAAGTTTTCTTTATTGCTGAGTTCACGCACACGTATCACCATGCTGCCCTGGTTCAGGTCAATTTGGGTGTTGTCATCGTCGAGCAGGCTGAAACTCATGCGTGTATTTTCTGCCATGCGCAAGGCATTCGGCCCTACATGCAATTCCGCTTTACCGGCATAAGGTACTTGCAGACTGTCGCCGGTAGAGATGGGACGATTCTGTACCAGCGAACTCCAGCTATTGCTACCGGCATCAGCGAAACTGACATTGCCATAAGAGTAACTGACCCTGGCGACACGCCCAGGCGGCTCATCCTGAGCCTGAGCCGTGCCTATATAAAACAGGCTGGCAACTGCCAAAGCGGCAATTTTTAGCAGGGGACGATGACGGATTTTTTTCCGTAAAACTGGCTGATCTGGGGCGGACATGGATTTCTTCCCGGCAAGGGTAAATAAAAGTGACCTGGTTCAGCTTTAACGCGCGACCAGTCTGTTTGGATGTCATGAAATGTCACAATTTTGTATTTTTTTGTAGCAGGTCGCTTAGTCCAGCTTTTCCTGGAGGTCTGACGAGGTGTGGTTGTCCGGTAAATCCAGACACCGCAGCTGGCTCAACTCTGTTGCACTTTGTAAACTAAATTCTTGTGCCTGTTCGATGAGCCATGTATGCACGCATTGAACGGCCTTGATGCTCAAGCCTTGTTTTGTGGAAAGTAAATAATAGTGACTCTGGCTTTGCAAGCCACTGTCAAAAAGTCTTTGCAAATACCCTTGCCTGATCCTGGCGCTGACATGGCTGTGACGCTCAAAGGCAATGCCATGTCCATGCTCGGCTGCTTGCAAAACCAGGTTGCTGTCATCAAAGCTGATGCTGCGCAAAGTCTGTTGCGCAGGCAATCCCAAAGCCTTGAAATAGGCTGACCAGGAGGAACCTGCGCCCCTGGTATTGGCGTGTACCAGAAGGGGCAATGTGAGCAAGTCCCGGGGTGTTGCAGGCTGGTGTCTGGCGATAAAATCTGGTGAGGCTAAGGGGTAATAGCATTCAGACATTAGTTTGCGGGCCTGCACATTGGCCCAATGACCAGTGCCAAACCGCAGGGCCAGGTCGACACCGTTCTCGCCCAGTTCTGCCAGTTCCACACTGGCCTGTATTTGTACCGAGATATCGGGATGGGCCAGATAAAAATCATGCAATCTGGGCAGTAGCCAGTAAGAGGCAAAAGCTGGCAGGCTGGCGATCCTGACAACCTGACGCGGGCTCTGGTGGTGCTGGGTGATGCGGTCGATTGCCGTACTCAGTTGGTCCAGCGAGAGGCTGACTGCCATATGCAGTTCGCGCCCGGCGTCGGTCAACCGGACACCGTTTTGACGCTCGAATAATTCCAGCTCCAATTGTGTTTCCAGTGAGCGTATGCGGTGGCTGACTGCGCTGTGTGTCAGATTGAGTTCTTGGCCTGCCAGACGAAAATTCTGCAAGCGGCCCGCCGCTTCAAAAATACGTAAATCATTCAAACCAGGAATTTTTCGCATGCCTATGTTTTTTATTCAGTGAGTTTTTCTCTATACCCTGGTGCGTATTTGTCGCTAGTCACGATGATGTTGCTACAAGATACTGTGGGCTTCATTGACAGGGAGTTTGTATGCAAAAGCAATATATACGCAAGGCCAGTTTTCTGGGCAGGAAAGTACTGGTGAATTTGCTGACCAGCATGATGTTGTTGAATATATTTTCAAACCTGGCGGTTGCCGCGGTTACCCCGGTTGCCACGGCTTACCCACTGGCGGCAGATGTCAGCAGCATTGATGGCATTATGCACGCCTATTATGATGTTGTCTCTGGCCCGGCCAATACGCCACGCAATATTGTCAGGGACATCTCCCTGCATCATCCCAGGGCGCAAATTTTTCCGGTCGTGCATGGCAAGGATGGCGAACCACAACTGCTGGTTTTTTCTGTTCAGGAATTTCATGCCTGGAGCAAGCCGGTCTACGATGCTGGCTTCTATGAGAGGGAAATCAAGCGCGAAGTGAAAAGTTTTGGTAGCTCCATCCACATCTGGAGCACTTATGAAACGCGCCAGGCTCCCGAAGGTGAAATGACGGGGCGCGGCATCAATAATATCCAGCTATATTTCGATGGACAGCGTTACTGGATATTGTCAGAAACCTGGGATAGCGAGAGCCTGCAAAACCCCATGCCCACGACAGCGGGAGCAGGCAAATGAAGATAGATCATATCTCCCTGCTGGTGAGTTCACTGGAAACCAGCATGCCCTACTATGAGTGCCTGTTGCCACAACTGGGTTTTGTCGAGAGCGGGCCTCAGGTCTGGACCGATGGTGAGGGTTTCTATTTCCAGTTCTTGCAGGCACACCCTGATACCCGTCCCTATGAGCGCTATGGTGCAGGCATGAATCACCTGGGTTTTGGCGCTACATCGGCAGAGCAGGTCATGCAAATCCGCCAAAGCATGCATGAGGCAGGGTTTGACGTGCCAGCAATGCAAAACCTTGGTGGTTCACTGGCTTTGTTCATGAAAGATGCCGATGGCATCCGGTTTGAAATTACTTATTATGCGCCAGGCGCGGCTGTGGTGGGCTAGCACACCCAGGAATGGCTTTAGCTGAGAATAGCCTGTGCAAAAAAATGTTCAGGGTTAACACTGTTCCCGCAGCGCACGGTGATTGAAATGAACCATGTTTTTGAGCCATTCCGTGCCCAGATGAATAAGCTCAGCATTAAACTCTGTTTGCAAAGAAAAATGCCCCCAGTCAATTTCGACATAGGCTTTTTGACCAGACAGGCGCTGGTAGCAATCCAGCGTCAGTTGTGGCTTCACCATCTTGTCGCGCTTCTGGTTGATGACCAGTACCGGCACTTGCTTATTTTCCTCAAGCGGTATCGCAAAAGCAGTATCGAGCATACTGGCAAAATAACGGGCCGTGACTGTGCGCAGAGTCAGCGGATCGGCTTGCCATTTTGCATAAAACCCTGTTGCCAGGTCGCGTTCATCCATCATGTTTTCAAAGCGCGCGAGTGGGCGGTAGGGCAAGCGTATGCGCGGCGCCAGTTTTGCGAGCAAGCCACTGATGATCCTACATGCTTTGGCCAGGCCGGGGGTTTTTGCCAGGGCCGCAAAGCGGGTAAATGCCAGGCCAGTGACTGGGTCGCCAAAGTCAAACAGGTTCAGGCAAACTGCAGCTGCCGGAGGCTTGCCCTGTTTTGTCAGCGCGGCGGCAGCTGCATAGGTCAGGCCACCACCTATGCTGCCACCGCACAGATAAAGTGATCCACTGAATTCTTGCCTGGCCCAGGCTGCGACATCGACGATGTTTTGCACTGCCTCAGCCACTGTAAAGTCCCCCATGGCACCGCCAGACCGCCCCTGGCCTTTCTGGTCAGGCACGATGACTGTATAGCCCTGTTCATAAAAAGCCAGCGCCAGGCCAACAAACAAGCCGCCATAACCACCACCGCCGTGATTCAATATCAGCACAGGAGCAGCTTTGTCTCGTTGCTGGTACAGGTCTATGTGCAACTCCACCCCTGTGGATTGCAGATGGCGGGTTTGCACCACAGCCAGCACGCGTGTCAACAAGGCTGGGTCGTGGTAGCAGTGCCAGTAAGTCTGGTTTGAGCGGGCTTGATTGAGTTTCATGATATTTAGATGAGGAAGAATGCATGGCTTTGGAGGTGATCTATAATATGAATAATCATTCACATTGTCTATTCGCATTCGGAGGCTGGTTTTTGCCATGACTAAATCACGCGTACAGCCTTTAAAACAGCCTTCTCAGCAACGTTCCAAGGTCACGGTGCAGGCAATTCTGGAAGCGGCTATTCATGTTTTCGATGAGTTTGGCTATGCCGCTGGCACTACTTCGCGCATTGCCAGCCGGGCCGGGGTATCGATAGGTTCGCTCTATCAATACTTCCCCAACAAGGATTCGATACTGACGGCATTGGCAGAACAACACCTGGCTGAAGGTCTGGCACTCAGTGTGCGCCTGCTGGAAACCCTGCGCACAACGACACAATCACTTGAACCTGTACTGCATGACATCGTTGGCCATATGATTGCCCTGCATGAGAACAATCCCGGCTTGCACCGGTTGCTATACGAAGAAGGATTGTTGCCCGCGCAATTGCGGCAGACCGCGAAGCAGGCAGAGCAGTTTTTGATAGAAGAAGTGGCACGCTGCCTGAGCCAGCGCCCCGACGTTGTCAATGTTGCAGACCGCCAGATGCAGGCCTACTTCGTGGTGCATGCGATAGAGCATTTCACGCACAGGCTGGTGATAGACCAGGCACCGGTGGAGTTTCGGTTGCGGGGGGAAAATGAACTGGTCAGTTTGTTGCAGCGGTATTTGCGGGTATAGACTCGTAGGTTGGGCTACGTTTCATCAGCCCAACACTGGGCCTCTGCAAACGTATACGTTATTTAAACGCCGAGTGTTGGGCTGGTAAACCGCAGCCCAACCTACAATACAACTACATCATCACATTGATGATGGCATTACCTATACCCAGGATAGCCGCACCCGAGATCAGACCGGCGCTGATTGCTTCACAACCCTCTACCCAGAAGGTATGTCCCTTAGTGCCTTTTTCAGAATTTTTCTTGCCCATGTACCAGAATATCAAGGCACCCAGCCACATGGCGAAACAGGATTCTGGTGGCAGGACCACGCCCAGGCCTATGGAGACAGCAGACAGCGGCAAGCGGCCACGAGTGATGACGTTAGTCACTTCGATGAACACTGCGCACAGGCCAGCCACCGCCATGGCGATGATGGCAGAAGTCGGCAAACCACTCACGCCCTTGGCGATGATCTCTGCCACACCCTTCCACTGCAAGGCAGACGGGAAGGCGAATTGCTCGCTGACGATAGTTGCCGTGCTGCGCAAACCATTGGCATCTGGTGGCAGGAACAGCAAAAAGAACAGCGGTACGCAAGCCAGCGCGCCAGAAACGATACCGATGATATGGCCGATGACCTGATGACGCGGCTTGCCACCCAGCATATAACCAGGCTTGATATCAGACAGCAGTGAAGAGGCATTGAAGGCGATGTCTGCAGTCATACCGGCTGGCAGCAAGTTATTGGCCGGATTGCTGCGGTCTATCGCACCCATGCTGAATTGCGTGATCTTGGCCAGCGCACCGATAGGTGCCCAGGAAGTCAGCGCCATCGCATTGATACAGATAATGGTCAGCACGAAGATCAGCGGGAAGGCAATCAGCGCCATGATGTAAGGCACGCCAAACAAGGTATTCACCAGCCAGGCAGCCAGTGCACACAAGACCGGTACACCCACGTAAGAAATCCACAATGGTACTTCGATGTCCTTCAATGGATCGGGACCTACATCTTTTTCTTTCTTGCCATTGCCTGTCATGGATTTGAAGGCCGCCTTGAACAGTTCAGGTTTAGCCAGCAAGCCCACCATGGAGCCGACCACCATCATGGTCACCGCCCACCACAAACCCCATTGATTGACAATCTCGGTACGGGAAATTGCCACCACCGTGCCATTTGGCAGGGTACGTGCAGCGATGTCGCCGTTTTGTATCATCCATGGTGCCAGTATGACGAAGTTGATGAAGGCACCCAGCATGACACTGCTGGCAACCCGCACGCCCATCAAGCCGCCGACACCAAACATGGCGACATCCAGGTTCAGGCGTAAACCCAGTTGGCGTATATCCGTGCCCATGATCTTGGGTAGCCACCACTGGAACTTGGTGGCAGTCACGTAGTAATAAGTATCCAGACGTTCTTGCAGGTACCAGGGCTCTGTCATACCGGCCCATTTGTCCATACGTAAAATCTTGAACTGGATCAGACGCATCCAGCCATCGCTGACGATGACCTGATACAGACCGGCGAACAGGCTCGTGTAGCCAAGCAGCTTGGCCTTGTACAAACCGCCACCGGCGCCATCGGTGTAAAGGGAGTCCAGCACCACGCCACAGGCGCGGCCTTCTGGGAAGGGCAGTTGGTCTTCATTGACAAAGCGACGCTTCAGCGGGAAAGCCACCAGCACACCTATCAAGGCCACCACAATGACCCAGACCAGCATTTGCCACCAGGGGATGATCTTGCCGGTGATCAGCATGTAGGCGGCCAGGCTGGAAATCATGGGGTTGATCATGTAGCCTGCAGCTGTGGCGATGGATTGCGTGCAATTGTTTTCCAGTATGCTGTAGTCGGCAGTTACGCCCAGGCTATGCAAAATCTTGAAAATCGCAAACGACAAAATCACTGAAGTCAGGCCAACACCAATACCAATGCCTGTTTTGGCACCGATATATAGTGCCGTGGCGGCCAGTATGCCACCCAGCAAGAAACCGGTCAGGGCTGAGCGCAGGGTAAGCTGCGCCATGTCCTTGCGGTAGACATTATCAAACCACCACTGATCTTTCTGTCGTCGTGTCCAGGTGCGTATCTGTTCATCATCCAGCTGTTGCAGAGCCATGTATCCTCCAATTTTATGTAAGGACTTGCGCAAAACCACCCCGACTGCACAGCAAAGACTGGCAGTAACAATTTTGCGTAAGTCCTGATTTTGATTTGCTGCCTTGTGGGCCGCATATCTATCCTCAGTGTCGCGCCATGGCTCAATTTTTGTAAGGATGAGCTTAGGCGGTAGCGCAATATAGTGTTAGCTGAAGATCATGTCAATTTTTGTGCACTGCATTGACGAATTAGCCTTGAACTTGACGATACGCGTGGAGTCCAAGAGCAGTAAAATGCATACAACAAAATTTGTAATAAATACATGCGGAGAGCATTTCATGAAACTCGATCAGGTGGCAGAAGCCTATGTCAAACTTGTCCTGGCGGTAGGCCAGCATGACCCCGGCTATGTTGATGCCTATTATGGCCCGTCAGAATGGCAGGCAGCATCACCAAAACTGCCTCTGGCAGACTTGTTGCAGCAAGCAGAAGAATTGACGAAACAGGCACAATCCCTGCCGCCTGCAGAGGCGGGGCAAGAGTTGCGCCAGGATTTTTTGGGCTTGCATGTCGCCGCAGTACGCACTTACATCGCCCATCTGGCAGGTAATAAACTGTCTTTCGATGATGAGTCAGTGGCCTTGTATGATGCCCGTTCACCCGATTTAAGCCCGGCAGATTTCGACCCCATCCTGGCCCAGCTGAGCCAGCTCTTGCCCGGTGAGGGTGATTTGAATACGCGTTTGAGTAGCTACGCCAAGCAATTTGAAATCCCGCAGGACAAGCTCGATGCCGTGTTCAAGGCCGCCATCAATGAATCGCGCGCGCGCACCAGGAAATACATCAGCTTGCCGGAAGAAGAAAATTTTGAGATTGAATATGTCAAGGACCAGGTCTGGAGTGCCTACAACTGGTATAAGGGCAATAGCTATAGCCTGATACAGGTCAATACCGACTTCCCCATGTTCATCAGCCGTGCCATCGACCTGGCCAGCCATGAAGGCTACCCAGGTCACCATGTCTTCAATCTGCTGATAGAGAAACACCTGGTCAATGAAAATGCCTGGCTAGAATACAGCGTCTACCCTCTGTATTCACCCATGTCCTTCCTGGCTGAGGGCAGTGCCAATTACGGCATAGAAGTCGCCTTCCCGCATGCAGAGCGCATGGCCTTTGAAAAAGAAGTCCTGTTCCCGCTGGCGGGCATAGACCCGGCCAAAGTCGAACATTACTATCAGGTGCAGGAAGTCCTGCAAAAACTGACTTACGCTGGCAACATGGTCGCCAAGCAGTATCTCGATGGCGAAATAGCTACCGAAGCCGCTGTCGCCATGTTGATGAAATATGCCTTGTCTGACGAAGCCAGATCGCGGCAACGCCTGCGCTTCATGGAAAAACATAGATCCTATGTTATCAACTACAACCTTGGCCAGGATATGACCAAGACTTATGTAGAAAAACTCGCCAAGCCGGGTGATGAACAAAGCCGCTGGCAAGTCTTTGCCGAGCTGTTGTCCAAGCCCCGCACCGCTTCCATGATGAAGGTCTAAGAACCTGCTTACGATCTTAAGCGCGAGCGCAACGTGAGTCCAGCGCGGGCCTCATGCGCTGCTCTTCAACCCGCTGACGCACGCTCGCTACAGATCGCAAACAGGTTCTAAGCTTCCAGCTTAGCTATATTAGTTATTTGGCGTGCCTTATCGACATCCGGGCTGCGGTAAGCTTTTTCCGGGATCGTCGATAAGGTCGATGCATGCACTTGCTGGTTATCGAGCCCATAGAATTTCTGGAAGCTCATGATCAGCGGCTTCCATTTGTCGGGGTCTATGCGATCAGGATTGCCATCTTGCAGTAAGGACGCATCGACATGCAGGCGTTGTATCCGCAACTCGAACGTGAGTATGCCACCCTTCAACATGGCTTCGTCATCTGCTATGCCATGCATGGCCGCGACTGTGCATTCCTGTTGCACCAGGCATTCCTGCACCCGTGCTGCGGCCACGGTTTCTGATTTTTGTGGCGTCAAGCCTGCCAGTTCAAATTTATTCCTCTCCAACCGGTAACCGCGTGCCGCCTTCCACGCCGACATCGCATCCGAGCCTGTCGTCAGCGCTAGTTTGTTGACTGCTGCTACTTCATTGACAGAAGCCAGATTAAGTACGCACTGGCCGTTTCTGTTCAGGTTGCGGGCAGTTTGTGAGCTGGAACCTACGCCTATGACGGCGCGCCAGCCCAGCCAGAAGATGGAGGAAATCGGGGCCAGGTTAAAACTGCCATCTTCATTGACAGTGCTGACCAGAATGACGGGGGTGCCGAAATAGAGTATGGCGGATTCGCTGCTGATGTGCATGGTGTCCTCGCTTGTTGGTTGTTCGATGTTTGGTTCGATGGAGGGAGTATGCAGGGTGTTTTTTGTTTGGGCTGGCTGGAAACGGACGAGGGATTTTTGGGCTCAGCTTGAGCATTTGCAGAATTTGAAGATATTAACCAGGCTGACTATTCGTTAATAAACAGCAATTCTAAATACGTAATTCCACCGGGCTGGCGCTCCAGCGGCGTTCGTGACATGCCGTGTCGTTTTTTGAGTGTCGTACTCTGACTAAAGCGATTACCCTCCGTGGATACAAGCCGGGTCTCGGCCCGGCGGCCGAAATACTTTCTTTGCGTCGCCAAAGTAAGTATTCAAAGAACCGCGACCCAAGCGTCGTCGCCCCTGCGGGGTTCCCATTTGTGCAATACAAAAAATGGGAAAGTCCGAAAACTCGCCTTCGGCCTTGCCCTTAGGAACATGCGCTTGCAAGCGGTTGTCGTTACGCAGGCGCGCAGCAATGCTGCACGAGACCTCTGCTACACCTCAAACAGCGGCTCTTCTTAATCCATTTTCTGTACTGCACAAATGGCGTCGACACATGGGAACTGCTGAAAGTCAAAAACAACGGCAAACCCAACAGCAACAGCAGAGCCACCAATATTCACATTCCGATTGAACGCTCCCTTCTCAAATCGCCAGTTGCTGATACATCCCGGTAATCTTGTCCATCACCTCCAGTATTCTTTCGCTGGTGGTTGCCACGTTGCTGGCGGATTGGCGTTGCAGCTTGCCATCACCAGTTTGACGTAATGCGGCTTCGAAAAATGTCCATTGCGACTGGGCCAGTAGCAATTCATCTTTCAATCTGGTATTGCTGCCGCTGGCAGCTTGCAGGGTTTGCATGGCGGTGGAGAATTCCTTGCGGGTGTTTTCTATGCTGCTGGCAGCATTGCCGGGCGCGATATTCCAGCTGGTGGCTTGGTAGAGTTTGGCCAGGCGTTGCGACAGCATGCGCTGGCGGCCTGCCAGGTTGACCAGTTTGCCTGTGCTGCTGCCTGCATGTTTTTCCAGTTGTGCGGTGACTTCATCGGCCATGTGCAGCAGAGTTTCGCTATGCTTGAGTACCAGCCTGGCGTCGCTTTGATTAGGGGCCTTGCCTACCAGTGCCTGCTTATATTCCTGCCAGGTTTTCTCCATGCTGGATAAATTGCTGCGTATATCTGCTGCGGGGGCAAAGGCATGTAGTTCTACCAGTTGACGGTCAAAGCTGGACATGGATTGATCCAGTATTTTCTTTGATGCTTCTGTTTCCACATTTAAACCAATTTGCAAATAAGCCTTAGCCAGCCTTTGCGTTAGCATGCGCTGGCGGCCAGCCTTATTGATAGCGTCGTGTACTCCAATAATCTGGGCCATGGCCGGGTGAGGTAAAAACAGATTGGCTGCCATGATGGCACTGCCAGTGACAAATGTTCTGCGTTGCATGCCAGCTCCATATACATATCGAATTCAATGGAGTTCAGGCTAGTCCGCACAAGGATGAAAGACTATTCTTCGATGGAACTAGTCCTGCTGTTTTTGACATAGGATTTGATATAGCGCAAACCTGAGCATAAGCACTCTATTGTTCATGCTCTGTGATCTGTGTCAAAGCCCTTGGCGGTATCGGTGCCGACATGATGATAGAAGTGCGTGTCTCACCATAGTGGTTGATATTTCCGACAAAGCTCTCCAGATGACGCAAGTCCCTGGTAGCGACTCGCAACAAAAAAGAATCCTGTCCTGTCACATGCAGGCATTCCAGCACTTCAGGTAAAGATTTGAGGTGGGCGATAAGGCTGGCTTTTTGTGGTTGAGGGACAGTGATGCCGACGACCGCCTGAACTTGCAAGCCTATGGCTTCGGCGTTCACTTCTGCACGATAACCCTTGATGACGCCAGCTTCTTCCAGGCGTTTGACTCTTTCTGAAGTGGCGGGCAGGGACAGACCGGTTTCGTCGGCGAGTGCTTTCAAAGAGATGCGGGCGTCGCGTTGCAGGGCGGCGAGGATTTTCCAGGCTTTGGCGTCGATATCCATGATATTTAAGTCCAGATGAGGGTGCGCAAGAATAGTGAAGGCAATGTAGCAGTTTTACCTGAATTATTCCATGTTAATCCCGGTCTCAAATCTTCATACTGGAGGCATCTTCTTTTTGATCTGGGTGTAACCATGGAGTGGGATTTATTTTTAAAAGCAATGCTGATAGGCGTGTCGATTGCAGCACCGGTAGGCCCCATAGGCTTGCTATGCATACAGCGCACGCTGGCATACGGCATGCGTACAGGATTTATCAGTGGCATGGGCGCAGCTTGTGCTGACGCAGTGTATGGTGCAATAGGTGCATTTGGTATGGTAGCCATCACCGATTATTTTGTATCGTTGAGCGCACCGCTCGCAATAGCTGGTGCCGCGTTTCTGGCATGGATGGGTGGCAAGCTGCTATTGAGCAAAGCGCAAGTTGTGGATCAGGCTGTGGCAAACAAGCAGCCTGTGATCAAAACATTTTTATCCATATTCATGCTGACCATCACCAACCCCATGACCATAGTCTCTTTCATTGCAGTGTTCGCCAGCATCGCTGGACCGGTTGCGGTGCACCCATCTGCCGCAGCCTTCATGGTCACGGGTGTATTCTTTGGATCTGCTTTATGGTGGCTGGTCTTGAGTGGTGGAGTGGCATTGATACGCAAGAAAATCAGCATCAGAGTAATGACGTTGATCAACCGGACAGGTGCTTGCTTGTTGCTGGGGTTCGCAGCATGGCAAATTTGGGGTTTGTGCGCCGCGGTCTGAGATATTCCGGGATAAGAAGTCAAGATAATAAAGCATAAGATTGCCTCTATTCGTCTTGTAAGTGTTGCACTAAATGAGCGAATGAAAATTAGCTTATTGCAGCCTTGCCTGTTTCAACGTAGAGTAGCTTGGCGATCAAAATGATCAAGACAATCAAGGAAAATATAGGCATGAACAAACCGTATTCCCTAGCCTGTGAAAGAAACAGCGCACCCATCCTGCAAGTCATCACACCCGTATTGGCTGACTGCAAAAGCCTGCTGGAAATCGGTAGCGGCACAGGCCAGCATGCCGTGACGTTTGCGCGGCAGCTACCACATCTGCAATGGCAAACCAGTGACAGGCCTGAATATCACCCCGGCATACTGGCCTGGCTGGAAGAGGCCGCTTTACCAAATGTGTTGCCACCGCTGGAATTGAATATAGGTAAAAGCCCCTGGCCAGAAAGGCACTTTGATGCCGTCTTCACCGCCAATACCTGCCACATCATGGCATGGGAAGAAGTGGAGTTGATGTTTGCCGGAGTAGCGTCCTTGCTTGTGAGTGACGGGCGTTTCTGCATTTATGGCCCCTTCAATTATGCAGGCCAGTTCACCAGCGACAGCAACCAGCAGTTTGATGCGTCACTCAAGCAGCAAGCTGCGCACATGGGGATACGCGACATAGAAAAAATCACCGAGCTGGCCGGCCGGCATGGCATGCGCCTGTTGGAGGATGTTGCCATGCCAGCCAATAATCGTTTGCTGGTGTTGACCAAATAGACGAGGATTTTTATAAGTGCCGTGTGCTGAAATCACAGTAAGGTGCGCAGGGGGCACCTTACTGCTTGATGGCAATTATTCGGACGTATTCAAATGCGCCGTGATCACGGCATGCGCAATCAAATCCAGTGCTGGCCTGGCTTTACCCTGTTTGTCTGACCAGACCTTTGGTGTCAGCGCCCCCGACAATGACAGGCTGTCACCATCACCCAGACCCAGCAAAGTATTGCGTGTTGCATCGTTGAAGGCGATCACATTGCATATGATGAATTCACCATCATCCGTCGCGGCACGCACCTTGCAGGTGACGTAGACTGAACCATTTTGTCCTGAGCGTTCTTCGACCTGGCCGTAAATGCGTCCGGCGATGAGTGCGTCTATCATAAATTCTTTCTTTTGCTGTTGATGTTTTGATTAAGGCCGATAAGAGAATCAGGCAACCTGTACCAGGCTGCTTCCGCCCGATACTCTTTGCACCTGTATCCTCGTCGATATTCTTTCTGTCATTTCCTGCACATGAGAAATCACGCCTACCTTGCGGCCCTGGGCTTGGAGGCTGTCGAGTGCATCCATGGCGATGCGCAGGGTGTCGGCATCAAGGCTGCCGAAGCCTTCGTCGATGAACAGGGATTCGACCTTGATGCGGTTGCTGGACAAGGATGCCAGGCCCAGCGCCAGGGCCAGCGATACCAGGAAGGATTCACCGCCGGACAGCGAATGTACAGAGCGCTGCTCATCGCCCATGTCCTGGTCGATGACCATCAAGGCCAGCGTGTCTGTCACGCGTTGCAGGCGGTAGCGACGTGAGAGCTGGTACAGGTGCTGGTTGGCATAGGCGAGCAAGACGTCGAGCGTGATTTGCTGGGCATAGTTGCGGAACTTCTTGCCGTCTGCTGCACCTATCAACTCATTCATCTGTGCCCACAGGCGGGTCTGGCTTTCTTGCTCCTGCATGGTGGCGATCAGGCTCTTGGCTTGCTGGTGGCGTGCTTCGTCCTGCGCCATCGTGAGTTGATGGCGGCTGTATTCTTGCTGTGCGTGTTGGCGTTTCTCACTGACATTACCGAAAACTGATTGCAGATGTTCGCTCTCGCCTATTTCAGTTGGCGCAGTCTCACTTTCTTGTTCAGTCTCATCATGCATGGGTTCTGCCTCAGTAAAACTGAGTGGAGCGGGACGTTGTAGCAAGTGCTGTTGCCTTTGCTGGCTGCGTTCACGCAATATGGTTGTGGCTTGCTGGACTGCATTATTGATGGCTTGCATGGCCTGGCGTTCTGCATCAATCCACGTATGAGGATGTGCCAGCAATTCACGCAAGTGCGTTACGTCCAGATTTTCTATCGTGGCTTGCTGCTGAGCTATCCACTCCTGCAGTTTTTCATGGGCATTGTGTAGTTCCTGGTTTTGCTGGGTGATGCGTCTATTGATTTGCTCTTGTGCTTCATGCAGGCGCGCCAGTTGCTGGCGTATTTCATCATGCGCTTGCAGTTGGATTTGCAGTGCCGCTTTTGCCTGATTGATGGCTAGTGTGAATTGCGCTTCTGTCTCGCTGACGGCGCGACCCTGGAATAGTTCCTGTCGTTTGTATTGTTGCTGTTTTAATGCCGCATCTACATCGAGATAGCGTTTGTTGTCGCTGGAAAACTGCTCATCCAACTGCTGGGAGTGTGTTTGCAGTTTGTCGATTTCCAGCTGCAGCTTCGCCAGTTGTTCCGCATTTTGGATGGATGCGAGTTGATGGCTTTGCCATTGTTGCACATGGGTTGCGCACTGGTTCTGGAATTCCATTGGCGATGCATGCCAGTTGTCTTGCCAACTGTTGCCGTCGTCTGATTGCGCGGCAAATGCCGGTGCCAATTGAGCCAGGGCTTCATCCAGTTTTTGACGGGCATCCTGTTCTTTTTCTGTTGCCTGCGCCAGTGCAGCAGTGAATTTTTCAATGACATGGACTAGCGCTGTATGGCTATCTTTGTGCTCTTGCAGGGTGCGGCGTATTTTTTCTGTATTGGCAAATGCCTCATCCCTGCCCTTTGTTGCCTGTTGATAGGCCTGTTCGGTTTTAAGCAATTGTCGCAGTTGTTCTTGCAGGCCAGTTTGTTGCTGGCTTAACCAGGTGCTGGCTTGTTCATTATCGATTTTCGCTATCCGTAATTCAGTGGCGATGCTGTGCGCTTGCCATGCACTTGCTACGATTTTTTCCTGTTGCTGCAATGCTGCCAGTTCTTGCTGCAATTGTTTTTGCTGCTGTTGATATTGCTTGTGCTCAGCCGTTGCGGTTGCCAGTAACTGGCGCTGGTCTTGCTCGACTTGCTGGCAATGCTTGAGTTCATTTTCCAACTGCACCAGCAAGGCATGCAGTTGCGGGTTGCCGGTTTTGTAGGGGTGTTCAGTCGCTCCGCAGACCGGGCAGGCTTGCTCGTCTTGCAGGGCATCACGCAGGCTTTCTACATTGGCATTGCAGGCGGCCTGGGTCAGTTGCAGGCTTTTATTTGCCTGTTCTTTTGCAGCAATCAGGCTGGGTAATTGTGTCTCGATTTTAACAACGGTTTTATCGGCGGTTTGCATACTCAACTGGCTGGTTTGCTGCTGAGTGTCCAAAACCTGCTTGCGTCGCGCCTGTTCATGCATTTGCCTTTGCAAGTCTGTGGCACTGCTTAATAGTTCACGCCTTTGATCCAGCGTCAGTCTTTGTGCCTGCAAACCGGGCAAGTCAAACTGTGCCAGTTTGTCTGCCGCCTGTTCACGTGATTTTTCTGTAGCTATCCAGCTTTGTTCGCTTGCCTGGAGTTGTAGAGCGCGTTCTGCCAGTAACTGTTCTTGCTTGTCCCTTTGTTTTTGTAGATCAAGTATGTTTTGTTGCTGGTAACTGGCATCTTTTTGGGCTGTTGCGGCCTGCTTGAGTAATAATTCCCATGCTGTCCAGTTGTCGGCCAGGCTTTGCAAGCCAGCGTGTTGGGTCAGCCATATTTGCAGGTCATGCTGCTTTTTGTGCAGTTGTGCCAGGTCAGCCTGTTTGCTCTTAAGTTGTTGCCTTGCAGTCGCCAGTGCCTGTTCTGTCTGCGCTTGCGTCTGTTGCGCAGCCAGCCAGTTGCTGCGCAAGATGTTCAGGCTGCTGTCGAGCGCCTTGGCGGCATCCAGCAAAGGCGTTGCTTCTTGCAAGACATGTTCGGCTTGCTGCAATGCTTGCTGTGCTTGCGTCAGCGCCAGATGTTTTTCTTGTGCGCTGAGCATGCCTGTCTGTATATTGTTATGGGCTGTAGTGATTTCTGCCTGGCCCAGGCTGATTGCCTGTTTCAGACGTTCGAGTTCTGTCAGCAGTGGGCGTGCAGCTTGTATGCTTTCTACTTGTTGCAGATAAGCGGCTCTTGCTGCAGCTGCAACCTTCTCCTGTTCATGAATTTGCAATTGCTGCTGTGCTTGCTGTTCGCCCTGTAGCAACTTGCTATCATCGGCCTGCCAGCGCAAATGTGTTTGCAGCTCTGCGAGTTGGGCATCAAAATCATCTAAGCGGATTTTGCTGATGCCCAGGTCAGTCTCCAGTTGTGTGCGCTCTTCTGCGCTCAGCGGTTTATTGTCTGCCAGGCGCACATGAAAGCGCTCCAGTGCTTCACGTTCCAGCTTGGCACGGGCAAAGGCGCGTTGTGATATCTGGCCATAGATGTCGCTGCCGGTCAGGGTTTCCAGCAATTCGCCACGGTCATTGTCATCGGCTTTTAAAAAGCTGGAAAACTCGTTTTGTGCCAGCAAAACGGCGCGGGTGAATTGTTCAAACTTCAGGCCAAGGCGTTTGATGATTTCTTCCTTGACCTCGGTTTTCTTGCCACCTATGGGCTGCAGTTGCGGCAACTGGTGCAGCGACATCGTGGTCGGCTGCAAGATGCCTGTGGCTTTATTGCGCGAACGGCGCACACTCCAGCGTGATCGATAGGCATTGCCATCGGTGCCCACAAAATCGACTTCGGCATAACCTTCACCAGTGCCGCGCCTGAGCAGGTTACCGGTATCTTGCTGGGTCACCGCATCTGCACCATCTGGTAATTTTGTCGTGCCTGCCTTGATCAGTCTTGGCGTGTTTTCATACAGGGCCATGCAAAGGGCATCCAGCAGGGTGCTTTTGCCTGCACCGGTGGGGCCGCTGATGGCAAACAGGCCAGCAGACTGCAAAGGCTCTTGCGTAAAATCGACAGCAAATTCACCTGCGAGAGAAGCCAGGTTTTTACCGCGTATGGCGAGTATCTTCATTGCACGTTCTCGTCATGCAATAGTTCGCCAAAAGCCCGCAGCATGTCGTCTGGTGCATCTTGCTGGTATTTTCCTTGATACAGGCGACGGAAGATGTCTTCTGGCTGCAGGCGGTCGAGAGTGTCTTGTGTTGCCTGTTCATCGCTATTGTCGTCCTGCGCTTTGCCCGGGTAGTGCGTATCTATCTTTAGCAGTCGCAAGGGCTTGCCTGCTATATAGCCTTCTATGCGCGTACGCAGGCCGGGCTCTGGTGCCTCTAGCTTGATCCTGACTTCAAGGTAGGGATCATATTGTGTACCCTTGCTGGCATCGACGATACTGGCCAGGTCAAGGCTGTCAAGTGCATCCAGCACAGCAGGCAGGGGTGCTGCCTGTTTGGGAATGCGCAAGAGCTGTACTGAACGTGGCACATGGACAGGCGTCACTTTTTCAAGTTGATCACCTTTGATATCCACACACAAGACCTGATGCTGGTAATCGACTTCAGAAAAAGACAGGGGCAGGGGGCTGCCACAATAGCGGAGGTGCTCTTGTTTGCCAACTCTTTGCGCCAGATGCAAATGTCCCAGGGCCGCATAGGTAATTTGGCTATCAAACATACTGGCCGATAAAGCCTCAGTGCCACCGATGACAATACGGCGTTCAGAGTCTTCTGATATTTCACCGCCTACCATGTGGCAATGCCCCATGGCGATGAGGGCCTGGCCAGGCTGGCGCACACTGAGTGCATGCTCAGTCACATCCTTGTACAGCTGGGCGATGCCTGCCATGTAGGGATCGCTGGCATTTTCTACCCTTGGTACGTCGCCAGGGCGCAGAAAAGGTATGGCCAGGCACCAGGCGGCAATTTCATCATTCTGCCGTAATGGCAAGACCATGGCTGCTATATCAATGCTGCCATCGGCCCGGCGCGGCACCATGCCTATGACGCTGATGTCCATGCCATCCAATAGCGGACCGGGTGCTTCCAGCCTGCCAGGGGAATCGTGGTTGCCTGCAATGATGACGATATCCAGTTTGGGCAAACGCGCCTTGGCTTGCTGCAAGAAACGGTAAAACTGTTTTTGTGAAATGGCGGACGGGTTGGCATTGTCGAACACATCGCCTGCGATCAATAGGGCATCTGCCTGTTGTTGTTCCAGCGTAGCGATGAGCCAGTCAAGAAAATACTGATGTTCCAGGGCACGCTCGGCACTATGCAGTGTTTGGCCAAGGTGCCAGTCAGAAGTGTGGATGAAGCGCAAGAGTTTTCCTTAGCCTGTGCAAGTACAAGTGTTTAGCAAGGGAAGTGTAACCGTTTTTATATCGCGATGAAACTTCAAGAAGGGCTGAGCTGTTACCAGCTTAATCAGACTTTTGTCCAGACCAGTTCCGGCGTAATTTGCGCATCTTCAAAATACCGCTGCCCAGGTTCCTGCGCCAGGTATTGTTCTTCACGCACTGGTATTCAACATAGTCTGTGACAGATGGCCCCCAGCGGGTTTTGGAGACATCTTCGCCGACTGATAAATTAATGCGCTTAAAATTTTGTGTGTAAGACCATTGTATGATTTCGGCCAACAGGGTAGTCATGACGCTGTAACGAGCAAACTTCAAGTCATAGCCTGAATAGTAGAGATACAGTTCTTCACCCATGGCAAAGCCCAGACGCATTGCAACGACACGACCGTCCAGCTCCAGGCTGAACAGGCGCATGCGCTGACCAAAATCATTGTCAAGTAGTGCGGCCATGAAGGCGCGGTGCTTGGTGTCGGCAAAGTAGTCTGGGTGTTCTACCGTATTGGTGGCACCGGCGCGGGCTGCATGCAGGACATAAAATTCCTCCAGCCTGGGTTTGATCCCGTCGGCACCTTGCCAGACTTGCAGGCGCAATTGCAAATTGTCGCGCGCCAGTGAGTTATAGCAGCGACGCAAGGATTCCTTGATATTGCGTTTCAGTGCGGATTTAAAGCATGACCAGCTTTCACCCAGATGCAGGATGTAGTTGGGTATGTCCCTCGCTTCCAGCGGATGAACTGCTATGTTCTTTGTCAGAAAATGTAGGGCATGTTGTTTGGTATGGATGATCTGGAACTCGGTCAGGCCTAAAGTTTCCTGTCGCGACAAATCTTCCCATTGTTGCAATATGGTTTCAGTGTGGTCAGGCAAGGCCAGTGGCACCCTGATTTCTGTCAGATTGGGGTCCGCACCGAAAGGCCGGACATAGCGGTACATGAACAGTTGATGCAGGCCGACATGGGTATTTGTCAGTGGCATGACAGCAACGAGCTGTTCTTGCTCATGCAGGGTGCAGATGGCAAGTTCGTCTTTGTGATACCAGGATGAATCGGAAAAAATCTGCCACCAGGCGCGGTTCCAGTCATAAGTCTGGAAGGGCAAAAGTTGCGGCACTTGCGTTTCCAGCAGACGCCAGGAAGCCGCCAGGGCTTCAAACTCCGCTTCTGTGGTAACAACAAGTTTTTTTAAATTCGACATCTGTGGATAAATTTATTGGTGCACATTCGCAATGTTTAAAATTAAATGATAGACATGCCATGCATGCTATATCGAATGCAGCGAAAGCCAAGCTGGCGTTTATGCCATGTTAAGGCGGCAATTGCAAGCTTCCACAAACCTATTTGCTGGTATTAGAGCATTAATACAGGCAAGTCATGGCATTTTTTGCAAGGAGAACTTATATTGATGTCCGTTTGTCTTAGCTAACATCCAATGTCACTTTTAACTTCAGCCCCGGTAATGATCCATGTCAAAACTTAGTAAAACGATTTCCAGCTTATTGCCAGTATTAGCGCTTGGCCTCAGTCATTTGCCTGTACAGGCAGCGGAATCGGCAAATGCGGCGGTGCAGGCTATGGTCGATGTCAACAAGCTGGCCAGCGAAGAAATGGCTGGGCGAGCGACCGAAAGCAAGGGCAGCGCCCTGGCACGTGATTACATTATCAGTCGCGTACAGCAACTGGGTTTGACACCGTGCAAGGATGATTTCGTGCACGAGTTTGAATTCCAGACCCGCCAGGGTGCCAGCCGCAAAGGTAAAAATATCCTTGCCTGCCGTCCCGGCAGCATGAGCGACCACGCGACAGCACCTGTGCTGGTGATCAGCGCGCATTATGATCATCTGGGTGAGAAGGCGGGCAAGATTTATTACGGTGCGGATGATAATGCCTCCGGCGTGGCCGCCGTGCTGGCAATAGCTGCTGCCATGCAAAATAATCCACCGCAACATGATGTCATGTACATCCTGTTTGATGCAGAAGAAATGGGGCTGAGTGGTTCGCGCGCTTTTGCTGCCAAGCCAGTAGTGGAGATGACACGCATAGGCATGAATATGAATTTCGACATGATTGCCCGTGGCGACAAGGGCGAGTTGTATGCCAGCGGTGCTTACCATACGCCTGCACTCAGGGATTTGCTGCACAGCCTCGATGGCACACAGGGCGTGAAACTCAAATTCGGCCACGACAGGCCAGAACAAGGACAAGATGACTGGACCAAACAGTCAGATCACCTGCCTTTCTTTCTGGCGGGTGTGCCGCATATCTATTTTGGCGTGGAAGACCACGCTGACTATCATCAGCCGACAGACACGGCAGACAAGATCAATCCACAGTTTTATCTGGGGGCAGTGGATTTATTGACCAAGGCCAGTTATTTGCTGGATCAGGCCATGCTGACGACTGATTTCAGGAGTAGAGGCAAAGATGGGCAGGCCGCTGTGCTGACTGGAGCAGACAAGGGTAGCAAGGGAAGTAAATAAGGTGGAAGTGAAGCAGAGGCGGGCTGGGGGCTAAACTGGTCTCCAGCCTGCGTTGAAGCAGGCTGGGGAAGATAAAGCTGCTTAGTCACGCAGGCTCATGACGATACGCAAGACATACCAGAACATCAGGGCAACTGAGGCGAACAATTCCAGTGCGGCACCGACATAACGGTCTTCAGGGTAATGATGGATGACGTTGGATGCATCGTACAGGATCGCTGCACCGGCAAAAGCCACCATGCCTACACAAAAGAACAGGCCGAGCTGGAAGCCAAAGATCATGCCACAGGCGATCAGTATCAGGGCAACCAGGCCACCCCATTTCAATACACTGCCGAGGAAAGAAAAGTCTTTGCGCGACACATAGGCAATACCGACCAGGCCTACGGTTGCCAGTATGGTCACCAGGCCAGCATTGGCGATGGCACCCGGGGCTACCTTATTGGCGATCGACAGGATGGGAATAAAGATTATCGCTTCTGCCACGATGTATGCGCCCAGCGCTGCATATTGCAGGGGCAGGCTTTCTACCGTATGTGCCGCACGCGATGCCAGCCAGCCTATCAGCATGAATGCGCCAAGGATGAGGAACCATGGCAGATGGCGCATGGCTTGTGCCATGACATCGGCGATACCGGATTTGAATAAAATGACTTCAATCGCAGTGAACGCCAGGATTGCGCCGCCGAGGTGATTAAAGGTCTTGCTGATAAAACGCTCACGCGCTGGTCCGTAACCTTGTTGGGTGCTTGCCAGTTCCATGGATGTTCCTATCGTAGATGTGCTGCATCAGCCTGAAACAGCTCTGCAGCTTAGATTAATATGTAGAATAATAAGCCTGCAAAATGTGCAAGGCGTGGCCGATTTTATATGAATGTGTCTGTGTAAAGTCAATCATGTTTCAAAGTGTTTCAAATAATTGTATATATGATAACTATTTAATTTCCCTTCAGGTTTCCTCGTGGAAATGAAGTGATGTTATGTTTTTGCTATTCAAGCTCCATTTTCAGGTACATTTTGATACATCGGGCAAGATAGCGTGTTTTTTACACAAATAAGCATAATACATCGCAGAAAATTGCCTGTTCCCTAGTCAAACTTCGTGTAACTTACGTCTATAATGCCCGCAGCAAAAAAGCGGGTTTTTTTATTGACATCATTGCACGCCTTTCCATGAATACACTTATCTGGTTCGTCATCCTGTATTGGGTCATCTCTGTTGGCATAGGTTTGTATGCCGCCCGTTATGTCAATAACTCCAAGGACTATGCAGTCGCGGGTCGCTCGTTGCCCATGTATGTGGTCACCGCCACGGTGTTTGCGACCTGGTTTGGTTCTGAAACAGTGCTGGGTATTTCCTCCACCTTCGTCAAGGAGGGTTTGAAGGGTGTGGTTGCTGATCCCTTCGGCTCTTCCTTGTGCCTGATCTTTGTTGGCCTGTTCTTTGCGCGTCCGCTGTACCGCATGAACTTGCTGACTATCGGTGATTATTACCGCAATAAATTTGGCCGTACTGCCGAGGTGCTGGTGACCCTGTGTATCGTTGTCTCTTACCTGGGCTGGGTGGCTGCTCAGATCAAGGCACTGGGCCTGGTGTTCACAGTGGTGTCTGGTGGTTACATCTCCATGAACACCGGCATGATGATAGGTGCTGGCAGCGTACTGATCTATACCCTGATGGGTGGCATGTGGTCAGTGGCAATCACTGACTTCTTGCAAATGATCATCATTGTCGTCGGCATGTTGTATATAGGCTGGGAAGTGTCTGGCATGGTTGGCGGGGCAGGGGTGGTGATTTCTCATGCGGCCAATGCGGGCAAGCTGGAATTCTGGCCTTCTCCCACTGCCAAAGAGTCACTCTGGTTCTTTGCCGCCTGGATCACCATGATGCTGGGTTCGATACCCCAGCAGGACGTGTTCCAGCGCGTGGCTTCGTCCAAAAACGAAAAAATTGCCGGTAATGCATCGGTATTGGGTGGCGTATTGTATTTCTGCTTCGCCTTCATCCCCATGTTCCTGGCTTATTCCGCGACGCTGATCGACCCCAAGATGGTCGAAAGCCTGATAGACAAAGACCCGCAACTGATTTTGCCTACCCTGATCATGACCAAGGTACCCATGCTGGCCCAGGTCATGTTCTTTGGTGCCTTGCTGTCGGCGATCAAGAGTTGTGCCAGCGCAACTTTGCTGGCGCCGTCTGTGACCTTTTCTGAAAACATCCTGAAACCATTCTTCCCCAAGCAAAGTGACAAGCAATTCCTGTTCATGATGCGTATCGTGGTGCTGGTATTCACTGTCATCATTACCATATTTGCCATGAACACCGAATCCAGTATTTATAAAATGGTGGAGAATGCCTATAAAGTGACCCTGGTTGCCGCTTTTGTACCGCTGTCATTTGGTCTGTACTGGAAGCGTGCCACTACCCAGGGTGGCCTGGCATCCATCATCCTTGGCATAGTCTGCTGGGTCAGTATGGAAGTCTTTGCGCCGGATGGTTTGTGGCCGCCGCAACTGGTAGGTGTGCTCATGAGTGTGACAGGCATGGTAGCCGGGTCTTTGCTGCCGCAATTTATCCGCAAGCCATTAACTGTTTGATATCGGCTTGGGGGGCTGGCATGATGCAATGCGCAAATTCTGGTCAAAAACCTTTATAATTCAGGGTTTTATCAGTTTTTTTAAGGCTACACCATGCCGATTTATGCTTACCGTTGTGAAGAATGCGGGTTTGCCAAGGATGTATTGCAAAAGATGTCCGAAGAGCCGCTCAGTGTTTGTCCTGCCTGCAGCAAATCTTCTTTCCGCAAGCAAGTGACTGCTGCCGGCTTTCAGCTCAAGGGCTCGGGCTGGTATGTGACTGACTTCCGTGGTGGCTCTGGCGGTGCTGCTGCCGCACCATCTGCTGAAGGCGGGTCTGCTGGATCAACAACAGCGCCGGCAGCTGAAGCCAGTACAACAACGGCCGCATCTGCTCCAGTGGCGGCTCCGGCTAGCGATTCAGGCAAAGCTGCCTGAGTTGTACTTGATTACACTTAATCCATTATTATTGTCGTTTCACTCAGAAAACTTGTGATTACCATGCGTAAATACTTTATTACTGGCTTGCTGATTTTAGTACCCCTGGCAATCACGCTGTGGGTGCTGCATGCCATTATCAGTACCATGGACCAGTCCCTGTTGCTGTTGCCAGTTGAATGGCGTCCAGAAAAACTGGTTGGCTTCAAAGTGCTGGGCATAGGTACGATCCTGACCTTGCTCATCGTCTTTGTGACTGGTTTGCTGGCACAGAACTTTATTGGCAATTACGTTATCAAAGCCTGGGAAAGCCTGTTGCAGCGTATTCCTATCGTCAGTTCCATCTATTCCAGCGTGAAACAGGTATCCGATACCTTGTTTTCATCATCCGGCAATGCTTTCCGCAAAGCTGTGCTGATCGAATACCCGCGCCGTGATTGCTGGACCATAGGCTTTCTTACCGGTGTACCGGGTGGTGATGTAGTCAATCACCTCAAAGGTGATTTTGTCAGCGTATATGTGCCGACAACGCCGAATCCGACTTCCGGCTTTTTCCTGATGTTACCCAGGGATCAGGCCATAGAACTGGACATGAGTGTCGATGCCGCACTCAAGTATATTGTTTCCATGGGCGTGGTGGCTCCCGAGCATCTCCCCACCAAATAAATGATGTGGTTATCCACTGCATCAAATCATTTTTAATTTTGAATACAGACAGGTAAGAAATATGTCCATGCGTACCCAATACTGCGGCCTCACTACTGAGGAATTACTCGGCCAAACCGTCAGCCTGTGCGGCTGGGTGCACCGTCGTCGCGATCACGGCGGCGTGATCTTTATCGACTTGCGTGACCGCGAAGGTCTGGTGCAGGTTGTTTGCGATCCTGACCGTGCCGACGTGTTCAAAGCTGCAGAGTCCGTACGTAATGAATTTTGCCTGCGCATTACTGGCCTGGTACGTAGCCGTCCAGAAGGTACTGGCAACAATAATCTGAAATCCGGCAAGATCGAAGTGCTGGCGCATGAAGTGGAAGTGTTGAATCCTTCTGTTACGCCACCGTTCCAGCTGGATGATGACAATCTGTCTGAAACCACACGCCTGACTCACCGCGTGCTGGACCTGCGCCGCCCACAGATGCAAAATAACCTGCGCCTGCGTTACAAGGTAGCGATGGAAGTGCGCAAGTTCCTCGATGCAAATGGTTTCATCGATATCGAAACACCGATGCTGACCAAGTCCACGCCAGAAGGCGCACGTGACTACCTGGTGCCATCCCGCGTTAATGCTGGTAACTTCTTTGCCTTGCCACAATCCCCTCAATTGTTCAAACAATTGCTGATGGTGGCCAACTTTGACCGTTACTATCAGATCACCAAGTGCTTCCGCGATGAAGACTTGCGCGCTGACCGCCAGCCAGAATTTACCCAGATCGATTGCGAAACTTCCTTCATGAACGAGCAAGAGATTCGTGACATGTTTGAAGGCATGATACGTCTGGTTTTCAAAAACACGCTGGACATCGACCTGCCAAATCCTTTCCCTGTCATGGAATTTGCTGAAGCCATGGGTCTGTATGGTTCCGACAAACCAGACATGCGCGTCAAACTGCAATTCACAGAATTGACAGACGTGATGAAGGATGTCGACTTCAAAGTATTCGCCGGTGCCGCCAATATGGTCAATGGCCGTGTAGTCGGTTTGCGCGTACCAGGTGGTGCCAACATGCCACGTTCTGAAATCGACGCGTACACTCAATTCGTCGGTATCTACGGTGCCAAAGGCCTGGCTTACATCAAGGTGAATGACAAGGCACAAGGCCGTGATGGCTTGCAGTCTCCTATCGTCAAGAACATCCATGACGCTGCCCTGGCACAAGTGCTGGAACGTACAGGCGCACAAGATGGCGACCTGATTTTCTTCGGCGCAGACAAAGCCAAAGTCGTCAATGACGCTATCGGCGCGTTGCGCGTGAAAATCGGTCATAGCGAATTCGGCAAAGCCAATGGCTTGTTTGAAGACGTATGGAAACCATTGTGGGTAGTTGACTTCCCCATGTTTGAACATGATGAAGAAAACGACCGCTGGACAGCGACGCACCACCCATTCACGGCACCAAAAGATGGTCATGAAGACTTGATGGAAACTGATCCGGGCAAGTGTATCGCCAAGGCCTATGACATGGTCCTGAACGGCTGGGAACTGGGCGGTGGTTCTGTCCGTATCCATCGTGCTGATGTACAAAGCAAAGTGTTCCGTGCATTGAAGATCGATGATGCAGAAGCACAGCTGAAATTTGGTTTCCTGCTGGATGCCCTGCAATATGGCGCGCCTCCACATGGTGGCCTGGCTTTTGGCCTGGACCGTATCGTCACCATGATGACAGGTGCAGAATCCATTCGTGACGTCATCGCTTTCCCGAAAACCCAGCGTGCGCAATGTCTGTTGACACAAGCACCATCTGAAGTCGACGAAAAGCAATTGCGTGAACTGCATATCCGTTTGCGTGCAGCAGAACCAAAAATCGCCTAAGTAAGCCTAAGTAAGTTAAGCATCTTTAATCTGTAAGCCGGGCCAATAAACTGTGATCAATGAAAAGAGTATGCAAGTGAATAACAAGACAGCCTTATTTTTATTGTTGAGCAGCAGTTTGTTTCTCGCCGCTTGCGGAGAAAAGAAAACTGAACTTGGTGAAGGTTCTTCTGAAGTGACAGGCGCTGCCGGTCCTGCTGGTGCCAAGGGTGCCAGCAAGACTCTGGTCAAGTGTGATGCACCAGTCGCGACCCTGTCACTGGTCGAGAACCCGAATGGCTACACCATGAGCAGCCAGTACAACTTGCCGTCTTCTCCCGTGCCTTTGATACGCTTGCTGGCACAGCAAAGTGGTTGCTTCCGCGTGGTTGATCGTGCATCTGGCCTGAAGGCCGTGATACAGGAGCAGGAACTCAAGGATCAGGGCATTATCCGTAAAAATTCTACGGTGTCCAAGGGTAAAGGCTATGAAGCGCAATACACGATTACCCCCAGCCTGACTTTTTCTGAAAGCAAGGCCGGTGGCGGTATTGGTGCCATCATGGGCATGATCCCTTTCCTCAGGAATTTCACTGGTTATGCAGAGAAGGTCAGCTTCAAGGAAGCACAAGTGGTTTTATTATTGACTGATAATGAAACCACCGAGCAACTGGCAGCTGCAACCGGTTCTGCCAAGACCACGGACCTGGGCATGGGCGGCCTCAGTTTTGGTGCTGCCGGTGGTGGCTTTGGCGCAGGCTGGAGCAATACCAATGAAGCCAAGGTCATCGTTGCTGCCTTCCTGGATGCGCACAATAAGCTGGTGCCGCAAGTCAGGCATTTACAGGAAAAAGAAATGCCGCCTGCTGTGCCAGTGAAGAAGTAAGCCTCAATCCTGCGACAAAAGCATCACCAAAAGAGCCTGTTTCTGACAGGCTCTTTTTTTTGTTTTGATACTGTTAGCCCGGATAGATCAGATACAAAAAAGCACCGGTAGCTAAAGGAGTTAGAATAGCAAGCTGAAAACCAGTTAAAGTTCAGCACATGCTCACCATGTCCTTGCATAAAATCCCCGTATCCGTACTTGTAGTCATTTATACACCCGCGCTTGATGTACTATTATTGGAAAGGGCCGACAAGGCCGGTTTCTGGCAGTCTGTAACTGGTTCCAAAGACAGCGAGAACGAGGCTTTGTCTGACACCGCCATCCGTGAAGTAGCTGAAGAAACTGGTATTGATGCCCTGCAATTCGACTTGCAAGATTGGGGATTGACCAATATATATGAAATCTACCCGGTGTGGCGTCATCGCTATGCACCGGGGGTGACGCAAAATACCGAGCATGTGTTTGGCCTGTGTGTCAGCCCTGATGTAACAATCAGGCTGGCACCGCGTGAACATCTGCAATACCAGTGGTTGCCATGGCGGGATGCAGCAGACAAGTGTTTCTCCGCATCGAATGCCGAAGCCATACTGCAACTGCCAAAGTTGATCCAGGTTTAATAAGCTAAAGGGAATCACCATGAAGCTTCGCATTGCCACCTACAATATCCACAAGGGCGTCAGTGCATTTGGCCGCAAGGCCCGCATCCATGGCATCAAGGAAGCGATAGATTTGCTCGATGCAGACCTGGTTTTTTTACAGGAAGTGCAGGGGCAACATGACTTGCATGCAGAAAACCACACACTGTGGCCGCAAGAGAGCCAGCATGATTTCCTGGCAGGACAATCCCATCAGGCAGTGTATGGCATGAATGCGGTGTATGAGCATGGCCACCATGGCAATGCCTTGTTGAGCCGCTTTCCAATCGCCTCTTTCACCAATCATGATGTATCAGACCATGCCTATGAGCAGCGTGGCATCCTGCATGCCATTGTGCAGGTCGACAAGGTTCAGGTGCATTGTTTTGTGATTCATCTGGGCTTGTTCGCCGGCAGCCGCCGCCGACAAATACTGGCACTGATAAAAACCATCAAGCAAGACTTGCCAGTTGACGCGCCGCTGGTGATAGCAGGTGACTTCAATGACTGGAGCCAGCGCCTGAGCCAGACGCTTTACCAGGAGTTGGGTGTCATCGAAGCCTTTGATGTCGAGGCGCAGCCTGCGGCATCACGGTTTTCACTGAAGGGCATGCGCAGGATATTGAGCAAAAACAACGGTGGCCATGCCCGCACCTTCCCCGCTGGCCTGCCCTGGTTATGTCTGGACCGTGTATATCTGCGTGGCTTCAAGGTGGAAGAGGCGCATGTCATGAAAGGTGCCCCCTGGACTACCTTGTCCGACCATGTACCGATCACCGTTAGCCTGGAATTGCTGGATCAAACTAAAAGCCCATGAGTAAACTGCATTTCATTGAAGGCAATGATGTAGAGCTTTTGCATAGCGGTGCCCAGTTTTTCCCTGCTCTGATTGCATCCATCAACCAGGCACAGCATGAAGTGTATCTGGAGTCTTATATCTTTACGGCTGACCAGACTGCGCAGTCTGTGCAGGAGGCACTGGTGCAGGCGGCAGCGCGTGGAGTGCAGGTAAGAGTGGTTATAGACTGGATAGGCAGTGACAGAAGTCATGCGATTGATTTGACAAGGCGTTTTAATGAGCAGGGCGTAGCGTGCCGTTGCTTTAACCCGTGGTTCAAGCGCGGCCTGGCGCGCACCCATAGAAAAATCTGTGTGGTTGACAGGCGAATCGCCATCGTAGGCGGCTTGAATATCATTGACGACTGCATTGCTGACGATGGTTCTGGTCTGGCTTTGCCTTTTCCGCGCTGGGACTTTGCTGTTACGGTCACAGGCCCCCTGGTCGCCAATATCCATCTGGAAGTCGAATCGCAATGGCGCAAGCTTGGCAAACTGGGTTTGCGTACCCGCTTCGCGCTGATGAAGCATTTGCATGCCGATGCCAAGGTCGCGGGCAAGCAAATCACCTCGGCAGCGCTGGTTGTGCGCGACAATTTGCGCAATCGTGCAACCATACAAAGAGCCTACTTGCAGGCGCTTGGCATGGCGAGATCACGCGCCATTCTGGTCACGCCCTATTTTGCCCCTGGAAGGAAATTTCGCCGCGCCCTGGTGTCAGCCGCCACTCGCGGTGTCGATGTGGTGCTTTTACTCGGTGTCGGTCAGTTCGCTTTGCAGGATGCAGTGTCACAGTCTTTTTACCCCAAATTACTGACAGCCGGTGTGCGCATAGTCGAATATGGCAAGACGCAACTGCATGCCAAAGTCGCTGTTGTTGATGAAGACTGGGCCACAGTGGGCTCCAGCAATTTTGACGGCCTCAGCCTGTTCGTCAACCACGAAGCCAATGTTGTTATCCGGGACAAGATATTTACAGCAAGCCTGGCGCATGAACTGGAATTGGGCATTGCTGACGGCACAGAAATCTTTGCTGAAGATGTGCACAAGAAAGCCTGGTATAAACGCGCATGGTATGGCACGGCCTATCTGATTTACCGTGGCCTCATGCGCATCGTCACCTTTGGGCATTACGGATGAAATTGCACGGTGTGGATTTCACCTCGGCACCATCACGCCGCAAAGGCATCACGATTGCCAGCGGCCAGATGCAAGGCGATGTACTGCGCCTTGAATCCTTGCAAACACTCAGCAACTTCACTGCTTTTGATAACTGGCTCATGCTGCCTGGTCCCTGGCTGGGCGGTTTTGATTTACCATTTTCCCTGCCACGTGAACTAATAAAACATCTGCGCTGGCCAGCTAATTGGCCAGACCTGATGCGCCATCTGCAAACACAAACGCGTGCGGAATTACGCCTGCAATTCAAGGCTTTCTGTGATGCTCGTGCAAGCGGCAATAAATTCGCCCACAGGGCAACTGACATACCTGCGGGGTCTTCACCTTCCATGAAATGGGTGAACCCACCTGTCGCCTACATGCTGCACGCTGGTGCCCCACGCTTGCTGGATGCGAGAGTCAGTATTCCCGGCATGGTAGAAGGTGACTCACAACGCATCGCACTCGAAGCCTACCCCGGCATGGTGGCGCGTAGCATCACCAAAGCCTCGTATAAAAGCGATGACAAGAACAAGCAAACACCAGAACGCCAGCAAGTACGCGAGCTGATCGTCGCCGCTTTGGAAGCGGGAGCCACACCATGGAAAATCAAGCTGGATCTGGGGAAATACAAGACAGAACTGATAGAAGACGGTAGTGCCGATTTGCTCGACGCCGTGTTATGCATGTTGCTGGCTGCATGGGCTTGGCAAAGAAAGGAAAAGAATTATGGCTTGCCTGAATTTGATGGGCTGGAAGGCTGGATCGTTGGGGCTTGAATTCCAGATGCAGTACACAGGAAATTTTTTGTTGTTACAGCTTTTCTGATGCGTGATGATGAAACGATTGCGTAGACAGATAATATACTTATGCTCAAACATAATCCTTTTGACCTGATTCGCGAGTACACAATGGTATTTGACCGGCGCGAGATATTTGGTCCTAAATCGTATGTCGCTCACTATGTTGATTTCGATGTATTCGTTACTCGCGCTCGCTATTTGTTGTCGGTTATTTTAGATAGTCATCTGGAGGACCTTTTCAGATTGGAAGAATTGGACTTCCTGAACGGCCCGGATTCATATTGTTCTCTGCGAGTCGGGATATGGATTGCTGGTTTACAAAAAAATAGAAATTTTCTCTCACGTATTGACGAAATAATTAATGGTGAGAAGCTTTTTGGCGGGCAGTTTGATATTGCTTGCGCGGCAGGGCTCCTGTTTGAAGATCCAGATTTGCACACTTTGTATCGGAGCGCATACGATTGTGACTCTAATGCAGGATTCAATAACACTGAAAACGCAAAAGAGAAAAAAGCATGCGCCATAATATGTCTGGAGCATATTGATAAAATACACGGGACTCAATACAGTAAATCCATTTCGTGTGAATTGGATGACCGCCTTCGATCGCGCGTTCTGAGAAAATTGACACGGGTATTAGAGATTTCGCAAGTAATATGGGCGGGATTTAGTATTGCGGGCCCTAGTGATTTAAAAGCTAAATTATCCGAATTTCTCAGTATTACAGTCTCTCAAAAACATCATGCAGCAGGGGTAATGCGATTGATAGCCATTCGTCGGTTCAGCGGCGAATTAGATGCCCTAAGAAAATGGAATGAACTACGAGATACTTTTCAAACTGAGAATCAAATTTATGCAAGGCTTGGAATGACAGTGCCGATTCAGAAGATAGCGGATCTGAATGCAAGAAATGAGCAATTATTTTGTCAGGATGAACCCAAACTGGCAAGGGATGATTTACTACGTCGCTATACTAAAAAATATTTAAATGCTGAGAACGGCGATCTGCGCTGGCTCTGGATAGCAGGGCGTGCTGCCAATAATTTCATTGATATCGTCTGTACCCTGGAGTGCGATTTAGGTCATCGTTTACCCGCAGATTTTGTTGATTACCTTTATGAAAAACTTCATTCTATGGCTTCTTTTAATGCAGATGCCTACGAACAGCACGCCTACGATTTACTGCTGCGCAGTTCGCAATTTGATGAAAAAGCCAAACTCTTGTTGCAAAAAGCTGGTGCACTGAGAACGCGTGTCAAAGAACATCCTAAGCATGTCGGTGTTGATATGACTGCTTCCTGGCAATTCCAGAACGCATAATTTACCTGATGCCGATTTTATTTATTAATAAAAAAGAATATGTAAAAAATGGTGCCATTTTAGTTGGCCTTACTTCTTAGTGTTCAACTCCAAAGCATATGAAGCAAGACCATAAACAAGCCCTGCATAAACAGCGAGCTTGGGATCAAAAATAGCCAGGGTAAGTGCACCGACGGTGCAGCCTATTGCCCGGTACAGAGAATCTTCACCCCTGATTTTCGCCTGTAACGCAGATGCCATTGCCGCTACCGCCAGTATGATGGCGCTATAAAAGCACCAGGCCAGGAAATGCCCTGGACTAATGTCAAAGATTGAGGCTACAAATGCTTCTTCGGCGAAATCTCCTTGCTTGATCGATATGTCAAACAATCGGGAAAAGTCAAAGTTCTGAGGCAGAGAGTTTACATAAGTGACTGAACAAACGATGATCAGGGCCAGCACAGCTTTGATGAGGGAAAATATGCTCCAGATCATTGGCTGCCTGTTCAACCATGCCAGACTGGTGGGGTGGCTGTTTCGATCTGCGGGCGAGAACATGTTTTTCAGGCTCATAAACATGCCCAGGCAGGTGAGCAGCATGAATACCAGATACACGAGGTTCTGCGTTGAATGCCGGGCATCCTGAAACCCGGGCTGTGCATACACTATACCCAGTGCCAGCGCAGCGATCGCGGCAAATGCAAAGCCAGCATAGCTGGTTTTTTGCGGCTTGCGTACCAGGCCCGCCCAGATATGCAGCAAGGGTGTACACAATGCATAAGAACCCAGCAGCAATAGCAGCATAAACAAGAACTTCATCCCAAATGCAGCCAGGCTCAGCCCCCGGCCATAAAGACTTGTCGCCACAGCCGCAAGCAACCAGGTCAGCGGCGCAAACATGGGTGCCAGCACATAGGCCTGAAAGGGAGCGCACAGTGCATTGCTGTTGTAGTGATCAGTCGGCATCGCTTTTTAATAATTGCCACAAGAATTCACTATATGCATCCCCCTGCGGCAATTCATAGTCTGTCTTCAAGACTTTTCTTGTACCGATTACTTCTTTATTTTCTTTTGGGTTAAAGCCGATTTTTACTTCTTCGACCGTGTACAACCCAGTGCCGCGCTTTTGCCACAGTGGCAGGGTCTTGAAATTGATATCCCTGCTTTGCAGTAGCGCTTCTTTTTCAGCCAGCGACTTGCCTTCGATGAAGCTGGTAGTTTCGTTTTGTGATTTGCCCTCTTTCCTGAGCTGCTAGTAGCAATGTGCATTCAAGGCATTTCTGTTGGCATCTTCATTACGCCAGCGAAAATAATCCACGACCAGGTTCTGGGTGGGTAACTGGCAGATGCGGCAATCGAAAGCCGCTACCTGGCCGAGCATCAGGCTGAATTTGGCGGATGCTTCACCTGCCAGCAGGGAATTGTATTTTCTTAGCTTGCGGCCAAAGGCATTGATATGCAGGTCAAACAACAAGGAAATCTCATCGCTCTGGTTATAGGCGTAGATGATCTTGAAGCCACAATTCATCAGATGCTTGCAGGTTTCTACCATCAGGTCGCGAAACCTGATGTCAAACGGTGCTTCGAATGCGCAGGTTTCTTTGGTCAGACGGGTAAAGCCGCGGCCATCAATGCGGGCAACCATATAAGTCCCGGCAGGGACACAATCATCATACGCAGTTTCATAGCCGCGCATCACTTTTTCCAGTTCATCAAACTTCATTTTTTCCAATCAGTGGCAGTTAATTTACCATCTATAAAATCGACGTAATACAAGCGATCAAAGCCTTCATCATAATCGGGGATTTCCAGCTTTCTATGCGTATCGAGTATGCCAACCTTGGGAACCAGGTCCTTGCCTTGCCGCTGGCTATTCCATGTCAGCGCTCTTTCCAGATCAGTTTTGAAATAATACGCAGTCACCGGCCATTGTCTGGCCTTGATCTGTTCCAGATAGCTTGCCCGGATTTCTCTTGTTGGATTGGTATTGTCAATGACAAAGGGCATGCTGGTGTCAAAACAAAAATCCAGCAGGCGAGTCTGGCGGTTTTTGGTTTTCAGCAAATCATTGCTGATACGCAGATGGCTATTGAAAAAGTGTTCTTTGTAAAAAGAAGATTTACCGCTGGCCTGTAGTCCTATGAAGATGATGGCTTCCATTTGTGTGCATGCGAGTCCGTTTGGTCTGCATTGTGACACAGGCCAGCGCTTCAGCCCACCCGCGTAGCCGCCTTGATGCCATCGGTGATGAAACGCAGCAGATAGGGTGCCGCCAGATCAGCCTGCCGTGCCGGGCACAAACCATCAGACAGGCGTTCTATGCGTGTATCGACGACATGATGCAGCAAGGCGCCGAGGGCGAACTGATAGCTCCAGTAGACACTGTCAGCAGGGGCATGAGGTAGTGCGTCGTGCAGGGCAGCGATGAATTCGCGTGCCATGGGGTCGTAGAATTCTCGCGTGATGCGATCGCTGGCTTCGTGCTGGTCAATCACGCCACGCATGACCATGCGTGAAAAGTTTGCGCCTTCTGCTTTTTCATTGAGTTTCAGTACCGGCATCACAAAGGCGGCGATGATGGCATCCAGTGCTACACCCGGTGCACTATGCGTGCGTGCGTGACGCAAACCGTTCAGGCGTTCGGCGATATAACCGCTGTGATGTTCATAGATGGCGTGATACAACTCATTCTTTGCGCCAAAGTAATAACCGATCAGGGCGATGGGTACACCGGCCTCATGGGCGATGTCGCGTATGGACACGCCTTCGTAGCTTTGCGCGGCAAAGCATTTCTCTGCGGCAATGAGAATCGCGCGCTTTTTTCCACTTAGTTCTTCAACAGAGCTCATGAGCTGATCCGACCAAATTGGCAAACATGCGAAGTATATGAATTAATACAAAACTTTGCCGAATTGTACGGTCGTTCAGTTTATTGTCTATGCGCACTGCAACATAGTCCAATTTCGTGGCGCGCTGTGTTGTATGCACAATCATTGGGCAAAAATGCATTGTATTTGACTGACAGCTGCCATAAATTGCATCAAAATAGAATGGACGTATTTTTTAGGGCCATACTGGATAGTAATTGGCCTGGAAACCTGGTACAGAAAAGCGACACCTTCATGAGTGACACCACCCGCATCGATAAATGGCTATGGGCAGCCAGATTCTTTAAAACCCGCAGCCTGGCGACCAATGCCATAGAACTGGGCCGCGTCCTGCAAAACGAGCAGCGCGTCAAGCCTGCCCATAATGTCAAGATCGGCGACCTGATCGAGGTGCAGCAGGCTGAACAGGTGTGGCAGGTCAGGGTCTTGCGCATACTGGAGACGCGAGGATCGGCAACCATCGCTCAGACCATGTATGAAGAAACCGAAGAGAGCGCAGCAAAACGAGCCAAAGTAGCAGAAGACAGAAAGTATTTCCGTGAACCGACAGCGAAGCTGACAACCAGACCAACCAAGCGTGATAGGCGTCAACTTGACCAGACCCATAACCAGAACTAAGTCAGGACTGAACCGGGACTAAGCAAAGAGCAAAAAACGGGATGGCAGGAGGAAAAACATAATAGATACTCTCCTCTAAAGACGCAATCTGGTTTGACTTTTCAGGCGCTGTGCATAATAGTACGAGCGTTCGATAAATTCATTTGTTTGCATCACTTCTGGCATCACTACTGTAGACATGAATCTTTTCAACACAATCAATGTAATATGAATATGACATCAAAATTCATGCGCAAGGGAGAATTGACCCGCGCCGCCATTCTGGACGTAGCCCTGGATGCTGCCAGCCGGGATGGTATAGAGGGGTTGACCATAGGTTTGCTGGCCGACAAGATGAACATGAGCAAGTCTGGCGTGTTTGCCCATTTCGGTTCGCGTGAAGATTTGCAGATTGAAGTGCTGAAGCTGTACCACCATCATTTCGAGCAAGAAGTGTTTTATCCAAGCATGAAAGAAGAACGTGGCTTGCCGCGTTTGCAGTCCATGTTTGCATTATGGGTCAAGCGCGTCACGGTAGAGATTGCATCTGGCTGTATCTATATCAGCGGTGCAGCCGAATATGATGACAGGGCAGGACCTATCAGGGATGAGCTGGTTGGTATGGTCCACGCGTGGCAGGGGGCCTTGCACCGCGCTGCGGCACAGGCGATACAACTGGGCCATTTGCGTGATGATGTCGAACCTGAACAGATTGTGTATGAAATGTATGGCCTGATATTAGCCCTGCACCATGATGCGCGCTTCTTGCGCAAGCCGGGCAGTGTAGGCCGTGCCGAGATTGGATTTGAACGAATGATCGAGTATTACGCGCCGGTGCAGATCACTGCTTGATTGATCATCGCCGCAAAAATTTAGTATCCACATTTACCGTTTTAACTTTGCCGTCAGGAGAAAATCATGGGTCAATATATCGCTCCATTGCGTGATATGCAGTTCGTGTTGCATGAGCTGTTGAATGTAGAAGAAGAATTGAAACAGCTGCCCAAGCACGCTGATGTTGATGGCGACATCATCAACCAGATTTTGGAAGAAGGCGGCAAATTCACTGCCAATGTATTGTTCCCACTGAACCACTCCGGTGACCGCGAAGGCTGCCACCACGACAAGACCAATCACACTGTCACTACACCAAAAGGCTTTAAAGAAGCTTACAAACAGTACGTGGAAGCTGGCTGGCCTGCATTGTCTTGCGACCCGGAATTCGGCGGCCAGGGCTTGCCACTGGTAGTCAACAATTCTTTCTATGAAATGTTGAATTCATCCAACCAAGCCTGGTCCATGTACCCAGGTTTGTCGCATGGTGCCTATGAATGTATCCATGAGCATGGCACACCAGAACAAAAATCCCTGTACCTGCCCAAGCTGATCTCTGGCGACTGGACTGGCACCATGTGTCTGACCGAGCCACATTGCGGTACTGACCTGGGCATGCTGCGTTCCAAGGCAGAACCACAGGCTGACGGCAGCTACAAAATCACAGGCGCAAAGATCTTCATCTCGGCCGGTGAACACGATATGTCAGAAAACATCGTCCATCTGGTACTGGCACGTTTGCCAGGCGCACCAGAAGGTTCGAAAGGTATTTCCCTGTTCATCGTTCCTAAATATCTGCCAAATGCAGATGGCAGCAATGGCGAACGCAATCCTATTTTCTGCGGCGCGATTGAAGAAAAAATGGGTATTCATGGCAATTCCACTTGCCAGATGAACCTGGACGGCGCAATTGGCTGGCTCATCGGTGGTCCTAACAAGGGTTTGAATGCGATGTTCGTGTTCATGAATGCCGCACGTCTGGGCGTGGGTATGCAAGGTCTGGGTCTGACAGAAGTGGCTTACCAAAATGCCCTGGTCTACGCTAAAGACCGTATCCAGATGCGCAGCCTGTCTGGCCCTAAAGCACCGGACAAGCCAGCTGACCCTATCATCGTCCACGCTGACGTACGCCGCATGCTGTTCACAGCAAAAGCCTATGCAGAAGGCGCACGCGCATTCTGTTCCTACGTTGCCCTGCAACTGGATAAAGAACTGAATCACCCTGATGAACAAGTCCGTAAAGATTGCGCTGACGAAGTCGCCTTGCTGACACCAGTCATCAAAGCCTTCATCACCGACAATGCATGGACAGCGACTTCTGAATGTTTGCAAGTCTACGGTGGCCACGGTTTCATCGCTGAATGGGGCATGGAGCAATATGTACGCGATGCCCGCATCAACATGATTTATGAAGGTACAAATACAGTACAGTCCCTGGACTTGCTGGGCCGTAAAATCCTGATGGACAATGGTGCAAAACTGCGCAAGTTTGGTGCCAAGGTACAGGCTTTTGTTGAAGCCAATGGCACTAACGAAGCACTGGCAGAATTTGTTACTCCACTGGCTGAGCTGGGCGACAAAGTCACCAAGCTGACTATGGAAATCGGCATGAAAGCCTTCCAGAATCCGGATGAAGTCGGCGCTGCTGCCGTGCCTTATCTGCGTGTAGTCGGTCACTTGGTCTATAGTTATTTCTTTGCACAAATGGCAAAGATCGCTCTTGAAAAACAAGATTCTGGCGACAAGTTCTATGTCTCCAAACTGGCAACTGTGCGTTTCTACTTTGCCCGCCTGTATCCGGAAACAGCGATGCTGATCCGCCAGGCACGTTCTGGTTCTGCCAATTTGCTGGCACTCGAAGCTGATTTGTTCTAATCAAACATGCGCCCCTTCCCATTCCGATGAGCTGGGGCGTCCTACCTGAGGTTAAAAATGACCAATTTCATCGTTAAAAAAGTCGCCGTTCTGGGCGCTGGCGTGATGGGTGCGCAAATTGCTGCTCACTGTATCAATGCAAAGATACCTGTAGTCCTGTTTGATTTGCCAGCCAAGGAAGGCCCAAAAAACGGCATCGTCCTGCGCGCTATCGAGAACCTGAAAAAACTCAATCCTGCGCCGCTGGGCAACAAGGATGACGCTGCTTTGATTGAAGTCGCCAATTACGAAGACAACCTCGACGTGCTGGCCGGTTGCGATCTGATCATTGAAGCCATTGCAGAACGCATGGACTGGAAACATGATCTGTACAAAAAAGTATCCCCGCACATTGCACCAAATGCGATTTTTGCATCCAACACTTCCGGTCTGTCCATCACGGCCCTGTCTGACGGCTTTGATGCAGAACTGAAAGCCCGTTTCTGCGGCGTGCATTTCTTCAATCCACCACGCTATATGCACCTGGTGGAATTGATCCCTACCGTTGCTACCCGTCCAGAAATCATCGACCAGCTCGAAGGCTTCCTGACGACATCCCTGGGTAAAGGCGTAGTACGCGCCAAAGATACACCTAACTTCATCGCCAACCGCGTCGGTATCTTCGGCATGCTGGCAACGATTTATGAAGCAGAAAAATTTGGTCTGACTGTTGATGTCGTCGATGACCTGACAGGCAAAAAACTGGGCCGCGCTTCTTCCGGTACTTTCCGTACTGCTGACGTGGTTGGTCTTGATACCATGGGCCATGTCATCAAGACCATGCAAGACAATCTGTCTGATGATCCTTTCTTCGCTGTCTACAAAACACCTGAAGTGCTGGCCAAACTGGTCGCTGCAGGCGCGCTGGGTCAAAAATCCGGTGCCGGTTTCTACAAAAAAGTCGGCAAGGATATTCAGCGTCTGGACTTCGCTACAGCACAATATGTGACTGGCGGTGCCAAGGCTGACGACGTTGTCGCCCGCATGCTGAAAGAAAAAGACCCGGTCAAGAAAATGAAGACCCTGCGTGAATCGACCAATGTACAGGCACAGTTCCTGTGGGCGATTTTCCGTGATGCCTTTCACTACATCGCTGTGCATGGCGCAACGATTGCTGACAATGCACGCGACATCGACTTTGCGATGCGCTGGGGCTTTGGCTGGAATGTAGGCCCGTTCGAAACATGGCAGGCGTCTGGCTGGCAAGAAGTTGCAGGCTGGGTCAAGGAAGATATCGACGCAGGCAAGGCACTATGCAATGCACCGCTGCCAGCCTGGGTGCTGGATGGCCGCACAGGCGTGCACACCGCTGAAGGCTCATGGTCGCCAGCAAGCAGCACTTACGTGCCACGCTCCAATCTGGCCGTGTACGACCGTCAAGCCTTCCGTGCACCGGTACTGGGTACAGGCGTGGCAACTGGCGCAAATGCCGGCACGACTTTCTTTGAAGATGATTCTGTCCGTATCTGGCACCAGAATGACGACGTTTTGGTCCTGTCACTGAAAACCAAGATGCATGTGATTGGCCCAGGCGTTATCGAAGGCATGGAAAAAGCCATCGCTGAAGCCGAGAAAAACTTCAAGGGTCTGGTGATCTGGAGTGCAGATGCGGCTGACGGCGGTGCCTTCTCTGCCGGTGCTGATTTGCAAGCCATGCTGCCTCTGTTCATGTCCGGTGGTGTGAAAGCAATCGAGCCAGCAATCTCCCGCCTGCAAGATGCACATCAGGCCTTGAAATACGCCAACATCCCTGTGGTTGCTGCCGTTTCTGGCCTGGCACTCGGTGGTGGTTGCGAATTGATGATGCACGCGGCAAAACGCGTGGCATCCATCGAGTCTTACATCGGTCTGGTAGAAGTGGGCGTAGGCCTGGTTCCTGGCGGTGGTGGTTTGAAAGAAGCAGCAGTACGTGCAGCGGCAGATGCCAAAGGCACAGATTTGCTGCAGTTCCTGAAAAACTACTTCACCAATGCAGCCACAGCCGCAGTCTCCAAATCTGCGCTGGAAGCACAGAAGATGGGCTATCTGTCTGCGGATGATGTCATCGTCTTCAATCCTTACGAATTGCTGCACGTTGCCAAGGTAGAAGCACGCGCCATGTTTGACGCCGGTTACCGCGCTCCTATGCGCAAACTGGTGCCAGTCACAGGCCGTCATGGCATCGCCACGATAGCTGCGCAACTGATCAATATGCGTGATGGCGGCTTTATCTCTGCACATGATTTCAAACTCGGCAAAATGATTGCTGAAGTGGTTTGCGGTGGTGACATCGATAATGGCAGCCTTGTCAGCGAGCAATGGCTGCTGGACATGGAGCGCAAGGCGTTTATGGAATTGCTGAATCATCCAAAAACACAAGAGCGCATTATGGGCATGATGCAAACTGGCAAGCCAGTCCGTAACTAATCGAGGTACATTAACATGACTAAACAACTCCAAGACGCCTACATCGTCTCTGCTACCCGTACCCCGATCGGCAAATCTGGTCGTGGCATGTTCCGTAACACCCGCCCTGATGATTTGCTGGTGCGCGTACTGCAATCTGCTTTTGCACAAGTACCTAATCTTGATCCCAAGCTGGCTGAAGATGCGATCATTGGTTGCTCTTTCCCTGAAGGCGCACAAGGTTTGAACCTGGCACGCATGGGCATCTTGCTGGCGGGTTTGCCAAACAGCATCGGTGGCGTCACCATCAACCGTTATTGCGCATCCGGTATCACTGCCGTTGCGATGGCGGCAGACCGCATCCGCGTTGGCCAGGCTGACGTGATGATCGCTGGTGGTGTCGAATCCATGTCCATGGTGCCTATGATGGGTAGCAACCCATCGATGAACATGGCTATCCTGAAAGATGAAAACGTAGGCATGGCCTATGGCATGGGTCTGACAGCAGAAAAAGTGGCCCAGCAATGGAAAGTATCCCGTGAAGCACAGGATGCATTTGCTCTGCAATCGCACCAACGTGCCATCGCTGCGCAAAACGCTGGTTACTTTGATGCTGAGACAACTTCTGTCGATATCATCGACCGCGTGCCTAACCTGGCAACTGGCGAAATCGAACTGAAAACCCGCACTGTCAGCCGTGACGAAGGCGCACGTCCAGATACTTCCATCGAAGGCCTGGCAAAACTGAAACCTGTATTCGCCGCCAAAGGCAGCGTTACTGCAGGTAACAGCTCGCAAACTTCCGACGGCGCTGGTGCCCTGATCCTGGTCAGCGAAAAAATCCTGAAAGAATTCAACCTGACACCACTGGCACGTTTCGCTTCCTTCGCAGTACGTGGCGTACCACCAGAAATCATGGGTATCGGTCCTAAAGAAGCCATCCCGGCAGCATGCCGTGCCGCTGGCATCACACAAGACCAGATCGACTGGTTTGAATTGAATGAAGCCTTTGCTGCACAATCCCTGGCCGTAGTACAAGACCTGGGTCTGGATCCATCCAAGGTTAATCCTATGGGCGGCGCGATTGCCCTGGGCCATCCACTGGGTGCAACTGGCGCGATTCGTTCTGCAACGACTATCCACGCCCTGCATCGCAACAACCTCAAATACGGCATGGTCACCATGTGCGTAGGTACAGGTATGGGCGCTGCCGGTATTTTTGAACGCATGTAAGCTGCTTGCCTGAACAAAAAAAACCGCGCAGACTGTATTTTCTGCGCGGTTTTTTTTAAGCGACTGAGTTTGAAGGAGCCATGATGGAGACGGTACAAATCATCACTGCTGACGGCACGGCGCTGACAGCAAAAAAATTTACACCCGCAAGCGCAATAAAATCCGTCGTCGTCATGCCGGCGGCCATGGGCGTGAAGCAAAATTTTTATGAGCCCTTTGCCGATTTCCTGGCAGAGAATGGCATTGCCGTACTGAGTTTTGATTACCGCGGCATGGGCGAGTCCATACCCGCGCAATACCGCAATTCATTGCGTGGTTTTGATGCCGATATCCTGGTCTGGGCCGAGCGTGACTACAATGCTGCCCTGAAAACTGCCAAGGAATGGCAACCCGATGTGCCCCTGCTCATCGTCGGCCACTCCCTCGGCGGGCAACTTCCTGGTCTGGTGCCTGACAACCATCTCATCGATGGCATGCTGACCGTAGGTTGCGGCAGCGGCTACTGGCGCGATAATTCACCGCAATTGAAGCGTTTTGTCTGGCTCATGTGGTATTTCCTCGTGCCTGTATATACCCGCATCTGGGGTTACTTTCCCGGTAAAAAAATGCGCAAGGTCGGTGACTTGCCCAAGGGGGTGATTTATCAATGGTCACGCTGGTGTCGCAGCCCTGAATATTTTGTCGAGAAAGATGGCAGCCCCATGCAAACCGGCCACCATAAAATCCACAAGCCCATACTCTGCATGAGCTTCACCGATGATGAAATGATGAGCCGCCGCAGCATAGACAGCATGCATGACTATTACAGCAATGCCAGGGTCGAGCGCCGTTACATCAATCCCAAAGACGTCGATGCCAGACGCATAGGGAATTTTGGCTTTTTCCGCCCACAGTTCCGCAACACACTTTGGCAGCAAGCCTTACAATGGCTGACTACTGCACCACAATCTACCTGATCTATACCTGATAATTAAGAGACGACAATAATGGATATCCTGACCCACAAAGAAAACGGAATTTTGACGATCAACTTCAATCGTCCAGAAAAGAAAAACGCCATCACCCAGGCCATGTACCAGGCCATAGCAGATGCGCTGCGCGATGCAGAAACCGACGTGGCAGTACGCGCCATTCTCATCACTGGCAAGCCAGAAATTTTCACTGCCGGTAATGATCTTGAAGACTTCATGAAAAACGCACGCAGCCTGGCAGAGCCAGACGCCGTGCCACCTGTCTATCAATTCATGCAGGCTCTGAACGAGTCTGGCAAACCTGTGATTGCCGCCGTCTCCGGCGCAGCAGTTGGCATAGGCACCACGCTGCTGATGCACTGCGACATAATTTACCTGGCTGACAATGCCAAGCTCTCCATGCCCTTCACGCAACTTGGCTTGTGTCCTGAGTTTGCCTCCAGCATGGTCTTCCAGCAAATCGTCGGCTATCAACGCGCAGCAGAAAAACTCATGCTCGGTGAAGCCTTCACCGCCGCTGAAGCTTTTGAAATGGGTTTCGTCAATAAAGTCTTGCCGCTCGAAGAACTGCTGCCTTACGCCCAGCAACAAGCCGCCAAACTCGCGGCATTGCCAGCCGCATCAATACGTGCCACCAAGCGTCTGATGAAAGGCAACCAGCCAGCCGCCATCAGCACCAAGATGGCAGAAGAAAACAAGTACTTCTCAGCGATGCTGAATGCACCAGAGGCGAAAGAGGCATTCATGGCCTTTTTCCAAAAGCGCAAGCCGGACTTCAGCCAGTTCAATTAAGCGACATGCGCTTCTTAAATTCGCTCATAAAGTGCCACAGAAGTTGAGATTCTTGCCTTGGAAGTTGAGATTCAATAAAAGAGAAGGGCGATCGTTTGATCGCCTTTTTCTTTTTGCTTGCTAGCTGATTTCAACCGGTCAGTTTGATCAAGCTTCCACTTTCTGGCGAAGTGCCACATGGTCATATGACCCTGCAAATCCCAGTTCTTTCAAATCCAGATATCTAGAACTCATTTCATCAATAGGATGAGTGCGAACAAGACGATTTGGGATGCAGTGCAAGGTCTAAGGTGTGTACCCTGTGAAGCTAAGGCTGGTGCCCTGGCGAGGGCGAGGTAACAAACTGCACGCTGTAATGCGCCCAAATCGTCAGTTCACTAAGGGTTTGCCTCATAACGCGCGCAGGACTGCGTTGGACTCGTTATCAATAGCACCGCTATTGACTGCCTCGTCCGTCTTGCCAGCCCACGTTATGAGACAAACGCATCTCACTCTATTTATGGAATGAGTTCTAGTCAGCAGATGAAACGCCGTTGGCAAGGATTACCCTGCAGTCCGCACCAAGTAGTCTGTGAGCTTTTGCATCTTGGTACGCCGGACTGTCGTACCATGTTTTGGCCGCATCCATGTCCTTGAATTCCAGGATGACGACACCGTCCACATCAGGACCTTCCAGAGCAAGGGCTTCACCGTAGTAAGCCAATGGTGTCGGTGGCTCCGTGCCACGGGCTTTTCTGGCCATCGACGCGTAAATGTCGAGTTCACTTTGGTTGACGATGCTGTTTCGAATCAGTATGACGTATGCGGGCACGATGGCTTCCTTTGTTTGTGGATTGGGTTAATCAAATCGAAAAGAGGAACACTGCTAATACACCATTCGCGACCATAAGCGAGAAGTCCATAAGAAAAATAAGCAACATTGAACCTCTCAGAACCGGCCAATAGGGAGCGCCACGGTTGCTGTACAAGAGGGCAGAGGGTACATTGGTCGCGAATTGAGTGCCGTGTGCAAGCGCAAGCACAGAAGTCAGCGTGGCCATTTGCGCCGCCCCGGGAAACAGCGTTCGGTTGAATAACAGGACGCCAGCAAGGACCGCGAAGCCCAGATTCAATCCCCCCAGAAAGCGCACCGCTGCAAACACGGCTGAAAAAAGAGGTGACTGTCTGGCGGATCGTGAAACCAGGAGTTTGGTGGCAGAGTTCGTCGCAACTCCGAAATACAATGCCCCAGCGCCGAACCATAGAACGTTCAGTGCCATCAGGATGTCTGTTAGCAATGACATATGATCAGTCTCTGAATAAGCGTGGACGAACGACAACTACTTTTCCGGCATGCACCGCAAGTGCATCCGGTGCCTCGTCCGTACTTACGACGGTCGTCAGCGACATCGGATCGCACTGCCCTGTGGCCACCAGGTCGATGACCTTGGACATGTGAGGCCGCACGCTGCATAGTCCCACAGACAGGGTGACATCGCGCAAGTACATCGAGAATAACGGAATCTTCGGATCGTCGAAGATGATCCCAATGCAGGAGCAGTGTCCGCCGGGAGCCAGTGCTAGCAGCGATGCACGAAGTTTTTCGGGGTCGCGGGTTGCCGAAATCGTGAAGTCGAACTGTTCGTGCAGCAAGCTTTCGTCCCCCTGGTGGATACGTGCCCCAGCCCTTGCCGCTATCTCATTGCGCTTTGCGTCAGAATCGTAATAGGTGACCTCGGCGGCGCCTGCGGCGACAGAAAGCTGGGTGGCTAGCACGCCGATGCTTTCTGTTCCACCGACGACGAGAACGCGCGCGTCCTTGTTGCCAGTGACCAGTGGACGCCGGGCAGCGACCCAGGCATCGGTCAAGTTATCGCTGACAGCTGCGACCGCGGCTGGCTCAATACCCTCCGGCAACGCTACCAGCATCGCATCGGCGAAAGGAATATTCACCAGTTCGGAAAACAGGCCGCCCCAATGTCCACCAACGGGAGTCCCGTAGCTGGCATACTTTCTGACCGTAGTGCAGGCTGAGGTCCGCCCAAAGAGGCACTGGGCGCATTTTCCGCAAGAGATTTTCCAGGGGATTGACACCAGGTCACCGCGTTGGAATCCTGTAACTGATCCACCCACTTCAACAACTTCCCCGACAGCTTCGTGACCAATGGCGAAACCCGGTGGAAAAGGCGTTACTCCGGCGCGTATGCGTCGATCAAGGTCGCAAAATGCTGATGCAATCGGGCGCACCAAAGCCTGGTCGGATCCCGTGATCGTTGGCTCCGGCGTCTCCACCCACTCCAGTTTTGAGGGCTTGCTATAGATCAGTTCTTTCATTGTTCATTTTCACTTGTTAAGGTCAATAGTATTGACCTAATTGGGAAATGTCAGTTATCCTTCTTCAACTTTCAGATGCTGCAACGGGAATTCATCATCAGTTTTTATTTTTAAGGTCAACTATATTGACTTGATGGGGCAGTGTCAAGTATTCTTCCGCAACTTTTTGGAGCGCACTATGAGAACATCAGGACTTGAATTATTGAAGAAGGCCTTTGATGAAGGCGGTTTTGGCAGGGGAATCGGGCGAACCCTGGGACTTGTGGGAACCAGTGTTGCCCATGGAAAAGTTACGCTGCAGGGCCACCCTACGCCTGATCACTACAACCCGGCTGGCATGGTGCATGGGGGATACGTAGCGACCATGCTTGATGGGGCAATCGCTTTGGCTGTCTATAGCACGCTGGCTGCAGACGCTCTATACAGCACTCTCGATCTCAAGATAACTTATCTGCGACCTTTGACTGAAAACTCCGGGCCTGTCAGGGCAGAGGCAACGGTCATTCACAGTGGTCGTACCGTCGCAGCAGCGGAAGCCCGCCTCCTTGATAAAGACGATAAACTCTGCGCGCATGCGACGGGAACCTGCATGATCGCAAGCGCGAAGTAGCGATCAAGGAGCCCGTCAATTATAATGGAGCGATGACCAAACTAAACTCCATATTCGAACTGCCAGCTGTACAAAAGGCTGGCATGAACGAGATCCATACGCTGGATGGAGCCCTGCTTCTGATGCATTTTGCTTTTCGTGGGCTGGTTCTGCAAGCGGACCGATACCTTGCAGAACATGGCTTATCACGTGTGCACCATAGGATTCTTTACGTTATTGCACGTACCGATGGTATTTCCGTGGGGAGCTTGCTGGAAACCCTCGGCATCACCAAACAGGCACTTCACCGCCCCATGAAATACCTGCAGGAAAACGGCTATGTCGTTGCAGAAAGAGATACCGTCGAGCATCGCGTCAAGCGACTTAGGCTGACACCGAAAGGTGTTCGCATGGAACGCACCGCGTCGGATCACGAGCGGGCGGCGATGCAAACTGCCCTGGGTGAAATGTCGGCCTCGGGGCAGAAAGCCTGGCGGGAAGTGATGATCGCTCTTGCTAAACAGGCTTGATTCTTAACCCCTGCACCGCAAGAAATCGGCGGATGGCTATGATTACTCCATCCCAAATAAGCTTATCCGCACATATTCTTCGCGTACGTTCCTCGCATACATGCCTACTTATCAGATAAATTCTGATATTCGGGAAGTCAATACCTCGGGTTTTTCAGGAAGCTTGACAGGAGGAAAGCGGTCGAAGCAACTGCCTCTGCCATCCAGGACGAAGCAGACTTTTGAGGATTTGAATCTGTAACATTGGCCATGGTTGACTCCTGGCGATATTCTTGCGGCATAGTGGCAGACTGATGCCCCCGGAGATGCAGAGTTTACCACTATGACATTCAGCTTGGATGAGAGTTTTAATTCCAGAGTCGGCAATAGGTTTCCAGACTCTCAAGATTGTCGCTGCTTGTGCCATCTTTTTGGACGATCTTGATGAATCCATTCGGCTTGCTGGGACTTGGTGTTTGCTGGCAGTCGGTATGCACCCAATGGATGCCTTTTGTGCCGTCTGTATATTCCTGTCCGCACAGTTTCAAGTTGTCGCCAACTTTGATCTGACTCAATGAAGGGGGCACTTTTTTGCTGTTCTTCACATAGCCTGTAGCAAATACATTATCTATTGCTACGTCATAGATATCACCAGATCCATCAACTTTCACGCTCAGGTGGGTATGCGAGAGCTCAACGCCCTTAAGGAATTTCCCGCTTGTGAACTTTGGACCGGATGTGACTGTGCCAGTGATATAGCTCCCTTTTCCAGCATCACAAATTGCTTTGTCATCTGCATGGCAAATTGAACTTGACATGATCAATCCCAGAAATGCTGCTCCAAGAATCGAGATTTTCATATTTTTCCTGTATTGAGTTGGAAGTGTGATTTGATTACCGAATATAAAACTGAGAGAAAGCTCCGATGAGTCCCTATAAAGAATCAGGTGAGGATCAATTGAATAATATCTTGTTATATTTTTCAGATAAATTATAAATAAGACTAGATTTTCAAATATTTGTTAAATCGTTGTAAAAACGACTTAATTTTTGAAGAGGGGAAAATTTCTTTTATCCTGTGGCGTTTCAGGATTGCTGAGGTATCACCCATAGCGAAATTCAGCGGGATCTGAAAACTTGAAAAGCCTGCTTCAAGCAGGGTTTTTGTCTTCCGCCATGGGCCATGTGAATGGTTTGAAACACTATGAATTCGTGTTTGCAAACATTTGTCATTTTCTGTTTCGCAATGATAAATTACTCTGATGCACTGTATTTTAAAAACGGGATTCGTTTTATCCTGCAAACATAGAATTTTGTTTGTTGTTAGGGGAGTTAGCCGTGCATCGTAGAACTTTATTACAACTTGCCTGCCTGTCAGGTTTATTGCCAACGATTGCCCTGTCGCAGGACAGCAAGCTCCTGCAAATTTCAACGCTGATAGAAAAAGACCCAGCCACAAAAATAGCGGAAAGGATCATGGAGATCGCTTACCGCAGACTGGGCATGAACATGAATGTCCATTATCTGCCTGGCGAGCGTTCCCTGCGCAGCGCCAATAATGGCGAAATGGATGCTGAGCTTTATCGCAAGCTGGGCATGGACAGGGATTACCCTAACCTGGTCATCATCCCTGTACCATTACTGACCTATGAAATTGTTATTTTCACCAATGGCACCAATTTTGTCGTCAATGGCTGGGAGAGTTTGCGGCCCTACACGATAGGCTTTGTCAAAGGCATCAAGATCATTGAGCAAAACACGATAGGGATGAAGCTGGAGTCAGCGCCCACGGTGCGCCAGGCGTTTCAAAAAATGCTGCTTGGGCGTTCCGACATCGTGGTCTCAAATCGTATCTCTGGTCAGGCTGTGCTGGATGAGATGAAGCAGACCGATATCACAGCTCTCGCACCTCCTTTGGCTACTTTTCCGGTATTCCATTACCTCAACAAGAAGCATGCAGCGCTGGTACCTGCCCTGACTGAGATTTTGCAGAAGATGCAAAAAGATAAAACCATTGAGGGCATACAAAATGCCGTCATGGCAGAGATGCAGCGTGGGAATTAGTGCCGGATGATGATGTCTGCCGGATAAAAAAACGCAGCAAAGTTTTCTTTGCTGCGTTTTTTCTTTATTGTATTTTTTATCGGTTACGGTACAGGTTCACTGCAAATTGCGCATGCGTGCACGCATGGGTTTGAGTACGGCCAGTGCCATGATGGCGGCCAGGGCATTCAAACCTGCGGCTATATAGAATACTTCGTGCCAGCCTTTATAGGCTTCTACTACATAAACAGACAGTGGCACCAGCAAGGACGCAGTACCCTTGGCTGTGTAGAGCAGGCCGGCATTTGTTGCTGCAAATTTGCTGCCAAAGGTGTCGCCGCAAGTGGAAGGGAAGAGGCTGTAGATTTCTCCCCAGCCAAAAAATACCAGGCCGGTCAGCAAGACGAAAAGGACAGGGTCTTTACCAAAAATACTCAGTGCCAGGATACCCACAGCCTCCATCGTAAAAGCGATGAACATGGTGTTTTCACGACCTATATTGTCGGATACCCAGCCAAAGAAGGGGCGCGTGATGCCATTGAAAATGCGATCCAGGGACAGGGCAAAGGTCAGGGCAGGCAAGGTGAAGCCTATCAGCGATACAGGAATTTCAGCAATTTTAAAATCCTTGGCGATAGGGGCCAGTTGTGCCGTGGCGACCAGGCCACCAGCAGCCATCATGACGAACATCAGGTACATGACCCAGAACACCGGTGTCTTGATCATTTGCTTCCAGGTGAAATCTACCTTGGTCTGGCTGATGCGTGCCGCTGGTGTTGCTGTAGTCGGGGCTGTTTTTGGCGTACTCAGCAAGAAGGACAGCAAGAATACGACCAGGCCCTGACCCAGGCCAAAATACAGGAAGGCTGATTCATAGCCGCTGTTCTTGATCATGGCTGAAATAGGGATGATGGTCAGCGCCGACCCCATGCCAAATCCGGCGGCGGTCAGGCCTGCTGCCAACCCGCGACGGTCCGGGAACCATTTGAGCGCATTCCCCACACAAGTGCCATATACAGCACCAGCGCCAATGCCACCGATTGCTGCAGCGATATACAGCATGGTCAATGAATCTGCATAGGAGTTCATGACCCAGGCCAGGCCTATCAGCAAACCACCGACCAGCACTACCGGACGGGGACCGAATTTATCAACCAGATAGCCTTCTACTGGCACCAGCCAGGTTTCGGTAAGCACAAAAATAAAGAATGCAACCTGTATGGCTTTGCGACCCCAATGGTATTTTTGATCCAGAGGGTCAACAAACAAGGTCCAGCCATATTGAAGATTGGCGATCATCGCCATGCAAATAATGCCTAACAATAATTGTAGCCAGCGATACTGTGAGGCGGTTTCTACCAGAGGGATTTCTGGCTTGAGGGATATTTCCAGAGTCATGCGCCTGTCCTTTAATCAAAATCTGAGAGGTGAATAGAAGCAATGCAGGGCCATACTAGGGTGCACAATCATATGCAAAAAATTTTGTCGAATTTGCTAGCCGATTCGACTAGACTATAATAATTCATTTAATGTTATTTAACAAAATTACCTTTAGCATATGCTTATTTGTTAAGAGATTAAAACTGCTTCTTAATCCTAGGTATTTTTATCGACATGACACATTGGTTACGCTTTGAACATGCAAATCAGCCCGGCTTTGGCAGTCTTGACGCTGGCATCATCACCGTCTTTGAGGGTGATCTGTTCGATAATCCCAGGCCAACTGGTCAAACGCTGGCATTGAGCGAGGTGCGTTTGCTAACACCAAGTCTGGCCTCAAAAATGATAGGCCTGTGGAACAATTATCATGAACTGGCTGAAAAGCTGGGGCAGGCCATTCCTGCCGAGCCTTTGTATTTCATCAAGACTTCCAATTCTTACTTGCCGCACGATGGCATCATCAAACGCCCACCGGCATATGAAGGAAAGATCCTGTATGAAGGCGAACTGGGTATCGTGATAGGCAAGACTTGCACCAATGTGGATGAGGGCATGGCCGTCGCCAGCATTTTCGGCTACACCTGTGTCAACGATGTGACAGCATTAGAATTGCTGCAGCGTGATACGACATTTGCACAGTGGTGCCGGGCAAAAAGTTGTGACAGCTTTGGTGTGTTCGGACCCGTGATTGCTACCGGGCTGGATCCGCAAACGCTGACAGTCAAAACATTTTTAAATGGCAAGGAGCGGCAAAATTATCCCTGTCGCGATATGATCTTTGCACCAGCGCAGATAGTCAGCATGATTTCACGCGAGATGACTTTATACCCGGGTGACGTGATTGCCTGTGGCACATCAGCCGGCGCTGGTCCCATGCGCAGCGGTCAGGTAGTGGAAATCGTCATAGACGGTATAGGCAGTCTGCGGAACAGTTTCGAAAGCCTTGAGGAAAATACTAAATGAAAATAGCAGTCGTAGGCGCAGGCGCAATTGGTGGTTACCTGGCAGTCAAGCTTGCCGGGTTGGGGCATGAAGTCAGCGTCGTGATACGCGGTGCCAATTTGCAGGCGGTGCGTGAAAACGGCATGAAACTGATCATGGATGATGGCAGCGAGCATGTGGCAAACCTCTTCGCTACGGACCGTATTGCTGATTTGCCGGTGCAGGATGTCGTCATCCTTGGCATGAAGGCCCATCAGGTCGCAGCAGTGGCTGCTGACATACCTGCTTTGCTGGGGCCAGAATCTATCGTAGTGACGGCACAGAACGGCGTGCCCTGGTGGTATTTCCACAAGCATGGTGGTGACTATGAAGGGCGCAGGGTAGAAGCAGTCGATCCTGGTGGCGTGGTAACTGCCAGCATCGATGTGAATAAAGTCATAGGCTGCATCATCTACCCTGCCTGCGAGATCATCGCGCCTGGCGTCATCAAGCACATAGAAGGCAACCGTTTTTCACTGGGTGAGATTGATGGCAGTGATACACCACGCATACACATGTTGGCTGATGCCTTGCGCCAAGCGGGTTTCAAGGCACCGATCTCGTCTGACATCCGCTCAGAAATCTGGCTCAAGCTCTGGGGTAACCTGAGTTTCAATCCCATCAGTGCGCTGACTCATGCGACGCTGGTAGATATCTGCGAATTTGCACCGGTACGCGAACTGGTGGCGCGCATGATGCGTGAAGGGCAGGTGATAGGTGAAAAGCTGGGTGTGAATTTCAAGGTCACCATAGACAAACGTATCGCCGGTGCTGCTGCTGTTGGCAAGCACAAGACTTCGATGCTGCAGGATATTGAAGCTGGCCGCCCCATAGAGTTGGAGGCGCTGGTTGGCACTGTCATAGAAATGGGCAAGATTACTGACACTGCCACGCCGAACATAGAAGCGGTGTATGCACTGACTGCGCTGCTGGCACGTACGGTGCAGGAACAAAATGGCAAACTGCGTATTCAGTAGTCAGTAAGCAGAAGAAGTAAGCGACTGAACTGTACTGCATCAAGGGATTTACTTTTTATCATAGAAAGCAATCATGCAAAGATTTTCCACACTCGTCGAATTACTCGCCGTCGGCTCTGACAATGCCATCGCTCTGCAAGCGCCAGGTGCCAAGCCGCTGACTTACCGCGACCTGCGCGCCAACCAGCAAAGAACCCTGGCTACCCTGAACAGCTTTGGCATAGGCCGCCAGGACAGGGTTGCCATCGTCCTGCCGAATGGCCCGGAAATGGCCAGCGCCTTTGTCTGCATTGCTGCGGCTGCCACTGCTGCACCGCTGAACCCTGTCTATCGTGCTGATGAATTTGAATTCTATCTGTCTGACCTGCATGCCAAAGCGCTGGTGGTAGAGAAGGGCAGTACTTCACATGCGCTGGCAATTGCTGACAAGTTGAAGATACAGGTGCTGGAACTGACTCCCAGTGACGAGGGCACAGGTGCATTCACGCTGACGCAGGTCAATCCGCAAGCTGCCAGTGCATCCTTCTCTCCTGGCCCTGCTGCGCCTGAAGACGTAGGCCTGATATTGCATACATCAGGCACTACCTCACGTCCCAAGATCGTGCCACTGTCGAATATCAATATCTGTGCCTCTGGCTGCAATGTACGCGACAACCTGCAATTGACTGCGGCTGACCGTGGTCTCAATATCATGCCGCTGTTCCATATCCACGGTCTGATCGCGGGTTTGCTGGCACCCTTGTCGGCTGGTAGCAGCATCTTTTGCACACCAGGCTTTAATGCCCTGAAATTCTTTAGCTGGATGACAGAAGCGAAACCTACCTGGTACACCGCCGTGCCTACCATGCACCAGACCATCGTTGCGCGCGCAGCGCAAAATCATGACGTGATTGCGGCCAATCCCTTGCGCTTCATACGCTCATCATCATCTTCCATGCCGCCGCAAGTCATCAGTGAACTTGAAGCTGTTTTCAAGACCCCTTTGATTGAGGCCTATGGCATGACCGAAGCCGCACATCAGATGGCCAGTAACCCACTGCCGCCTGCCAGGCGCATACCCGGCTCGGTCGGCATTGCCGCCGGCCCTGAAGTCGCGATCATGGACGTGGATGGTAATTTGCTGGAGCGTGGACTGACAGGCGAAATCGTTATCCGTGGCCCGAATGTGACGGCAGGCTATGAAAATAATGCCAAGGCCAATGCAGAAGCTTATACCAATGGCTGGTTCCGTACCGGTGACCAGGGCATCATGGATGTGGATGGCTACCTCAGCATTACTGGTCGTCTCAAGGAAATCATCAGCCGCGGCGGCGAGAAAATCTCCCCGCGTGAAGTTGATGAAATTTTGATGGATCATCCTGCGGTACAGCAAGTCGTTACTTTTGGCATACCCCACGACAAGCTGGGTGAAGAGGTAGGGGCTGCCGTGGTATTGCGTGAAGGGACGACAGCTACAGAAAAGGAATTGCGAGAATTTGCCGCCATACGCCTGGCTGATTTCAAGATACCGCGCAAGATATTGTTTCTGGAAGAAATACCCAAGGGTGCCACCGGCAAATTGCAACGCATAGGCCTGGCTGCCAAGTTAGGATTGTAAGCGTAGAAGCAAACAAATCAGGCGCTACAATCAAAAAGGGTACAGATGTAATCTATACCCTTTTGCTATGCCTGGACTATTTTACAGGCCCAGTCGCTTGATTGCATCTGCCATGACTGCATTGTCCCATGGCACAAAACCCTTCATATTGATGCTCTTTAATGCCACTTTCCCGGCATCGTTTTCGCTGAGTTTAAGCAAAATATTTTGCAACTTGTCACGTTGATCTGTACTCAGTTTTCGTGAGGCCAGAAATTGCTTGATAGGGACAGGTTTTGTTTCTCCAATCACACGCCCGCCTTTGGCGACCCAATCTTTGGCAACAGCACCTGAACCTGTAACGCCAGCTTCAACAAAACCATTTTCTACCATGAAGGGAACAGCATCCTGGTAGCGGGTAGCGCTAAAGCGTGAAGCCGGATCGCGAAAGCCTAACTCAGTCAGGTTGGCCGTGAACATGACCGTAGTGATGGATTCCAGCGAGGGTACCCCTACTTTTTTATCGCGCAGATCAGCGATGGTTTTTATGACAGAGTCTTTTTTGACGAATACGCGGGCACGGTATTCAGTAAAATCTTTGGCGCTGACCAGTCCAAAATATTTCCCGCTCTTGGCCGCACGCAAGCCTATATGTGCAGGATGGATAAATACCAGATCATAGCGTTCAGCGTCGAGACCTGCCTCGAAATTACTGTATCTGTCCACTGCCTGCACTTTGATGGGATGTTTGAGTTCTTTCTCCAGCAGGTCGACTAATGGCTTATAGCGCTCGCTGATAGGGCTGCCATCTTGATAGGTTACACCTTCATTCACTGCGAGTACCCACTCTTGCGCAATGCTTACCTGTGCCACGAGTGTAAGAGAAACAAAGATAAAAGCGCGTAGGGAAAACATGGATAAGGTCCAAAAAAATGGTAAATAAGAAAGAATTGCAAGCATTGTAATACAATTTGGCAAACACACAACTTTTTCTAAAACTTTTTCCAGAGAACTACTCACAATAAAGAAGCAAGTGCTCTTATAAAATGGCCTGAAATTTTAAGTGCGAGAAAAACAGGCACGCAATATCTGCACCTGTGTCATCAAAGCGAGGGACAAAACATATCGATTTGCTACGAAATTATTCTAAGCCACATAAGGCATAGTGTTTAGAAGGAGTTGTAATAAGCATCGAAGGAAATGCAACTTCGTTGGGCCTGGCAGGGCAGTTAAAATGCGTGTTCAAGGCGACTCTGGTCAGTCTCAGGCTCAGTCTCAGGCTCAGGCTCAGGCTCATTCATTGTCGGCTATTCCAGATACCCATCTCATCTACGCAGGCAAAAAGCGCATGTATCAGCAAACCGGGATTAATAGTCAGCGACCTCTGCTAATTACGGCTCCGTGCATACCAATCGAATTCGAGGCCAGCCAGGTGGCTTGCCTCAAGGGACATCGTTACCTGTTCTCGGGTATTCAGATTCAATTGCGTGCCGGTCATGCCCTGTATGTCAGGGGTAGTAATGGCAGCGGTAAATCAAGTTTGTTACGCATACTCTGCGGCTTGGCCAGTCCGGCAACAGGTTCTGTATTGTGGCGAGGAAAAAGCATACAAAAACTAAAAGAAGAATTTCACCAACACCTGCTCTTTCTTGGTCATGCAAACAGCATCAAGGACGATTTGCTGGCCTGGGAAAATATCGCTTTCCATGCCAGACTGGCCGGTCAGTATTGTTCTTATGCGATGGCTTGCGCGGCACTGGATGCCATGGGCTTGCTACAGACTGTGCTACTGCCCGCAGGGCAGTTATCACAAGGGCAGCGTAAACGTCTGGCATTGGCCAGATTATATTTGCCGGATCTGCCGCAGCTATTGATACTCGATGAAGCCTTCAGTGCACTGGATCAGAAAGCTGCTGCAGCGTTAACAGCGATATTGCGTGCACACTTGCAACAAGGTGGCTTGCTGATTTACACCACGCATCAGGACATCGATTTGCAGGTAGCTGATCATCATGAATTGTGGCTCGGTGAACCTCCATGCTGATGCTGTTTCTGGCTGTGGCAGGACGTGATTTGCAACTCACATGGCGACGTCGTTCAGATGTGTTGAACACCATGGTTTTCTTTGTGCTGATTGTCAGCCTGTTTCCGTTGGGTGTGGGAGCTGATAAGGTTTTGTTGCAAACGATAGCTCCAGGCATCATCTGGGTGGCAGCATTGCTGTCATCCATGCTGGCAGCACCACGCTTGTTTGCCAGCGATTATGCTGATGGTACGCTGGAGCAGATGCTCTTGTCCTCAGAACCACTGGTTGTCATTGTCAGTGGGAAAATCCTGGCACATTTTCTGGTGTCTGGTTTGCCCCTTGTTTTTGTGGTGCCCTTGTTGGCGTTGCAATTTGATTTGTCTTTTGACGCCATAGGTGTGCTGGTACTCAGTCTTTTGCTCGGTACACCTGTACTCAGCCTGATTGGTGCCATGGGTGCTGCATTGACACTGGGCACGCGTGGTAGTGCGGTCTTGTTATCTTTGCTGGTCTTGCCTTTGACCATACCCGTGCTTATCTTTGGCTGCGGCGTATTTGTTGCGCACAACGCAGGTCTGGATACTGCTGCCTACTGGTATGTCCTGGCCGGAATGCTGGCTGCTTTAGCTGTTCTTTCTCCTGTCGCAAGTAGCTATAGCTTGCGCATCATGCTTGACTGATGCCTGACTGATACCTGGTTTGGTTATCAGCTCAATTCTCAACATCCCTTGTGTTTATCTGCTGTATTCGCAACATGCAGCTACATATTCATATCTGAATTAATTCGCATACTTTTTAAAAGCCGCAAGGTATATTTACTACGTCGTACATCTCTAGGGGTTCATTTTTGCTCGCTTTACGGCGAGCATTTTTTTCATTTTTTTTTGATGACATTTTTAGTTTGATTACACTTTCAAGGCAAACAGCAATCGCATGAACACGTTGAGTCTGGATCACTTTTCAAGTACAGCCAAAAGCAGCAGCTGGTTTGCGCTGGCTTCGCCACCGGTTTTTTATCGGGTGGCAGGAAAATGCATACCCTGGCTGTTTGCGCTCGCTGGCTTGTTGACTGTTGTTGGCCTGGTGCTGGGTTTTCTGATCGCACCGACTGACCGGCAGCAAGGCGAGGCTTATCGCATCATTTTCATTCATGTGCCTGCTGCCTGGCTGTCCATGCTGATCTATCTGGCCCTGAGCTTCTGGTCGGCGATCAGCCTGATCTTCAATACCCGTCTCGCTGCATTGCTGGCGCGTGCCCTGGCACCTACGGGCGCTTTGTTTACTTTTTTGGCCTTATGGACAGGGGCATTCTGGGGCAGGCCTACCTGGGGTGCCTGGTGGGTCTGGGATGCGCGCCTGACTTCTGAATTGATCTTGCTGTTCCTGTATCTTGGGCTGATCGCCTTGCAAGCGGCGATTGACGATAGCCGTCGCGCTGACCGTGCTGGTGCAGTGCTGGCGCTGGTGGGTGTTGTGAATATCCCCATCATTTATTTCTCCGTCAAGTGGTGGAATACCCTGCATCAGGGGGCATCGGTCAGCCTGAGTGCTGCACCCAAGATGGCCAATATCATGCTCAGCGGCATGCTGGTGATGACCCTGGCATTGTGGGCATATGTCATTGCCATCGTGTTGTGGCGTGTGCGCCTGTTGATACTGGACAGGGAAAGGCATAGCGCCTGGGTGCAGGCTGAAGTGGGAGCAACATCATGATCTGGCAAAACTGGTCTAGCTTTATTGCCATGGGTGGATATGCCTTGTATGTGTGGGGGGCTGCGCTGGTATTCTTTGCTGCTCTCGCGCTGGAGCTGTTCAGTGTAGGGCTCGCAAAGAAAGCGTTCTTGCGTGAGCTAAAGCTGGAACAGAAAATCCGTGACTCTGAAGCTGGCGGGGCAACATGAAAGCACGACACAAGCGCCTGCTGCTGGTGGCAGTCAGCCTTTCTTTGCTGGCATTGGCGACATTTTTTATCTTGAATGCCTTTCAAAAGAATCTGGTGTTCTTTTTTACACCTACACAAATCAGCGCAGGCGAAGCGCCCTTGCGGCATAGTTTTCGTGTCGGCGGCATGGTTGAGAATGGCAGCCTGAAAACACTGGAAGATGGCATTACAGTACGTTTTCTGGTGACTGATACACGCAATAGCCTGGCGGTGCAATACCGCGGCATCTTGCCCGATCTGTTCAAGGAAGGTAAGGGCGTAGTAGCACAGGGTAAGCTGGCACAGGCGGGTGTATTCATTGCCGAGCAAGTGCTGGCCAAGCATGATGAAAATTACATGCCGCCGGACGCGAAATATGCGATAGACCGGGCGCAAGCCAAGTCCGGAGTACCACTGCCATGATCATCGAACTTGGGCATTTCGCCCTGATACTGGCACTGGTTTTCTCGGCCCTGCAAGCGGTCATTCCAAGTCTGGGGATAGTCAAAAAACAAGCTGTCTGGATAGCAATGGCGAGGCCGCTGGCAGCTTCGCAGTTCTTGTTGATCTTATTGTCTTTTGTAATTTTGATTGCTGGCTTTGTCAGTGATGATTTTTCTGTTGCCTATGTCGCAGCACATTCAAATACCCGCTTGCCCGTGTTTTATAAAATTGCCGGTAGCTGGGGTGGACATGAAGGCTCACTCTTGTTGTGGGTTTTGATACTGGCAGGCTGGGGCCTGGCAGTTGCATGGCGTAGCCGTGCTTTGACTGCAGTTTTCCTGGCCAGGGTCTTGGCCTTCATGGGCGCAATCAGTTTTGGTTTTTTAAGTTTTATCCTGTTCACTTCCAATCCATTTACCCGCGTCTTTCCTGCTGTAGCAGAGGGGCGCGACCTCAATCCTCTGCTGCAAGACCCGGGCATGATTATCCACCCGCCTCTGCTGTACATGGGCTATGTGGGGTTTTCCGTGGCATTCGCTTTTGCCCTGGCAGCGCTTATGGATGGCAAAGTTGAACGTGACTGGGCGCACCAGGTGCGCCCCTGGACTTTGTCAGCCTGGACCTTCCTGACGTTGGGCATTTTCATGGGCAGCTTCTGGGCATACTATGAACTGGGCTGGGGTGGCTGGTGGTTTTGGGATGCGGTGGAAAATGCCTCCTTCATGCCATGGCTGGTGGGCACGGCTTTGCTGCATTCCCTGATTGTCAGTGAAAAGCGCGACAGCTTCAAAAGCTGGACCATCCTGCTGGCGATATTGGCTTTCTCGCTGTCACTGCTGGGCACTTTCCTGGTACGCTCAGGTGTGCTGACTTCGGTACATGCCTTTGCTTCTGACCCTAAGCGTGGCGTGTTTATCCTCATCTTCCTGGCGTTGGTCAGTGGTGGTGCTTTGGGTCTGTACGCATGGCGCGCACCGCAAATCCGTTCGAATACAGCTTATGCACCTGTATCAAAAGAAACGGCTTTGCTACTGAATAATGTGCTGCTCCTGGTGGTGGCAGCTACAGTATTGTTGGGAACACTGTATCCCTTATTTCTGGATGCCCTGCAACTAGGGAAGATTTCGGTAGGGCCGCCATATTTTGAAGCGACTTTTGTGCCTCTGATTCTACCGGTGCTGTTTCTCATGGCATTGGCACCTTACCTTGCATGGAAACAGGTGAAGCGAGAAAATCTGGACGGGTTTTTACTGACTGCCCTGTTGCTGGCTTTGTCTGCGGCTGGTGCGCTGACTTATCACTATAGCTTCATGCTCGGGCTTGGCGTTGGCCTGGCGGTATGGATATTACTGGCTACTGCAGGGCAAGTCATTAAGCGGGTGTACAGGCCTGCCGGTGATGCAAGCTGGTGGGAGAGCCTGCACGCGCCGTCACTGGATTTCTGGGGCATGGTCGTGGCCCATGCAGGCGTCGCCATTTTTACGATAGGGGTCAGTGCGGTCAAGAGTCTGGAAACCAGCGAGGATTATCACTTGCGCCCCGGAGCGCATGTGCAACTGGCAGGTTATGACGTGTTTTTCAAGTCGCTGGAAAAAATCGATGGCCCGAATTACATTGCAGCCAGGGGCTACTTTATAGTCAGTAAAGCAGATACAACTTTACAGCTGGAACCAGAACGCCGCATCTATACTGCACAAAACATGCCCATGACCGAGGCCGCCATTGATCGCGGCTGGCTCAGGGATGTGTACATCTCTCTGGGTGAAGCCAGTAAAGACCAGGGTTGGATGGTCAGGGTGCAAATCAAACCTTTCATGAGCTGGATCTGGGCTGGCTGCCTCGCCATCGCCTTGGGTGGCTTGCTGGCTGCGCTGGTGCGCAGATATAAGCCCGCAGCTGTGATCGTCACACAGCAGACTCGCGCCCCTACACCTGCAGAAAACTTCCAGAATGCGGAGCCAGCATGAAGCGCTTTTTACTGCCCTTGTTAGGGTTTGTGATCTTGCTGGCCTTCCTGGCGACAGGTTTGCTCATCAAGACGGACGAGCTGCCTTCTGCCTTGATAGGCAAACCAGCCCTCGGTTTTTCATTGCCGCAAGTTGAACAGCAAGGACACTTTCAGTCATCCAGTCTCAAAGGCAAGGTATGGCTGCTGAATGTCTGGGCTTCATGGTGCGAGTCTTGCCGCCATGAGCATCCGGTACTGATCAAATTTGCCGGCCAGCTCTCTGCGCCAGTCATAGGGCTCGATTATATGGACAAGGCAGCAGATGCCAAACGCTGGCTCAGTGACTTTGGTAATCCCTATCAATTGTCCGTACAGGATGTCGATGGCCGAGCTGCGACTGACTACGGCGTGGTCGGTGTGCCCGAAACCTTTGTCATCGATAGCCACGGTCTGGTGCGCTACAAGCATGTAGGCCCGCTGACCGAGCAAATCGTATTTGGCAAATTACAACCCTTGATTGATCAACTGCAGCGTGAGCAATGATATGAATCCGCACTTTAAAAAACTCATGCGGTGGGTACTCAGTATCACCCTCGTGTTCATGGCAACTGTCAGTCAGGCAGAAACACTCAGCATCGATCAACGCGTACAGAAACTCTCTGAGGAATTGCGCTGCCTGGTTTGCCAGAACCAGACTCTGGCAGATTCACATGCCGAACTGGCGATGAACCTGAAACAGCAAATCCGCGAAAAATTCCAGCAGGGACAAAATGAACGAGAAATAACCGACTTCCTGGTGGCACGCTATGGTGACTTTGTGCACTACCGCCCGCCATTCAATTATCAGACTGCATTGCTCTGGGTAGGCCCCTACTTGTTATTGCTGGCTGCGCTGGTATTCCTATTTACCAGGGTAAAAATCATGTCTGCTAACGATGATGATCTTGAATCAGTGGAATCAGCGAAATTGACAATAAGCAGGCGACATTTTTCTGATCCTTTGCCTTGATTTTAATTATTGAATTTGGTCATGATTTCTTTCTACATGCTATGTCTGCTGTTGCTGGTACTGGCCAGTGCTCTTCCCTTGCGCGTATTGCTGGCACACCGTGCTCACAGTGACGATGCCAAGGAAAACCAGTTCAAGACTTGGCTGTTACGTCAGGCTGGCGCGTTTCTCATTGCCGTACTATGCTCGGTAGCTATCCTGTACGCGTATCTGGGTAACATCCAGGCAATCACCCAACCCCAATTTGACAAGGAAATAAATGCTCAACAAGGGAAGCAGGGAATAGGACAGAAACAGATATTGGCTATGGTCGATGGCCTCGCTGCACGTTTGCAAAAGCAGCCTGATGACGTAGAAGGCTGGCGACGTCTTGCACGCTCCTACGAAACCTTGCGACGCTTTGATCTTGCCGTGAACGCCTACCAGCAGTTGATACGCTTGCGGCCAGATGATGCTGACGTGTTGACTGATTATGCAGTGACCCTGGCGGTGAGCAGGCAACAGAATTTATCTGGCGAACCTGAGCAATTGCTGCAAAAGGCATTGATCATTAAACCTGGCCATATACAGGCGCTGGCTCTACTTGGCAGTGCTGCCTATGAAAAACAGGATTACAAGGCTGCTGTCCTGGCATGGAAAAGAATAGTCGAGCAATTACCGGCAGATGATGGGATGGCAGTGTCCATTAATGCCAGTATCAGCAAGGCAGAAAAATTGGCGTCGCAAAAGAAATAAGACCCCTGATACTCATTGAGCATCAGGGGAGATGCAAATTACTCGTCCTGCAATGCACGATAGCGGTCAGCCTGAGCTTTGCCATCGACGGCATGCGTTCTCACGTCTTTTGTGATAGGCAGCATTTGCGCATTCCAGTTTTCCCAATCCTGTTTTAATTTTGCAAATACCTGAGGATTCTTTTGGGCCAGGTTAGCCCGCTCACGCGGATCACGCGCCACGTCAAACAGGAATTCATTATCCGCAATCTTCAGATACTTCCAGTCGCCAGAACGCACAGCTTTTTGTTTGTTGGCCTTGTAGCGCCAGTACAAGGTACGGGGCTGCACTGCCTGTGTACCGAGGATGACTGGCAAAAGATTCTGGCCATCGCTAGGGTAGGCCGGGTCGGGCGCGCCACCGGCTGCAGCCAGCAAGCTGGGTAACCAGTCCATGCTGATGGCAACCTGGCTGCTGACCTGGCCAGGCTTGATCTTCGCAGGCCAGCGTACGATTGCCGGTACGCGTATGCCGCCTTCCAGCAATTCTGTCTTTTGCCCACTAAGCGGCCATGTTCTGGAAAAGCGTTCGCCACCGTTGTCACTGGTAAAGATGACGATGGTATTGTCTGCCAGCCCCTGTTCCTCAAGACTCTTTAATACCCGGCCTATGGCAGTATCCAGCGACACCACCATTTTCCCGTAAGTTTCCAGACTGCCGCCATCGAGATGGAACAGAGATTTGATTTCGCGTGATACCGCTTCATCATCCGGTGTTTCCCACGGCCAGTGTGGAGCTGTGAAATGCAGGGACAGGAAGAAAGGCTGGGCTGCGCTTTGCTGCTTGACATAAGCCACCGCCCGGTCAGCGATCAGGTCAGTGTAATAACCCACTTTGTTGACAGGCACTTCACCTTCAAACAAGCCGTCTTTGGCATCCGGCCCTACGCCGGTTTTGTGGGTGAAATAATCAATGGCACCGCCATAATTACCAAAGAACACATCATAGCCACTCTTCAGGGGGCTGAATTTTGGCAAGAAACCTAAATGCCACTTGCCAAACAAGGCTGTTGTATAAGACTGTTTTTTCAAAAGGGATGGCAGGGTAGGGTGTTCAGGCGGCAATCCTATGGTATCTGATGCACCCGCGATAGGCTCTTCCAGTCCGCCACGTAAACGATACTGATAGCGTCCGGTAATCAAGCCAAAGCGAGTGGCCGAACACACCGCCGAATTGGCATAAGCCTGGGTAAAACGTAAGCCTTGCCTGGCCAGTTGATCCAGTTGTGGTGTCTGGAAGTCGGTCTGCCCGTAGACGCTGAGATCTGCATAACCCAGGTCATCGGCAAGGATGAAAATGATGTTTGGTTTTTTTGTAGTTGCCGCATTGTCAGCAGCATTGCTGGTTTCACTGATCAGGGAACTTAGCGACAGTGCTGACAGGCTGCCCAGCATTTGCCGGCGTTTTTTATTGAAGTGGCTCATGTGTATCTCAATTGAAAGAATGCTGACATTGTAATTTTGATGATGCAGCTATTTGCGATGGAGGACAAGAATATCTTTGCATAAGCACATGCAGTTTACTATCTATGCATAAAACGTAAAAAGCCGGGAATGCATTTCAACATTCCCGGCTTTGCATACAGACTAATCAGATTAATTGATGCGGATTAGTTGATACCATTCAGTTAACCCCTATATAGCTCTGCAAATCAGCCAGCTTGACGGCTTTCTGACCGTGCAAACCAGCAATCTGGTCAACATCCAGTTTCAATTTTTTAAGATTGTCATACAAATTGACTGAGTAAGGATTCGCAGGTACCAGTGCCGGGGCATTGGCTGCCGGTGGGTTATACGCATCAGCCTCAACCAGGATTTTCTCGGCTGGCAGATACACCAGGGCGAAAGCATCATTGTGGGTATTGCCTGCAATAGGATAAATTTCTATCGCACGTTTGCCATCAGTCAAGACATGCCTGGCCTTGAAGGTATCGAAACGTGCCTTGGTTTTTGACGCAGCCAGACGGTCAGGATTCAGGCTGTGTTGATTGGCCCAGATTTTTTGGTAATAGCTACGATTTTCCTGATGGGTGACGATGATCGTCCCTTCATCGACATAGGTGCGCAAACCACCGGAATGATCAAAGTGGGCATGGGTATTGATCAGGTATTTGATGGGCTTGCCGGGGATGATTTCCTTGGCTTTGGCAATCACTGCCAGCGATCTCTCTTCGCTTAAGGGCGCTTCGACAATGACGATATGATCAGCCTGTTCTATCGCCACGCTGTGATGTGTCCCACCGGTCAGGTGATACACGCCTTCGGCCAGCTTGGTCGACGTCACGGCGATGACAAGTGCCGTTGCATTCACGACTTCTGCCGGAGCGCTGATATCTACTGGAGTATTAACTTGCAGTTCAGTGACTTGCAGATCCAGCACAGGGTGACCACCCAGACTACGGACTATATGTGCAGGATATTGTTGCCCGCCAAAGTCCTTGTACTGGCTGAATTTGGTCAGTAATTCAGTATCACCCAGCACAGGATTATCTATCCAGGTTTTTACCTGTTCCAACTGGTTATTTTTGTTGATGAAACCGACATAACGGTATTTTCCATCAGCGTTGAAGCTGATTTCTACGCCCCCCTTGCTTGCTTTGGACGTGGCATTGTTTGCCAGTGCCGCGCGGATGAAACCATGCGGAGTAGACCAGATTTCGGCGCGGCGTTCTTCCAGCGCTGCCCTTTGCGGATTGTAATTGCTGCTGCCATTGGTTGCCGTAGTTGCATTCCAGGCCAAAGCGCCACTGACATATTGGTCAGGTTTTTGTTCAGTGGCAGTGGGACGCGCACGCTTGGGGTCAACAGTTTGCAAGCGCGTGATTTGTACCCGCGCCGCGGCCTTGTCATAGTTGATGGATGTCTTGTAGCTGCTGACATCAAATTCTGGCCAGGCCAGACTTGGTGCCGGTGCCTGGCCAAACTGGAACCACTTGCCAGTACCGATGAGGCTGACAGATTGCGTATTGGCTGCATTCAATGCGTCCGCCGCTGCCTGCAAGCTGGCTGCTTGAGACTGCCCTGCCAGCAAGGCAAGTGGCAACAGATAATGCACCTTGATTTTTATTGTATTCATAATGCTTCCCTATTGTTTTGTCTGCTATTTTTAGTTTTGACTGATTTTCGCTGGTTGATAGATTTGATCAAATACACCGCCATCGGCAAAATGGGTTTTCTGGGTCTTGGTCCAGCCGCCAAAGGTGTCATCTATGCCAAACAGTTTGACTTTGGCAAAGGTGTTCGCATATTTCTTCAGCGCTTTTTCAGTCGTTGGACGATAGTAATTCTTGCCTATGATGTCCTGTGCTTCATCTGTGTACAGATAGTTCAGGTAGGCTTCAGCGACCTTGCGTGTGCCATGCTTGTCAACCACCTTGTCAACAATGGCTACTGGTGGTTCTGCCAGCACGCTGATGGATGGGGTGATGATCTCGAATTTATCCGCGCCAAATTCCTTCAGTGCCAGATGTGCTTCGTTTTCCCAGGACAGCAAGACATCACCTATACCACGCTCGGCAAAAGTGACTGTTGATCCGCGCGCGCCAGAATCGAGTACTGGTACATTCTTGTAGACCCTCTGCACATAGTCTTTGGCCAGTGCTTCAGAACCACCCGGTTGTTTCAAGGCATAACCCCATGCTGCCAGATAAGCCCAGCGTGCGCCACCTGAGGTCTTAGGATTTGCCGTGATAACGGACACACTAGGTTTGGCAACATCAGCCCAGTCCTTGATGCCTTTGGGATTGCCCTTGCGCACCAGGAAGACGATGGTAGAGGTGTAAGGCGATGCATTATGTGGCAAACGCTTTTGCCAGGCTTTGTCGAGCAAGCCAGCTTCTGCAATCGCATCAGTGTCATAGGCCAGGGCCAGTGTGACCACGTCTGCATCCAGGCCATCGATCACCGTCCTGGCCTGTTTGCCAGAGCCGCCATGCGATTGCTTGAAATTCAGGTTGTCGCCACTCTTGGCCTTCCACTGCTTGGCAAAAGCCTGGTTGATATCCTGATACAGTTCACGGGTAGGGTCGTAAGAGACGTTGAGTATGTTGATATCTGCCGCAATGGCTGCTTGTGTCAGCGTGCCCAGTATCAGGGCAGAGATCGCCAGTTTTTTTAACAACATGGATAGTCCTTTCAAGAATAGCTAGAGAGATGAATGAGATAGATGAGTTAGAGAAATGTGTTAGGGAGTTTTAGCCACCAGTAGGGGCAGTAAGTACGGAGAGTTTGCTGACACCTGATTTTTGTATGGTCGCCATGACCTTGGCGACCGAGCGATATGGGACGCCTTCATCAGCCTGCAGGCTGAGTGCCAGGTCAGGACTGGCGCTGACCTGGGATTTCAATTCAGCTTCCAATGCCTCTTGCGCGATTTCGCGCTTGTCGATAAACACCTTGTTGGCTGCATCTATGCTGACTGTGACCGACTTGGTTGTATCAGGTGTAGACGTTGCAGCCGTTTTTGGCAGGTTGATACGTACTGCGTTATTGAGCAAAGGGGCAGTGATGATAAAGGTCACCAGCAAGACCAGCATGACATCCACCAGCGGCGTGATATTGATTTCGCTGACCACATCACCGCGGTCATTTCCAGTTGAGAAGGCCATTATGCGAGCGCTCCTGTGACAGGGATATCGTTGGTAGGAGCAGCTTTGCCAGCATCAACAGATTTATTGACCGGTTTGCTGACGCGGAAGGCATTCTTTTGTGCCAGGTTGACGAAGTCAGTCGCATAGTTATCCAGCTCGGCAGCCGTGACTTTCAGACGGCGGATATAAAAGTTATAGGCCAATACGGCAGGTACGGCAACGGCGATACCTACGCCAGTTGCGACCAGTGCTTCACCGATAGGGCCAGCCACCACGTCTATGCTGGCCGAGGCGTTTTTACCTATCGCACTGAGGGCATGGATGATGCCGAATACCGTACCAAACAGGCCGACGAAGGGTGCAGTGCTGCCTATCGATGCCAGCACCGCCAAACCGCTTTCCAGCGACTGGTATTCTTTCTGGATTTGCTGGCGCAAATGACGCTCCAGTAATTCTTGTCTGTCCCAACTATGTTCGAGGTCGTGGCCTTCGCCATTTTTTTCATTGACGTACAGAGCACCGAACCCAACTTTTGCCAGGCGGGACTTGGGGCTGGCATCACTGGCAATGGCAGTTGCTGCATCCAGGCTGGTCGCGCTCCAGAATTTTTTTGCAAACAATTTGTCCTGTTTGGACAGACGCCAGTGTTGCACCGCCTTGGCGAAGATTAGTATCCAGGTGACGACAGAAAACAGCAACAAGGCATACAAGGAGGCTTGGACGATAAGGTTCAGGTAGTAATCATTCATGATGCGATCTCTTTACAGTTTAAAAATAAGGGGAACGTGTACCCAGCCATCGATAGCCGTCTGTCCGCGCTTGGCAGGCTGAAAAACCCAGGAAGTCACGGCCTTGATGGCTGCTTCATCGAGTATTGGATGGCTGCTGGATTTGGCGATCTGGATATTGTCGGGATGGCCGCTGGCGAGTACATGCACTTTCAAGGTGACCTGACCTTCCAACCCGCGACGCTGAGCAACTGGTGGATAGTTGGGCGCAGGGTTTTGCAAATAACCTGCATAGCCTTTGGGTTCTGTGATTGGCTCAGGCGGTGCCGGCGCTGCCACTGGCGCAGGCGGTGCTGTTGGTGCAGCCACAGCAACAGTCACGGTATTTGTGCCGGGTGCGGTGTCCGTTGGTGCGGCGTTAACTACAGGCACATTATCTGGCGGTGGCGTCCTTGCCGGCGCAGCCACAGGTTTGATCTGCGGTTGCAGCCTGGGCTTGATTTCAGGCGGAGGAGGTGGTGGCAACTCTTTCACTGGTGGCGGTGCAATTTCTATGCTGAGTGGCACGACCTTGGCTTTCTCAACAGGGCTGACATTTATTGGCTGGTGCAAGCCATACACCAGTGCGACATGCACACCAGCGACAGCTACAATCAGCGTATTCAGGCTCCAGTTGAGCTTGCCGGTTTTATCTTGCGCAGGTAAAACCGCCGCTACTTTTACCGGTGGTAATTCTTGCGCTACTTTTGGCTTGGGTATTATGCGATTTGATCTTCTCACTGCGGACTTACGCAAGAAAAAGTCACTGCTTTCAAACGTCATGCTGGTCATGTTTTTCCCTTTCTATGTACGAAAATCTGCTTGTGATATTCAGGTTTTGACTATGAAATGCGCAGACAAATTTTCCACTGGACTTGCATCTTCTATTGCAGGAAGTGTGCCAATGGATTTGCACAGAAATTGCTGGTATTGGTATGGGTTATGTACGGAATTCAGCTGCCTGGTCGCGAGACGCTGCTGCAATCTCAACAGCCTGATGAAGTTGATACATGCTGAAATAATTCGACTATTCAAATGTATTTCTCAAATAAAAAAGCTACCGTCCAGGCAGCTTTTTCAGAAACAGCGATTGGATAAACTGATTACTTACCAGGCTGGTTTTTCGTGCACCACTTCCGGCGCTTTGACTTGAGTGAAATATGTGCCGCTGGCAAAGTAGATAGTGATTGCAAGCAAAGCCAGTGACAATATCAGCGCCAGCCAGTTTGGTTTGCTTGCTGCTGACCGGGCATCTTCGTCAACTTCTTTCCAGCCAGTGACCATGGGCGTGAGCAGGTTCTGTTTTTTAAATCTCAAGTACCAGAAGATGGCGAGTATGTGCAATGCAATCAATGCCAGCAAGGCATAAATACTTAGTTTATGAAATGAAGTCAGTGCAGCTGCAGTCTTTTCTGTGACAAGGCTAAACAAAGGGCCGGTAAAATCGATGTCGTTATTGCTGAACAAACCGCTGCCAGCTTGCGCAGCTACAGCCAGCAATAATGCAAAGACTGAAATGGCACCTAAAGGATTGTGACCTGGCGTTGACCATCGACCTTGAAAAAATAGACGGATCTTTCCCGGTGATGGAAAAAAATTGCTGAAGCGGGCATAAGTTGTGCCGACAAATCCCCAGGCAAGCCGAAAGCCGAGCAAGCCCAGGATAGCGAGGCCTGCCTTGGCATGCAAATTCATCCAGTTACCACCTATAAAACCAGTGACGCTTGCAATAGTGATGGCTAACACCAGCAACCAGTGAAACAGGCGTAGAGGCAGGTCCCATAACAGAATATGCTTTTTGTTACTGTCTGGTGTATTGCTCACCGTGCCTGCCGTGTCCGCCGTATCACTAGCCGTCGTAGAAGTAATGGATGAAGTCATACTGTATTCATTTCTATTCTTGCCGTATCAATTACCAGTCTTTCTTGACTGCAGCTGCAGCCGTGGTTACTGCAGGCGCGGCTGCAGGTGTCCCTGTTGCGGTACGCGGCGGTGGCACTGCTATCTTGGTGATCGTGCCACCTTGTGATTCATAGTCTTCAGAACCGGTCGCACCAGCAACGGTGAAACCCTTGGCTGCTAGCAGGTCTCCTGCTGCACCGGCGCGTACTGCATGATTCGATACTGTTAATATCGCGCGGTCTTTTGGTATATAAGCCAGACTTTTTTCCAGTTCCTTGTTCTGGATGTTCAGGTACACAGGGAAACCGCCTTTGGCCGTCAATTCATCCGGGCGACGTACGTCAATGACGACCAGTTTTTCTGGCTTGGCCAGCAAGGCATCAACTTCGCTGCGTTCCAGGCGTTTGGTTTTGTATTTCCATGCCTGTTCGGCAGCACTGGTAGTACCAGCAGCAGGTGTGCTTGCTTGTTGAGCCATGGCACTGGCAGCGGCGACACTGAGGAAGAGAGCGATAAAGTTTTTACGTTTGATCATTTTTGGCTTTCAAGAGTTGGAATGGAAGACGATCAGTCTGCGCTGTTAGTGCAACTACCATGCCAAGTTGATTAATTGGCTGTTTACCCCTGACAAGAAAATTGGAAACGATGCGACAAGTTGCGTAGTCAACACGGGCTGATGGCTACGCAACAGCCGCAAGGTTTGACGCTGTTCATGGTCCAGCAGTACGTGGAATATGCATATGTGGCGGCATGCCTGATATGCAGCAAAGTGCGGCAAAAATCTTGCTGCACACGCAGCAACGCAGGAACAATATCTTTGTATGTGACTGGTATTCAACAGGCGTGGAATGGATCGCGATTTGGATCAGGATTTTTGCATGTCTTCCCGATAAGCGGATCGCGTGGCACGCTCTTTGCGATAGCACAAGGAAACATTTCCTTCAAATGCTACAGGAGCAACACGCATGAGTCTCAATTACCAATCAACAAAATCAGCACGAACGCCGTCCTTCTTTTCTCTCCGTCGCGGGCAAGTACCATTCCGCCGCTCACCCATCGCCAGCGTATTGGCTGGTGCTGCCTTGCTGGCGTCTGGCAGCCTGCATGCAGCAGATGGTCCCAGCGTCGCCGAATTACAGGCAGAGATCGCCCGCCTCAAGGAAATTATCGCCAAGCAGGCAATCAGTAATGCACCAGCCACGCCAACGGCTACTGCACAGGCTAATCCATCCGCCGATACAGCAACTGCGCAAGCAGCGAAGAGCGCTCCGGAAGAAGTCGATACTCTGGGTGCAGTAACAGTACGCAGCCGTAACCGTATAGAACGTCTGCAGGATGTACCTCTGTCTGTTTCAGTGGTTACTGGCAAGGAGCTCGACAGGCTGCAAGCTACCGACATAGGCGCGATTGCCCAGCGTGTGTCGAATGTATCCTGGAACCAGGGTAACCAACGCACCAGCAGTCTGTCGATACGTGGCATAGGCAAGCAAGGGCAGACCGAGGCGCAAGATCCCAGCGTGGGCCTGATCGTTGATGGTGTCAATTATGCTTATAACGCGCTCTCATCCAGTTATGACTTTACCGATGTCGATGCGGTGGAAGTTACGCGCGGCCCTCAAGGTACCTTGCTGGGCAAGAATACCAGTGTGGGTGTCATCAATGTAACGACACGTCGACCTTCATTTGCACCTGATGCCAGTTACTCCCTGACCTTTGGGCAGAACGATACCGTGCAAGGTCGCTTCTCTGCTGGTGGCCCTATCGTTGATGATGTACTGGCGTGGCGCGGCACCCTGAGCGTCAGCAAAGGCGCTGGTGATATCACCAACCTGTATAACAAGAATATTACCTACACCAATAAAGACAGGGTTTCTGGTCGCGTGCAGTTTTTGCTGACGCCGACCAAAGACTTCAGCGCCCGCATAGCCTTTGATGCCCAGCCACGCGGTGGCGAAACCACCAATGGACGCACCATCAATACAGCAACACCAACTACCTATGCCAATGGCAGTGTGAATACTCTGAGCACAGATGCCAGTGTACGTCTGGCACGCCGCTGGTTCACACAGCAGAGCAGCTATACTTATCTCAGGGACTATCTGAATGGAGGCGGGCAAAATGCAGTCAACAATGATTACCAGCGTCCCCTGATTACCGGCAGCAATGGTGCATCTGCCGAGTTGAACTGGAACCTGGGTACGCATACGCTGACTTCGATTACTGCCTACAAAGATTACCATTTCAATGCTGTCAATGACGAAGGAACACCATTTGACATCTACCGCAATGCAGGTGGTTTCTGGAATGATTATCGCCAGGCCAGCCAGGAAATTCGTCTGACTTCTCAACCTGGTGGCAAGGTCGACTACCAGACTGGCTTGTTCTTCCTTGATGTCACCAATAGCGCGGACTATCGCCGTCAATGGGCCAATGATGCGGGTGCCTGGTTTGCCAGTGCCAGCCAGTACACTACCCTGGACAAGGATGCTGCTGGCCGCTACCTGTTGCAAAACTCTCTGGATGGCTTGAACATGTCTTTTAACAGTCCGGCTGGCTTGCAAAAAATTAAAAACAAAAGTACTGCAGCTTTTGCTCAGGCTGACTGGCATGTCAGCGATGACTTCACTTTGACCACAGGTTTGCGTTACACCTATGAGAACCGAAAAAATACTGCCGCTACGCTGCTGAAAGACTATGGCAATGCGCCTGAGTTGAACCCTGTTGCCATCAATGGTGTGCAACTGGGTGGCTTTTCATCGAATAGTGCAGGCTTGCTGAATGCCGGTAACACCGACAGCCAACTGGCCCTGGCTGATCTGGCGGCCAGCAAGTATTTCGGCACAACCATCACAGGCGCAGCTGGTACTGCCTACAATAGCTTGACGACAGCACAAAAAGCCCAGGTGGCAGCCGCCAAGGCCTTGCGCCAGTCACAAATCGGGGTAGTATTCAATCCAGTGCAGGCAGAAGCTTTCAAGGGTGGTTTGCCAGCTTTCGTGATCAGTCCATCTTATAAAATCAACGACAACATCACTGGCTATGCTTCCTGGCAGTATGGTGAAAAAGCGGGTATATCCCAGGTTACCAATGGGGTATCCAATCTGGTCAAGGCAGAAAAGACCAGTGCCTTTGAATTCGGTTTGAAATCCGCCTTGCTGGACAATAAGCTGATTTTGAATGCAGCATTGTTCGTCATGGATATCAAGGATTACCAGCAAGCCGTGCGCGTGCTGGATGTGTACACCACCAATCTGAACAATGACGGCACCAACTACTACACCTCGGCCACCGGCAATGTACCAAAAGTCAGGGCGCAGGGTCTTGAAATTGACGGCGTCTACAGTGGCTTGCCCAATACGCTGGTGCGTTTCTCAGGTGCTTATAACGACGCGCGCTATAAGAGTTTCACTAACTCTGCCCAGCCTGCTGAAAATGGCTATACCGGCGCTGCGCCATATCGTGATGTTTCGGGTCAGGCCTTGCCGGGAGCTGCAAAATTCAGCTTTAATGTGGGCGTAGATTATCGCTTACCAATTTTGGGTAACAGGGAATTCCATGCCAGTACGAATACCCTGTATAGCAGTAAATATAATAGCGATAATTCCTTGTCGGATTATGGCTGGATATCTGCAAAAAGCGTTACTGACATAGCGATAGGCATAGGCAGTCGCAATCAATCCTATGACCTCAGTCTGGTCGTCAAGAATGCTTTCAATGACAGTACACCTATACTGAAAACCTGGAATAGCTATACTCCTGCAGTACCGCGCTGGATAGGCGTGACATTGAGTGGCAAGCTGTAATTTTATTCAAGCAGAACAAATTGAAGCAAAAAACCCAGGCAGATGCCTGGGTTTTTTGTTTTGACGTTACAAAACGATACGTACTGTTGGGCCTGAAACAGGTCGCAATAGCTGCTTGTTTTTAATTCAGCAGGGTGTTTTACAAATGTTTGAAAAATAAGCAGCGAGGAAATCCTGTTGATTACGGAAGGTATATTGAAAAATCCATATTTATCAAAGACTTATAATAAATTTGGCGTGAGTTTTAATGGTGGCGCGATAGTTGCTATTGATAGTGAAAATCGTTGTTTACTAATTATTTCCAGGGAGTATTTTCATGATTAAAACCCAGCATCAGCAAGGAGTGCTTGATGTATAAGTCACTCAATAAGCCACTTGCACTCGCCGTCATATTAGCTTTGTCAGGCACAGCAATCAGTTTGAGTGCTGCAGAAGACAGCAAAGCTATCGCCAAAACCCAGGCTGCTGTTGCCCAGGGCTGGGCTTACCAGCCTTTGAAAAATCCTGAACTGCCAGCAGTCAAACAAAAAGGCTGGGTACATACTCCAGTTGACAATTTCATCCTGGCGCAGCTTGAAGCGAAGAGCATCAAGCCCTCGCCAGATACTGACAGGGCCAGCTTCATCCGCCGAGCTACGCTGGATACCTGGGGCGTGATACCGACGCCGGAAGAGGTACAGGCTTTCGTCACAGACAAGTCTCCCAAGGCTTATGAAAAGCTGGTGGACAGGCTGCTGGCATCAACCCGCTATGGCGAGCGTTGGGGCCGTCGTTGGCTGGACCTGACCCGCTATGCTGATAGCGACGGTTTCAATGCCGACGGCACGCGTCCGAATGTATGGCGTTACCGTGACTACGTCATCAAGGCGTTTAACGATGACAAACCTTATAACCGCTTCATACAGGAGCAACTGGCCGGTGATGAACTTTTCCCCGGCAATCAGGAAGCCCTGATTGCCACAGGCTTCCTGCGTAACTACCCGGACGAAGTCAATGCCCGCGACCTTAATCTCAAGCAAGTCGAAATTGCGACTGACCTGACAGACACAGTTGGCTCGGTCTTCCTAGCCACCACAGTAGGTTGCGCTGCCTGCCACAATCACAAGTTCGACAAGATTTCGCAAAAAGAGTATTACCAGTTGCAATCCTTTTTTGTGAATGCCAGTGCCAGCGATGACATCCTTGCTGCAACTGGCAAGCAAAAAGAAGAATATGAACTCAAGCAGGCGAAATGGGAAGCGGCCACCAAGGATATCCGTGACAAGCAGGAAGTCTTGATACGCCCCATCATCGATAAGGCAGAAGCTGACCGCCTTCTCGGCTTTGTACCCGCCACGCGTGAATCCATCACCAAGCCAGAAAATGAACGCACTGCCTATGACCGCTGGATTTATCACCGCAATCTCTGGACCATGCAGGGCCGTACCCGCAATGCTGTTAATCAGTTGAAAACCAAGGATAAAGAAGGCTACGAAAAATACCAGAAACTGGAAGCTGAGTTGAAGAAATTTGACAACATCAAGCCCAAGCATCCTGGTTATATCTCTGCCATGACTGAGCTCGGTCATGCGGAGGCGCCACCGACTTACATATTGGCGAATGGCATCTATGACAGACATCTGGAAGAAGTACAGCCAGCCTTCCTGTCACTGTTGACTAATGAAAAACCAAATATCGTGCCGACTGCCACCTCATCTGGCCGCCGCACTGCCCTGGCTAACTGGTTGACCAGCACCACTAATCCGCTGCCTGCCCGTGTTTTTGTGAACCGCGTCTGGGCGCAGTATTTTGGCCGCGGCATTGTTGAATCAGTCAGTGATTTTGGCAAGATGGGTACCAAGCCCAGCCATCCTGAATTGCTGGATTATCTGGCCAGCAATTTCATCAAGGAAGGCTGGAGCGTCAAGAAATTGAATCGTCAGATTTTATTGTCCAAGGTCTACCGTCAGTCCTCTGCAGAACGTGAAGACACCAAAGTAACAGATCCGACCAACAAGTTGCTGGCATCTTTCCCAAGGCAACGTCTGGATGCAGAACAGATACGTGATTCATTGCTGTTGGCTTCTGGTTTGCTGGAAGAAAAACTCGGTGGACCCTCTGTCTTGCCACCAGTGCCGAGTAACTTCAATGCCGGCAATGCCTGGGTCACGTCGACCGACCCGCATGATTACCACCGCCGCAGCGTGTATGTCTTCACCCGCAGGAATATTCCTTACCCGTTGCTGGAAACCTTTGATATGGCGAACCCGCAACTGGTACACAGCAAGCGCGATGTGACGACGACAGCGCCGCAGGCACTGGCATTGATCAATAGTGATCTGGTGTTCCAGTGGTCACAGGCATTGGCAGGCAGGGTCTTGCGTGAGGCAGGCAATAGTGAGTCGGCACAAATCGACCGTTTGTACCAGATTCTGTATGCCCGTTTGCCGGATAAAACCGAGAAAGCGACACTGTTAGGTTTCCTCGATAACCAGGAAAAAATCACCAGGAAGCAGATTGCTGACGGCAAAAAAGTGGGTGTGCCTGAAGGTTTTGGTGAGTCAGCCGAACTCAGAAGCAATATCGACAAGTTATATAAAACTGCTTATGGACGTTCTGCAGACCGTTTCGAAAAAATCGCCTTCCTGGAATTCTTAGAAAAACAAAAGCAGGCCAAAGCTAAATCTGGCCAGGGCGATGATGATGCTGACGCCAGCAGTGCTGCAGCCAGGGACGATAGCCAGAAGCTCAACAAGGCCAGGGCTGCTGCCTTCCTCAGTCTGGTGCATGCTGCGGCGAATTCAAATGAATTCAGTTACCGGTTCTGATGCCAGGTCATCAGCTTAAGCATACAAAATAAACATACGAAAATTACGAATAGAGTGAAAAGGGAAATATCATGACCAATAAATCACGCCGCGACTTTTTGTCACATGCTGGACTTGGCTTGGGTGGCCTGGCTGCCGGGGGGCTTCTGGGAGGTGGCTTGCTGTCTAGTGCGCAGGCCGCGACATTTGATGATCCGCTAGCCTTGAAAGTCGCGCACCATGCGGCGAAAGCCAAGTCTGTCATCTGGCTGCACATGGCCGGCGCGCCAAGTACGCTGGATTTGTTTGACTACAAACCTGACCTCATCAAACTGGCAGGCCAGCCCATGCCAGATTCATTTTCCAAAAATCTCAAGACCGCGACTGATGGTGGTGTCGGTGCCCTGTATGCGACAAAACGCACGTGGAAACAGCATGGCGAAAGTGGTGCCTGGTTTTCTGACCTGGTACCGAATATCGCCAAGCAGGCGGATGATATCTGCTTCATCAAAGGCAGCAAGACCGAAGGTAGCACCCACGTGATTTCTTCCTTGAAATTGCATACCAGCGCCCTGACGCCTGGCCGCCCGGCATTGGGTGCCTGGATCACTTATGGCCTTGGCAGCGCCAATCCTGACCTGCCCAGCTTCGTCGTTTTGCCAACCGGTTATGACAATAGCGGCGGTGGCCGTGGCCAGACGATCTGGAGTTCCGGTTTCTTGCCAGCGACTTATCAGGGTACGGCTTTCCGTCAGGGTGATTCACCCATCCTGCATCTGGACAGGCCAGCCGTGGTGTCATCTGCCGAGCAAAAAAATACCCTGGATCTGATACGCAAGCTGAATGCACAGCATGCCTCACGCTATCCATCTGACAGTGAACTGGAGGCGCGTAACCGCTCCTATGATCTGGCCTACCGCATGGAATCATCTGCACCTGAAGCAGTCGATCTGAACAAGGAGAGTAAAGAGACCAAAGCGGCTTATGGTCTCGATGATGACGCAACCAAGGACTATGGCACCAATCTCTTGCGTGCGCGTCGCCTGGTGGAACGTGGTGTGCGTTTTATCCATGTCATTTCAGGGTCCAATGACAAAACCTATGGCAGCTGGGATGCCCATAACAATATTGAGAAAAACCATGCTGTCATGGCCAAGTCCGTTGACAAGCCTATTGGTGCCTTGCTGGCTGACCTGAAAGCCCGTGGTTTGCTCGATAGCACCCTGGTGGTATGGACATCTGAATTTGGCCGCACACCTTATGGCCAGACTGGCGATGGCCGCGATCATAACCCCTGGGGTTACACTACCTGGATAGCAGGTGGAGGTTCCAAAGGTGGCTATACCCACGGTTCTACCGACGCGATAGGCTTGCGGGCTGAAACTGGCCTGGTCGATACCTATGATCTGCAGGCAACGGTATTACACCTGCTGGGATTAAACTACCGTAACCTGACTTATACCCACCAGGGGCGTTCAGAACGCGCCACGACCGTGTTTGGTGAGGTCGTCAAGGAACTCATAGCCTGATCGCTGATGTGGGTGGTTCCTGACCTTGTGGAACCGCCTAGTCTGCGAAATGGCCAGGAAGCAACAGGATGTAGAAATGAAAAAGAAATTGATAAAAGCAACATTCCTGCTATTCAGTTTACTGGCAGGCGTGGCAGTAGCGGTAAATGAAGTGGATATGGACTTGATGCAGAGAATAGAAGAATCCACAAAAAGTGTGGATTCGAATATCTCTCTGAAAGATGGCAAGGCGGCTTTGGCTGATGCCCGTGAAATAGAAGAAATGTTCAGCCAGGTTGAATTATTCTACAAGCACAAAGGGGACGCTGCTGATGCGATTGAGTATGCAAGGAAGAGCAAGAATTTCGCCAGCGAATTGATACGGCAAGTCAGTGAAAAAGACTTTGACAATGCTTCCGCCACCGTCAGTGCACTGGCGAAATCATGCAAGACCTGCCACCAGGTTTATAAGAAAAGTTGAGTAAGAAGCTGCTGCAGACAGAGGGTATATGAAAAGAAATGTAATCAGATTCAGTTTATTGTTGGCGCTGGCAGCGATGACTTCCATTGCCGTGGCTGCCTTGAAAGAAGGTGATACTGCACCTGACATCAAGGCACAGGCCTCGCTGGCAGGAAAGAGTTTTACTTATTCACTGAAAGACGCCCTGAAGAAGGGGCCGGTGGTGGTGTACTTTTACCCTTCGGCGTTTACTGGCGGCTGCAATATACAGGCGCATAGCTTTGCTGTCAGTCATGAAAAATTTCAGGAAGCCGGTGCCACCGTAGTCGGTGTTTCCCTGGACAGCATCAGCCGCCTGAATGATTTTTCTGCCGACCCCGATTATTGTGCAGGTAAATTTCCTGTCGCATCTGATGAGGATGGCAAGATTGCCAAAAGCTATGATCTTACCGTAGCCGAGACGCCAGCAAGGCGCAAGGACACACGTGGCAATGAGATTGACCATGGGCGCGCGGAACGCAGCACTTTCATCGTCACGGCCAATGGCAAGGTCTATACAGCGATAGGTGGCCTGACACCAGAACAGAATGTGGCCAAGGCGCTGGAAACAGTGCAGAAACTTGCTGGTAGCAAAGCTGCCAGGTCATGAAGTCAGGCACTGCAGTGAGGAAATATGCATTGCTGTTGGCTTTGATGGTACTGGCAGTGGGTACATCATCTGCTGCCAGCATGCTCGATTTTGATATCTGGATGCGCAAGATAGACAAAAAAATAGTGGACGTGCAAAAACGCATATCGCAAAAAGACGACGAGGCAGCCATACAAAGCGCAGAAGAAATCGAGGACCTGTATTTGAAGATGGAAAACTACTTCATACAGATCAGGCATCCTGAAGAGGCCGTACAGATGTCCAGAGATGGAAAGGAAGCCGCAGCCATCATCAGTGCGTCTGTACGCAATCAGGACTATGATAAAGGGTCGCTGGCCGCAGTCAGTATTGCCAAAGCCTGTAGCGCCTGCCATGACAATTACCGCCCCTTTAAATAAATCAAAGAACCAGGAGAATAAGATGACCCGTCAAACCTCAGATGATTTCAAACCAGAAGTATTGCAACTGTTTGACCAGTATGTCCATGGGCAAATCGACAGACGTGGTTTCTTGCAGTCGGCCAGTAAGTTCGCCGTAGGTGCGGTAACGGCAGAGGTATTGCTGCAGCAGTTAAGTCCCAATTTTGCCCAGGCGCAACAGGTACCCAAGACCGACGCACGCATACAGGCGCGCTATGTAGAATATCCATCACCACAGGGGTATGGCACTTTGCGTGGTTATCTGGTCACACCAGCAGAAGTGAAAGGCAAATTGCCTACTGTGCTGGTCGTGCATGAAAACCGTGGTTTGAACCCACATATAGAAGACATCGCCCGTCGCCTGGCATTGGATGGCTTTATCGCCTTTGCGCCAGATGCCCTGGCACCGCTGGGTGGTTATCCCGGTGATGAAGAAAAAGCCCGCGAGCTTTTCCCCAAACTTGACCAGACCAAGACACGTGCTGACTTTTTAGAAGCTGCGGCGATCCTGAAAAAACTGCCGGAAGGGAATGGCAAGGTAGGCGTGGTTGGTTTTTGCTATGGTGGTGGTATTTCCAATTTCCTTGCGACCAGAGTGCCTGATCTTGCTGCTGCCGTACCTTTCTATGGCGGTCAGCCAACGGAAGAGGACGCTGCGAAAATCAAGGCACCTTTGCTCATCCATTATGCCGGTGTTGATGAACGCATCAATGCTGGCTGGCCAAAATATGAAGCTGCACTGATCAAGGCAGGCGTCAAATACCAGGCCTTTGTCTATGCCGGCGCCCAGCATGGTTTTAATAATGATACGACGCCGCGTTATGACCAGGCAGCAGCAAGCCTGGCATGGCAGCGCACGGTAGATTTTTTCAAAGCCAATTTGCGGGCCTGACAAAGCCTGAAGCAAGATTTTTTAACCACGATAGTCCGGGAACATCCATGAAGAAAACTGCATCAAGAATATTGCTCAGCTTAAGCGCAGCCACCGTTCTGGTTGTATCAACATCCGTGTTGGCGCAACAGGCACCCAAGCCGGAAACGCTGATCAAATGGCGGCAATCTGCTTATCAGGTCATAGGCTGGAATTCAGGCCGCATCAAATCCTCGCTGGAAGGACAATACAACAAGGAGGAGGTCATCAAGGCTGCCAATACTATTGCGGTTTTGTCGAATGCAGGATTGGGTGCCTTGTTCCCGGCAGGAACCGAGCAGGGCAAAGGCTGGCACGACACCGCAGTCAAACCTGAATTATTCAAGGATGGCAAACGCGTGGGTGAGCTGGCAGCGAACTTCAGCAAGGAGGCTAATGAACTGGCAAAGCTTGCGCTGGCAGGCGATCCGGCCGCTGTCAAGGAACAGTATGGAAAATTGACCCGCACCTGCAAAGCTTGTCACGATGACTTCAAAGTATCGAATTAGAGGCTGAGTCAGTGCTGGCTTAGTGCTGGCTTTGTGCAGAATTAAGTGCAGTGTCGTCATCACACAACAAGTAAAGGACGGGCATTTTTTGCATTCTGTTATGTGAAGAAAAAGATGTCTTTCCAGATGTTTTCCTCTCACTGGTATTGAATTTAATTTTCTGACAGAAATATTCTAAAAAAAATGGATAAGAAAGTTTGGAAAAATTCGTTTTACTTGCGGAACTCGCACGTTAGTCTGGTGTCGTCGAATGCAGATGTAGCGGAGTAGGAAAATTCCAACTCCTCTTTACCATATTCATTTCTGCATTCATTTTTCTTTCAGCAGACTCAGCCAGAAAGCGCGTCGTGAACAAATTACTGACTTTTCCTGATAATCAAAACATGATCTTGTCCATCCGGGCCAAGGCCATGATGTTTAATGATCCCCGTTCTGCCGCTCTCTTGCTGCAAGTCGAACGCATTGCCCGCAGCGAAGCCACTGCATTGATCATAGGCGAAACCGGGACAGGCAAGGAATTGGTTGCACGCCACATCCATAATCATAGTGGCCGCAAAGGCCCCTTCATTGCCGTGAATTGCGGCGCATTCAGCGAAACCCTGATAGATGCTGAATTATTTGGTCATGAAAGCGGCGCGTTTACTGGTGCCACACAATCACGCTCAGGCTGGTTTGAGGCAGCCAATGGCGGCACTTTATTTCTTGACGAGATTGGTGACCTGTCACTGGCATTGCAAGTGAAACTGCTGCGCGTATTGCAGGAGCGCCAGGTCGTCAGGCTGGGTTCGCGCAAACCGATACCGCTGGATGTCAGGCTGGTGGCGGCCACCAATGTGGACTTGCACAAGGCCATAGAGGCCGAACATTTTCGCTCGGATTTATATTACCGCTTGAGTGTGGCAACCATCAACCTGCCGCCGCTGTTTGAGCGAACGGGTGACATCTTGCCGCTTGCCCATCATTTTATCGCTCTGTATGGTGAAAAAATGAAGCTGGATAATGTACGTCTGTCGCCCGAAGCAGAGACAGCTTTGTTGCAGTATGACTGGCCAGGCAATATACGCGAACTGGAAAACGTCATTCACTTTGCCCTGATTGTTTGCCGCGACCGGATGATCGTGGCAGAAGATTTGAAACTCGCTGGTGCCGCAAGAAGGCGCGGTACTGCTGCACTGGCGACGGTCACTGCACAGCAATCGCCCGCGGAGGTTCAGCAACATGCGGTGAATATTCCGCAGGTGCCTGCTACGGAAACCAGTCTGAAAGACAGACTGCAATCCTTGATAGTCGAGAGCATGGAAACCGGAGACGCCGGTGTTTTTGAGTTTTTTGAGCAGACGCTGATACACACGGCATTCCATTTCTGCGCACAAAACCAGGTGCAGACCGCCAAGCTATTGGGTATTTCCAGAAACATCTTGCGCACGCATTTAAAACATCATGGCCTGATCGGCTTTGATGTAGAACCGAGACATCACCCGGATGGCAATGCGCAGTTTGGATTGGCAGTGCAATAAAGAGTTGCGACCAAATCATGTGTAATCTCAGAACTCATTGCATCATTGATGCAACGAGTTCTAACGCCAGGCTTATTGTTTTTGCCATCGTCCACCGATATTTTTCAACAGTATATTAGTTGCAGCAAGCTGGCGGTTGCGTATCGACAGCAAATTGGATTCGCTCGACAAGGCAGCATTCTGCGATGTGACCACATTCAGGTAACTGACTGTACCTGCCTTGTATTGTTCCTGCGTGATCTCCAGGTTGCGCTGGGCGGCTTGCAAGGCTTCTGTCTGTAATTGCAGTTCCGCATCCAGCTGTTCCAGCACGACCAGATTGTCTTCCACTTCCTGTAATGATGTCAGTACTGTCTGGCGATAAGTCGAAGCGGCAATATCTGCCGCCGCACGCGCCTGGTCACTGGCCAGTTGACGTGCGCCGCCATCAAAAATAGACAGTAATATCGAAGGGCCTAAAGACCAGACCAGGTTTGGTGCATCGATTAATTTACTCAGAGAGGAACTGCGGTAACCTGCATTGGCCGACAAGCTGATGTCAGGGAAAAAGGCGGCATCCTTTACGCCTATCTGGGCATAGGCCGCAACCAGCTTGCGTTCAGCCGCTGCGATATCTGGCCTGCGTTCCAGCAAGGTGGCCGGGATCAGTACCGGCACGGCTGGCGCGGCAGGCAGGGTGGCGGTATAGTTGATATTGAGGGCTGCTGGCGTTACACCCAGTAGAACGGCAATCGCATGTTCCAGTTGTGCCCTTTGTGCCACGGCATCTTTCAATTGCACCTGGCCGGTCGTCACTTGTATTTTTGCTTGCAAGACATCGCTTTGACCGGCGACCCCGGACTGGTATCTGGCCTCGGTCAATTCCAGGCTGCGTTGATTGGAGGTAGTAGTTCTTTGCAATATGGCTTGCTGGGCCTCGGCCACGCGCATGGCAAAATAGGTTTGTGCGAGTGTCGCCTGGGCAGACAGGCGGGCAGCATCATAGTCGTCACGGCTGGCTTGCAGGCTGGCGTTTGCCACATCAGTTGCTTTGGACAGCCGGCCCCATAGATCAATTTCCCACGAAGTATCGACAGCCAGTGAATAACTATTGCTGGTAGTACGGCCACTCTGACCTGAGCCAGGATTGCCGCTGCGTGTGCCGCCTGCATTCAGTGACACTGTAGGCCACAATGCAGACTGGCTGGCTTTGAGCACCGCCTTGGCATTGGCGATCTGGGCGGCGGCTGATTTCAGGTTTTCATTCCCCAGTAATAGCTTTTGTTGCAGTTCATTGAGTACAGGATCATTGAACATTTCCCACCAGGACTCTGATACGGCAGCTTCAGTATTGGCGCGTATAGCCTGCGCTGATTTCCAGTAACTGGCTTCCTTGAATTCAGCTGTCAGTGGGACAGTGGCCGGTGGCGGTGTTTTTGTCTGTGCGCAGGCAGATAGCAGCAAGACCAATGTCAGCACGGACAGTCGTGGAACAGAGAAACTTGTAAAAGATACGGGACGCAAGTTAATATTTTTTTTCATAATCACTCTCATGCAATATCCAAAGCGCCTGCGCTCTCGACTGCTTTTACGGGTTTTTTCTTGCGGCGTAATCTGTCCATGCAGACAAAGACGACAGGCGTGGTGTACAGAGTCAGCAACTGGCTCAACAAGAGGCCACCGACGATGGCTATGCCCAGTGGCTGGCGCAATTCTGCACCATCACCCGTGCCCAGTGCCAGTGGCACGGCACCAAAGATTGCTGCCAGGGTAGTCATCAGGATAGGACGCAGGCGCAGCAGGCTGGCGCGGTAAATTGCCGCACCGGCAGTCACGCTGCTACCCCGGCTGTTGGCTGCATGTTGCGCAGATATTGCAAAATCTATCATCATGATGGCATTTTTCTTGACGATGCCTATCAGCAGCACCACGCCGATCAGGGCGATGATGGAAAAATCAGTCTTGAACAACATCAGCGCCAGCAAGGCACCTATACCTGCCGAAGGTAAAGTTGACAGTATGGTCAGTGGATGGATCAGGCTTTCATATAGCATGCCAAGTACCAGGTAGATGGTGATGATGGCAGCCAGCACCAGCAGAGGCTGACTGCTCAGTGACGACTGGAAAGCCTGCGCCGTACCCTGGAAGCTGCCATGCACGGATATCGGTACACCCAGTTTGCTGATGGTGTCATTAATCGCGTCCACCGCCTGCGACAAGGCGACATCCGGTGCCAGGTTGAAGCTGATCGTGCTGGCTGGCGAACCGCTCTGATGATTGACAGCCAGAGGCGTATTGGTGGTTTCCACCCGTGCTACGCTGGCCAAAGGTATGCGCACACCCTTGGACGTAGTGACATACAGACTCTTCAAACTCTCGGGGCTTTGCAGGTAGGCGGGTGCCAGTTCCATCACTACGCGATATTGATTCAGCGGGTTGTAGATGACGCCGATCTGGCGCTGCCCAAAGGCATTGTTAAGTGTGCTGTCGATGGCGCTGACAGTCAAACCCAATCTTGCTACGGCATCGCGGTCTATCACCAGTGAAGTCTGTATGCCCTTGTCTTGCTGGTCGCTATTGAGGTCAGCCAGTTCAGGCAGTTGTGACAAGGCCTTGCGTATGCGTGGCTCCCAGGTACGCAAGTCGGTCAGATCATCTGCCTGCAAGGCATATTGCCAAGAGGCGTTACTTTGCCGGCCACCAATGCGTATATCCTGTACCGGTGACAAAAACAAATTGGCACCCGGCAGATGCGCGAGCTTGCCGCGCAAACGGTTGATGACCTGGTCTACACTTTCTTCACGCTCAGTCCTGGGTTTGAGCGAGATAAACATGTTCGCGCTATTGCGCTGGCCGCCACCGGTAAAACCCGTTGCATTGGCCACCGCAGGGTCGGCCAGCACAATTTTGCTGAAGGCATTGAGTTTCTCTTGCATGGACGTAAAAGAGCTGGCCTGGTCAGCTTGCACGCCCCCCATCATCAAGCCAGTGTCCTGTTGCGGAAAAAATCCTTTGGAGATCGTGATGTACAGCGACACATTCAGCGCAATCACGCCTGCCAGTACCAGCAGCGTCAATGGCTGATGCCGCAAGGTCCAGCGCAGGCTGCGACGGTAACCACGCATGAGGCCACGCTGGAAGCGGGCAAGTGCGCGTGAGAATTTACCCGGTGCCTTGGCTTTTTCCACAGGTCGCAACAGGGCCGCCGCCATCATGGGCGTGGTGGTCAGCGATACCAGCATGGATACCAGGATAGACACCGACAACACCACCGCAAACTCACGGAACAAGCGCCCGACTATGCCACCCATCGCCAGGATGGGGATGAAGGCGGCAATCAGTGACAGGCTGATCGATACTACTGTGAAACCAATTTCACGCGCACCCTGCAATGCAGCTTCCATCGGTGTCTTGCCACGCTCTATATGCCGCGAAATATTTTCCAGCACGACGATCGCATCATCCACCACAAAACCGGTGGCCACTGTCATCGCCATGAGCGAGAGATTATCTATGCTGTAGCCTAGCAAATACATGACGCCGAAAGTGCCAGCCAGTGAAACCGGCACTGCCACCGCGGGTAACAGGGCAGCGCGGAAATTACGCAAGAAAGCGAAGACCACCACGATGACCAGGCCAAAGGCAATCGCGAGTGTGCGCTGCACTTCAGTAATGGATGCGCGTATGGTCGGCGTCCTGTCCATGACCACATTCACATCAATGGCCGGTGCGATGGACGCACGCAATTGTGGCAACAAGGCACGGATGGTATCCACGGTCTTGATGATGTTGGCACCAGGTGCCTTGTTCAGTATCAGTAAGATCGCAGGCGTGCCATTCGCCATACCGTAATTGCGCACGTCCTGTACGCTGTCTACCACTTCAGCGACATCGCGCAGGCGCAGTGCGGCACCATTGGCATAGCTGATGATGAGCGGTGCATATTGTTCGGCTTTATAAGACTGGTCATTGGCACTGAGCTGCCAGTAATGTTGCTGGTCTTCGACCGAACCCTTGGGGCGGTTGGCATTGCTGGCGACGACGGTAGCGCGTACATTTTCCAGCGAAATACCATTCGCTGCGAGCTTGTTGGGGTCTACTTCTATACGTACCGCAGGCAATGCACCGCCACCTATGGTGACCTGGCCTATGCCATCTACCTGTGACAGGCGTTGCGCCAGCACGGTGGAGGCAGCATCATACATCTGGCCGCGTGTCAGCGTCTTGGATGTCAGCGCGATGATCATCACCGGCGCATCAGCTGGGTTGACCTTACGGTAAGTGGGGTTGCTCGGCATGCCGGACGGCAGCATGGCACGCGCCGCATTGATGCCAGCCTGCACATCCCGTGCTGCGCCATCAATATCCCGGCTCATGTCGAACTGCAGAGTAATGCGCGAACTTCCCAATGATGAAGAAGAGGTGATTTCATTGACACCGGCAATGCTGCCCAGTGCACGTTCCAGCGGTGTGGCAACGGTGGCTGCCATGGTATCCGGGCTGGCACCCGGCAATGAGGCATTGACGGAGATGGTAGGAAACTCAACCTGCGGCAACGGCGCGATAGGCAGCAAGAAATACGCGATGATACCCGCTAGCGCCACACCCAGTGTAATGAGTGCAGTGCCGACCGGGCGTTCTATGAAGGGACGGGAGAGATTCATCTGCTCACACCGCAGTTTCTGCTGCAGTTCCTGAGCCAGGCTTGCCGGTAAACTTGCTCGCCAGCGCCGTGAAGCCAAGATAAATCACCGGCGTGGTGAACAGGGTCAGCAACTGGCTGACAATGAGCCCGCCCACCATGACCACACCAAGTGGGTGACGCAATTCACTGCCCACGCCCGAACCCAGCATCAGTGGCAAGGCACCCAACAAGGCTGCCATGGTAGTCATCAGGATGGGGCGGAAGCGCAGCAGGCAAGCCTTGTGTATGGCTTCGCGCGGGTTCAGGCCTTCTTCACGTTGGGCATACAGGGCAAAATCAATCATCATGATGGCGTTCTTCTTGACGATACCGATCAGCAACACAATACCGATGATGGCGATGATACCCAGGTCCAGCCTGAATACCAGTAAGGCCAGCAAGGCTCCCAGGCCTGCTGAGGGCAGGGTGGAAAGAATAGTCAGTGGGTGTATATAGCTTTCATACAAAACACCCAGCACGATATACATAGTGACTATCGCAGCCAGTATCAGCAAGAGTGTGCTGGACAGAGATGCCTGGAAAGCCAGTGCAGCACCCTGGAAGCTGGTTTCCACACTGACGGGTAAATGCAAGGCTGCTTCTTCTGCCTTGATGGCATTGACCGCATCACCCAGTGCCGCACCCTGGGCAAGGTTGAAGGAAATAGTCGCGGCAGGGAATTGCGCTGCATGGTTGACCGCCAGTGGCGCTATCCTTTCCACCACTCTGGCAATGGAAGACAGCGGCACCTGCACACCATTCGTGCCCGGCACATACAGGTTATTCAAGGCTTCCATACCCATTTTGTACTGTGGTGCCACTTCAAGCACCACGCGGTATTGATTGCTTTGGGTAAAAATCGTTGAGATCAGGCGCTGGCCAAAGGCGTTGTACAGCGAGTTGTCTATTGCTGCGACACTGACGCCAAAGCGACCTGCGGCATCCCTGTCTATATCCACATAAGCTTGCAGGCCCAGCTCTTGCTGGTCACTGGCGACATCGGCCAGTTGCGGCAGCTTGCGCAGGCGTTCCAGCAGGGCGGATGTCGAGCGTGACAGTTCAGCAATATCGGGTGAACTCAGCATGAACTGGTACTGCGTCTTGGCTATCCTGTCTTCTATGGTCAGGTCCTGCACTGCCTGCATATAGATGGCGATGCCTGGCACCTTGCGCGTCAACTCAGCCAGGCGTCTGGCGATCTGGGTAGCCGATATCACGCGTACATTCAGCGGTTTCAGCACGATCAGCATACGGCCTGCATTCAAGGTCGCGTTTGCGCCATCCACGCCGATGAAGGACGATACGCTTTCCACTGCCGGGTCAGTCAAAATTACGCTGGCCAGTGCTTGCTGATGTTCAGCCATGGCGGCGAATGAAGTAGATTGCGCTGCCTCGGTAATTGCCTGTATCTGGCCGGTATCCTGCACAGGAAAGAAACCCTTGGGGACAAAGATATACAGCAAACCAGTGAGTGCCAGTGTCGCCAAAAACACCAGCATGGTAGTTTTTTGCCTGTCTAATACCCAAGTCAACATGCGGCCATAGCCTGCAATGGTTCGTTCAAACATCCGTCCCACGGCACGTTTGACCGGGCCAAAGTCTTCTTCTTTTTCATGATGCAAAAGACGTGCGCACATCATAGGTGTCAGGGTCAGGGACACGAAGGCTGAGATCAATATCGAGACTGCCAGGGTAATCGCAAATTCATGGAACAGGCGGCCAACCACGTCCCCCATGAACAGTAGCGGTATCAATACCGCAATCAGGGAAACGGTGAGGGATATGATGGTGAAGCCGATTTGCTGCGATCCCTTCAGCGCCGCAGCCATCGGGGTTTCGCCTTCTTCGACATAACGGGCGATGTTTTCTATCATGACTATCGCATCATCAACCACAAAACCCGTTGATATCACCAGCGCCATCAGCGTCAGATTGTTGAGTGAAAAACCTACCATGTACATGACGCCAAACGTGCCTACCAGCGACAAAGGTACGGCCACACTGGGGATGATGGTCGCAGGCACGCTGCGCAAGAACACAAAGATGACGAATACCACCAGGCCTATGGCCAGCAGCAGTTCGATTTGCACATCGTCGACTGAGGCGCGGATAGTCGTGGTTCTGTCGCTCAGTACCCGTACATCGACAGAGCCCGGCATGGCAGCCTGCAAACTGGGCAGCAAGGCTTTCACGCGGTCTACTGTCTGTATCACATTGGCGCCAGGCTGGCGCTGCACATTAAGGATAACAGCCGGGGCCTTGTCTGCCCATGCTGCCAAGCGCATGTTCTCAGCGTCGTCGACCATGGTGGCTACATCACGCAGGCGTATGGGGTTACCGTTCTTGTAGGCAACGATCAGGTTGGCATATTCTGCCGCGCTTTTCATCTGGTCATTGGCATCAATCGTCGAGGCGCGCAGCGGGCCATCAAAACTGCCCTTGGCCTGGTTCACATTGGCGCTGCCTATGGCAGTGCGCAAATCATCCAGCGAGAGGCCAAGGTTGGCCAGTGCCGTAGGGTTGGCCTGTATCCTGACTGCGGGCCTGCGCCCACCCGCAATACTGACCAGACCCACACCACGTACCTGTGAGATTTTTTGTGCCAGACGGCTCTCGACCAGATCATGTATGCGTATCACGGGCAGGGTGGTCGATGAAACCACAATCGTCAATACCGGTGCATCAGCAGGATTGACCTTGCTATATACCGGGGGCATCGGTAAATCGCTGGGCAGCAAATTACTGCCCGCATTGATGGCGGCCTGCACTTCTTGCTCGGCAACGTCGAGCGACAGGCTCAACTCGAACCGCAGGGTGATCACAGAGGCACCGCCAGAACTGGTCGATGACATTTGGGCCAGGCCCGGCATTTGCCCGAACTGGCGTTCCAGTGGTGCCGTGACCGACGAGGTCATGACATCCGGGCTGGCACCGGGATAAAGCGTGGTCACCTGTATGGTGGGGTAATCGACTTCCGGCAAGGCCGCGATAGGCAACAGGCGATAAGCCAGTAAACCGGCCAGCAAAATCGCCAGCATCATCAGCGAAGTTGCGACCGGTCTTTCAATAAACAGACGTGAGGGGTTCAGGGTAGCCATGATGTGATGAGCTAAGTGCCCTTATTTCCTGGTTTCTGCTGCGGAGGCTGGAGCAGGTGCTGATGCCGATGGTGACGTAGATGCTGAGGCAGATGCAGAAGCACCACCGCCTCCTTTACGCCGTTTACCACCGCGAGGTTCATCACCGCCACCAGATCTGGCTGATGCCGCGATGACTTCCACCTTGCCACCATCGCGCAAACGGTCTGCGCCATCGGTCACCAACTGGTCACCTGGCCTGAGTTCAGCCTTGACAGCCACCCAGTCGCCATCGGTCGCCAGTGTGGTGACCGGCTTCAGTGTGACCACACCTCCTTCACCGACGACATACACAAAATTACCTACCGTGCCGCGCTGTACCGATGCCACTGGCACTGCCAGCGCATCTTTCATGGTATCGAGTTGCAGACGTACATTGACAAACTGGTTGGGGAACAGACCATTGTCCTTGTTGGGAAACAGGGCCTTGACTTTGATCGTGCCTGTCGTCAAATCTATGCTGTTATCGGTATTGGCGACACTGCCTTCTGCCAGGATGTTTTTTTGCTCCCTGTCCCATGCTTCTACTCTCAAAGGCACATCATTCTTCATTTGCTGACGCAATTTATCGAGGCGTACATCGGGGATGGCAAATACGATGGCAACGGGCTGGGTTTGCGTGATCGACACCAGGCCATTGATGTCTGAGCTATGCACGATATTGCCCAGGTCAGCCTGCTTCAAGCCAGCCAGGCCAGAGATAGGGGCAGTCACACGGGTATAACTCAACTGCAGTTTGGCATTATCAACAGCAGCCTGGTCTGACAGGATGGTGCCGTGCAATTGCTGCACCAGTGCTTCTTGCGTATCCATTTGTTGTTTTGGTGCGGCCTGTTTTTCAACCAGGTCTTTGTAGCGCTGCAAATCAAGCTCGGCATTTTTTAACTGCGCCTGGTCACGTGCCAAGGTACCCTGTGCCAGTGACAAGGCAATCTGGAAAGGCTTGGGATCTATCTGCGCCAGCAACTGTCCGGCCAGCACTGCCTGGCCTTCCTTGAAATAAATCGCTTTGAGTTCGCCATCAGCCTTGGTGCGCACAACAGCAGTATTGGCGGCAGAGATATTGCCTATCGCCGTAACAATGAGGCGTATGTCACGTTTTTGTGCAGGTACAACGGACACCGGCTGCACTTTATTGCCGCCATCACGTCCGCCGCCTCGCTTCCCTGAATTCCCTGAAGGGCCATTGCCTGCATTTGCTGGTGTGCTGGCATCCGTGCGGTGGTAATACCACCAGCCACCCGCTGCGGCAGCAATAACGACCAGTACGGCAACAGCCGATTTCCAATTGACGATTCTTGATGTCATCTTAATGCCTTCACACTGTCAGTACTGAAACGAATAGCAAATCACTGTATTTTTGCGTGTATTGCGTGTATTGCGTGTATTGCGTGTATTGCAGAGAACTTCTGGCGTCTCAAGCACCTTAACGAAGGTGAATATGGCGTGAGTTGCGCAGTTTATTTCGTGAGACTTTACGAAAACTTAAGGAGATATCAGAGAGCCGTATGGCTATATCCATAGTTGCCGATGTGCGTAGCAATGTCAACGACAGTCTGGTGTGGGAAGGTAAGCAATCCCGCAAGAAATTGATTAATGCGCTACCGGCAAATCTTGATCATTCCCTCAAGAAATAAGTTCTGATTGAAACTATACTATCGGAAAACAAGCCGTCTATTCAAGGCAGAATTCAATTCGTTACGAAAGTGAGAGAATACGTTACTTGCGAGGACATGCATTAGGTTAATAATATTTCCAGACACGAGATAAGCGTTTGCTTATTATCAGTTTTAAGGATGCATGCGTGGAAAATACGATATTCTCGGAATTGAAATTTTGGTTGATGATGATAGTCTCATTTGTCCTGCCTTTCGGGATATACAGTTTCCTGATATTGAAAAGAGCTATCTCCAAGAAAACCACCCTGTTTTTTGGTTTTGCACTGGTGGCTATCGCAGGCCTGGATGTTTACTTTCTCAAGGTGCTCTCAGCCGCTGCAAAACTGTCGCCCTCACTTGCAGACGACACGATATTTGTCTCAGAGATTTCGCTGGCCCTGTATCTCGTGCCCGCCATGTTTGGTGGTATTGGGGTCAATATCATTTCGCATGTGTTGATACAACATCTGGATGAAGCGAATCAGCGTTTCAAAAGCGAACATCCTGAATCGTGATTGTGCAGTCTTTCAAGACAAATGCAGAATATTCTTAGGAGCAATGCAGCGTCCAGATGGACAAACTGCATTGCGGGTATCAACTTATTTGAACGCCTTTACCAGCGCTTCAAATTTCGTGCCCAGGGATTTATCATGGGCCGTAATTGGTGGTACTTCGCGATTTACACCCAGCAACTGATACACAGCCATCTGGGCAGCACGCACTGAGTATTCCACCGTGAAAACCACGTCATCCGGCACTTCGACAAACTGGCTGATGAAAGCAAAGTTTCGTGTGCCAGGTGGCACTGGCAAAGGCCGATCGCCAACTGAACGTGGCATGAACATGCTGGTAATGTAAGGCATACGGCAAGGAATGCAATTGGCATTATCAAACACCTCGGCATCAAAGCGCAGGTGACCCAGCAATTCTTCAAGGATTTCTGCACCGCTGCATTCGCTCATGGGTTTCGCCACATAGTCACCTATGCGGTCAGGGTAGAGCGCATAACCCCAAAATACCTGTACACCAGCGGGCTGGTTGATAAAGTGTGGCTGGTGTGCCAGCACGATGGACATCAGCCAGTTAGAATCCTTGAAAGTCACCAGTCCACCTGTACCAGCTTCGTTACCGCTGAACTTTTGCATCAGATCAAAGAAGCGCGGATCTTTGAGTGTAACCGTGAACGATTCCCACCAGGATTGGGCGATGCAGGTATTGAAAGCTGCCGGATTACCCATGTCAGGTCTTTCAGCCGCAAGCTGTTCCCACAAACGCCAGCCGCAACTGTCCAGCTTGCTGCGTTTTTCCGGCGCGCTGCCCATGGAGCCCAGACTGGATGCATCGGTCATGGAACCGTTTTGCAGGAAAACCAGATCACCATCAGCAACCGTGATGCTTTCTGCTACGCCATCACGCAGGCATTCGAGACCAGTGACCTGAAATTGTTCATTGATCACACTGTGCGTCAGTTTTTGCACCTGGCAATTCGTGATGAATTGCACGCCATTTTGTTTCAGCCAGGTTTGCAGTGGCAGTACCAGCGAATCATATTGGTTATAGATGGTGCGCTTGACACCCGCCAGTGTCTCTATGCGCGAAAATTCCATCATGAATCTGTGCAGATAGCGTTTGAACTCAACAGCGCTGTGCCATGGTTGAAAGGCAAACGTGGTTGCCCACATGAACCAGAATTCAGTCTCAAAGAAAGAGGGTGATAGCCAGTCAGTAATGGTGCTGTTGCCCATGTCTGCCTCATCTGCCTGACTGAGTTTCAGCAATTCCATGCGGTCTTGCATGGAGAAACCCATCGACGATACCGGCACCTTGGCGCGGCGCTTGTCTACCAGCCTGGCTTTTGAGTTGGACTTGTAGTGTTCATTGAACTCTAGCGTTTCTTCAAATACCGATCTTCCCGGATTATGCAGTGAAGGGATGGATTTGAACAAATCCCAGGTGCATTCATAATTGTCGGTCGTCAACATGCGGCCACCGCGCAATGAATATCCCTGGTCTGGATTGCCTGCGCCATCCAGACTGCCACCTATCAGTGAGCTTGCCTCGAAGATGGAAATATTGTCGCCCTTGATTTTTCCGTCGCGTATCATAAACGCGGCAGCTGCCAATGAGCCTATGCCGCCACCGATCAAATAAGCCTTTGTATTGCTGGTCATGATTTCCTTTTTTATTTATTGGATTTGCGTCGAATGTTTGATATATGACATCCTCGCATGCGTGCCCTTGCATGTTTTGCGCTATGACAAACAAATGAATTTTTGCTGCCTGGCAGATAGAATGAACCAGGCTTCTCGCAAAGCAAGATCTCACATATCAGTGCAACTATCTGCGCAGGTCCGGCACGCTTTTGCGCACTCACTCATCATACCGTCAGCATCTGCATGGGCTTCGCAAAAGGTCGCGCAAGAAAGACAAATCTCTGCACATTCCCTGGCCAGGTGCATATGATGCGGCGAACGGCGCGCCATGAAATCTGCATGCACCAGGCAAATCTGCGCACAGTCCAGCAGGCTGACAAGATGCAAGACCTCACTGTGATGACTGTCGCCATGCATGACATGGGCAGCGGTTTCAGTGCAAACGCGGTGACATGCAAGGCAGTTGGCCAGACATTGTTCCATTTTTTCATTAAGGGGCGTGAGTTTCATTTTAATTCTCCTGAATGACTGAGTGAGGCCAAGTTAAAAAGCTAAAAAGCCAAGACATGAGAATTTATACGCCGTATTGACGAAAATGAATGTGCGCTGTCGTACACGGCGGCCTGTAATTGTTTTCATTAAAATTGATTCCGCTAAGAAACCCTGCTATCAAACCCTGTCTGTCGACTGCACATAAAAAACACCTTTAATAAATCTATCTGTATCTGTTTGAATCTGGTCCAACAAGTGCTATAAATTTATGTGTGGCAGCGTACAGAAGGGATTTAAAAAAAATGGGATGCTGTGATTCATGGTGCCCCGGTATGGACGTATCGCCCATACTGGCTCTCTTGCTAAGTCTGAATGGCGGGACAGGAGCATCCGTCATCCCTTGTTCAGATTTCAACCTTGGAGAAACAAATGAAACAACAATTAAAATTCATCTTTGGTGTGTCCAGCCTGTTACTGGTTGCTCATGCGAGCGCGCAAATTGTGTTCTATGAAGGCGAAGGCTTTCGCGGACGTGCTTTTAGTACCAACGTGCAACAAAACAATTTTCGTAATAGCGGTTTCAATGACCTGGCTTCGTCAGTCGTTGTTTCTGGCGGACGCTGGGAAGTCTGTGATGATGCCAATTTCGGTGGCCGTTGCATGATTTTGAGCAGGGGCAGTTACGATACACTTTCAGGTATGGGCATGAACAACCGCATTTCTTCAGTCCGCCCTATCAGTAACAGGCGTCGTTACGATAATGAAATTGAAGCGCCTTTGAGTTCGCCAAATTATGATTACCGCCGTCGTCCAAATGAAGGTGTGTATGATGCACCTGTGACTTCAGTGCGTGCAGTGGTCGGCCCACCTAATGAGCGCTGCTGGGTAGAACGCCAGCAAGTGCAGACAGAACGTAGCGAACCAAATGTTGGTGGTGCCATTGCTGGTGCCCTGATAGGTGGCATACTTGGTCATCAGGTTGGCGGCGGTACCGGGCGTGACCTGGCAACGGCCGGTGGCGCTGTCGCTGGCGGTGCATTGGGCGCAAATGCAGGACGCAGTAATGGTGGTACTTATGAGCGGGATGTACGCCGTTGCCAGACCGTGGCCAGCACCAAGCCTGAATACTGGGATGTGACTTATAACTACCGTGGTGTTGAACATCACGTGCAGATGAGTTCTCCTCCAGGATCCACCATAGCAGTGAACCGGAATGGCGAACCCAGGCAGTAAGTGATTGAAATAAGTAGCTTCAAATGAGAAAGGCCAGATGCGAATTGCATCTGGCTTTTTTCATTTCAGGATTCGCGTTAATTGCTATTGCCAGCATGTATCAGACGATAAACCCATTCATGCCAGATGGATTTATCGTCGGGTTCTTAAGGTGAATTACAGGACGACAGGAAAATATTCTCAAAACCTGTCCTGGTTACTTCTGAACCGGCTGCACATAGTTGAGCTCCACTACGTGCTCACGCTGATCATCCATCAGAGGGATCAATAAACTACCCATGGCAATGTCATCAATAAACAGCAGGCTCTGTCCATAAGCCACATCCCTGAGTTTGACGGTGATCTGGTAAGTGCTGCTCAGATGTTGGTAGCGCAGGCTGAAACTGGTCCATCCTGCTGGTACACATGGTGTCAGGCTCAGATGCCTGCCTTCGCGCTTCAATCCCAGTAATGACTCCATCATGAAGGTATACATCCAGCCTGCCGAACCTGTGTACCAGCTCCAGCCACCGCGTCCAGTATGTGGTTCGACTGCATATACGTCAGCGCAGATGACATAGGGCTCAACCTTGTAGCGGGCTATGGTATCTGGAGAATTACCATGATGTATGGGATTGATCATGTCAAATGCCTCCCAGGCACGGGCGGCATCTCCCATTTTTGCAAATGCCATGCCAGTCCAGATAGCAGCATGGGTGTATTGCCCGCCATTCTCGCGTACTCCGGGCACATAACCACGGATGTAGCCGGGATTTTGTCCCGAGCAATCAAAAGCGGGATCGAGTAATTGTATGATCTGCTTGTCACGCCGCATCAGGCGTTTGTCCAAAGATTGCATGGCCTGTGCAGCCCTTTGCGGACTGGCTGCCGCAGACAGTATGGCCCAGCTTTGTGAGATCGAATCTATCTGGCATTCAGCATTTTGTGCCGAGCCCAGTGCGCCACCATCATCAAAGTAAGCCCTTCTGTACCAGGCACCATCCCAGGCGTTGGCGTCAATATTTTTCGATAACTGACTTGCCTGGCTCAGACAATGAGCTGAAAACTCCTTGTCATTACGGTTAAGCGCAATTACCGAAAATCTTGTCAAAACCTGATGAAGGAAGAAAGCCAGCCAGACGCTTTCGCCTCTGCCTAGATGACCAACCTTGTCCATGCCGTCGTTCCAGTCGCAGGAACCGATCAAGGGTAAGCCGTGGCTGCCAAACCTCAAGCCGTGCTCTATAGCTTTGACACAATGCTGATACAAACTACCCGTCTGTGCTGATCTGGCAGGCAAGTCGTAATATGAATCTTCTTCCTGATTGACTGCACGTCCTTCCAGATAAGGCAGCTCTTCATCGAGTATACCAAGGTCACCACTGCTGTTCACATAGCGCGCCACGGCCAAAGGCAGCCATAAATAATCGTCTGAGCAATGCGTGCGTACACCACGGCCAACCGGCGGATGCCACCAGTGCTGTACGTCGCCTTCCAGAAATTGATGCGCAGCAGATAAAAGTATTTGTTCGCGCGCCAGGGTTTGCCCTGTATGCACCAGGGCCATGCTGTCCTGTAACTGGTCACGGAAACCAAATGCACCACCAGACTGGTAATAACCGCTACGTGCCCACAGGCGACAGGCGATGGTTTGATACAGCAGCCAGCCATTGGCCAGCAGGTTCAAATCCTGATCGGGGGTAGTGACCTGTACCGTACCCAAAGTGTTGTGCCAGTACTCATGGACTTTGTTCAATGCCTGCTCAGCTGCAGCAATGCCCCTGTGCTGTTGTATGAATTGCGTGACATTACCGTGCTCTGCCATTGCCATGCCCAATACAAATACCAGGTGTTTTTCTTGCCCCGGGCTAAGTTCAAATTCTTGCTGTAAAGCTGCACAGGGATCCAAGCCTGCTCCGGTTTTTCCTGACAGGCGCTGTCTTTCCATGGCAGCCGGGCTGCGCAGGCTGCCGTTGCGGCCTATGAATTCATTGCGGTCACCACTGACACTGCGGTTACTACCATCCAGGTCAAAGAAAGCCCTGCGTCCGGGGAATTCGGTATTGTATGGGTTGCGTGCCAGCAGACAGCCACTGACAGGATCAATTTCCGTGGCGATATGCATCAGGGATTTCGGTCTGAGATCACCGAGCACCCATTCCACATAACCGGTAGCCGACAATTTTCTTTGTTCATCCGAGTCATTAATGACACGCAGTATGGAATATTTGGCTGCCGTATCTATACTGACAAACACCGTCAACTCGGTGCGTATGCCTTGCTCCTGGTGCGTGAAAACACTATAGCCAAAACCGTGACGTGTCACATAGTCACCGCTGCCACGGCAGGGCAGGGCCGTAGGTGACCAGTATGCCCCTGTGTCTTCATCGCGTATGTAAAATGCTTCACCGCTGCTATCGCAGACAGGGTCATTATTCCATGGGGTCAGGCGGAATTCATGGGCATTTTCAGCCCAGGTATAGGCCTGTCCGCTTTCAGAAATCACACTGCCAAATTGCGGGTTAGCCAGCACATTGACCCACGGTGCAGGGGTTACTTGTCCTTCCCTGGTGGTGATGACATATTCGCGGCCATCTTCAGAAAAACCACCTGTGCCATTAAAACTCTGCAGTTTTTCAGATGGATGACTGAGCTTGTTGCTGGTCAGTGATTGATATCCGGTTTGTTGATACATCTGTCTGGCAGGCAACAGTTTTGGGGCACGCAATTCCACCAGGTCACGGCGGTTCAATTGCTCCAGCAAGCTACCACGATGATCATTCAATATTACCCTGGCCACTGCCTGGAACAGGATTTTGTCTTCAGGTGAAATCTGCTCTGCCATTCTGACAAAGATGCCGCCCGGACGCTCTATGGCATGGGTGCCGATGACCGAGGAGATCATGCCCATGATCTGTTCCTGCAGTGCCTGACGATAAGTGGCATGGTCTTCATTCCAGATCACCAGATCTACTGCCAGGCCTTTGGAGCGCCAATAGGCGTGTGCCTGCACCAGTTGCCTGACCAGTTCTATATGATCCTGGTGATTGATTTGTAGCAGCACGATGGGCAAATCGCCGGATATGGCATAGCCCCACAAACCAGACTGTCCACGGTGATTGCGGCTGAGTATGCTGGTATCGGCGCGCAAAAGTGGATTCATATAGATAACAGAATTGGCCAGACGTCCATATAACTGTGCATCAGCTTCACTGATATTTAACTGACGTAATACGACCTGGCTATGCGTCCAGGAAAGTTCGATAACCCGGTCAGCCAGATGCTTGTCCTGGTATTTTTCTATCAAGGCCAGGCAGAGTTCGCGATTTTCTGCCACGCCGGTGACCACATCCATCGTGGCAGCCTGTTCCGGTTCCAGCGTAATCTGATAGCGTATGGCAACCACCGGGTCGAGTACCGAACCCTGGCTGTCTGACAGACGGCTGACGCGCATGGCGGCGGGGGCTTCCAGCGTATTACCACGTCCTATGAATTGGGCCCTGTCAGTTTCATAGGAAACGCTTTCCATGCTGGCGCCATGCAAGGCCATCAGATGAAACATGCTGGGTATTTTTTCATCGACAGAACGTGGGCGGCGAGTACATAAAATCGCATGTTGTCCGTCCAGAATTTCTGTTTCTACAAACAGCTTGCTGAAGGCCGGGTGCATGGCATCCGCAGCTGCCGGTGCCAGCACAACTTCTGCATAGCTGGTGAAGTCTATGGTGCGAGGATGGCGCGAGCGATTGACGATGCGGGTGCGGCGCAACTCTATATCGTCTTCGGGCGAGACGACGATCTCGGTATGCATGTCGAGATTATTGTCACTGCGGCGGAATTCTGCCCGCCCTTCAGAAAAAATCACTTCATAGGTAGGTGAATTGACCAGGCAAGGCTGGAATGCGGTTGACCAGTAACGACCATTGCTGACATCACGCACATAGCAGAAGCTGCCCCAGTGGTCGCGGGTACTGTCTTCATTCCAGCGGGTGACGGCCAGATCATTCCAGCGGCTATAGCTGCCGCCCACACTACTGATCATGACGTGATAACGACCATTGGATAGCAATTGCACTTCTGGTGTGCGGGTATTGACATGATGTATGACACGCAAGGGGACTTCCTGGCCGCTGCTGGCACTGCGTATGTCTGCCAGTTCGGTGGTATTGGAATAAACTGCCGTGGCTTTAGGTACCCGCTCATGCAGCAGTGACATGGTCGCCTGGAACAGCGGGTCGGATTCAAAGCGTTTTTGCAAAGGCTGCCCCAGTAACAGATAGGCCAATGACAGGAAACCCATACCCTGATGGTGAACCATGAAAGAGCGTATCAATGCATGCGTTTGCCCGCGCGGTAAGCGCGAAGGGGTATAGTCTATCGCCTCGAAGAAGCCGTACATTCCTTCAAACCCCTGGGCCGATAATTGTTCCAGATTGCTGCAGGCCTGTTCAGGTGCGACCATCAAGGCCATCATGGAAGCATAAGGCGCAATCACCAGATCATCGCCCAGGCCACGCTTAAAACCGATACCAGGGACTCCAAAGGCACGGTACTGATAATTCAGATGTGCGTCAAAAGTGTTGTAACCGGACTCGGAAATCCCCCAGGCCACACCGCGCTGCTGCCCATACTCAATTTGACGTTGTACGACGGACCGGTAAGTTTGATCCAGCAAGGTGTTCTGAAAATTTGGCATGACCAGCAAGGGCATCAGATATTCGAACATTGAACCACTCCAGGACAGCAGTATTGGTTCGCCGCCTGCAATGGTCAGTTGACGCCCGAGTGCGAACCAGCTCTCCTGTGGTATTTGTCCCTGGGCGATGGCAACAAAAGTGGCCAGCCTGGCTTCTGATGCAAGCAGATCGTAGCAGGCTTCATCCCGCCTGCGTTCATTGACGTTATAACCTATAGTCAGCAAGTGCGTGTTGGCATCATAGAGGAATTCATATTCTAACCGGGCGAACTCGCTGGTTTGCTGTACCAATTGTTCAATTTGCAGGATGCGCTCACCGGCACGCTTCCTGGCCATCATCAGAAATGTTGCCAGTCTGGTATTGTGATTTTCTACTTGTGCAGCTTGATCAAGTGGGATACCACCTTCTGTAGGAGAGACATATCCAAGACCTAACTGTGTCAGTTCTTGTAAACTGGGGATGGTATCAAGCAAGGGAAATGCATGTAACCAGTTGCCAGGGGCCGGCAGGCTCAGCCATGGCGCCAGGTAAAGCAGCTCTTCCAGTTGCGCATGGGTTTGCCTGCTCAGGGCGCTTGCCCAGATATGGCTGGCGTTGTCGGCAGTCACAGTCACGCTGGACAAATAGGCATCTGCATGATGCGTCAGTCGCTTCAGGCAATCATAGATGACGATCAATGACTTCGGTACCCCCAGGCACAGTACATCCAGGTCTGTTTCAAAATCCGCCAGCCTGTTTGCAATATTGGGAGCAACCGAGTTGCGCAGCAGCAGATAGGTATCATGCAAGCCGCAAAACAGGCGGGGCTGGCAAATTGGTGCGTCAATTAATTCGCTCAAGCCGGGCCTCAGTGTCAGCAAATGACCGGCCAGATTGCCACTATCTACCGTTGATACATACAAAGGCTGCAAGGGTTGCAGGCTCTTGGTGTCATACCAGTTATAAAAGTGATCTTGATAACGTTCCAGCCTCGCCAGACTGGTGTAAGTATTTTGAGTGCGCTGCAAGAGCTGTCCAGCGGGGATATAACCAAAATCATACGCTGCCAGATTGGCCAGCAGGGACAAGCCTATATTCGTTGGCGAAGTACGGTGTGCAACTACACCTACAGGCTGGAACTGCACATTGTCCGGCGGCAGCCAGTTATCCTCGGCACCGACATAAGTTTCAAAAAACAACCAGGTCTTGCGGGCTGTAGCTTGCAAGAACTCTACTTGCTTCGCGCTTAACTGTGATGCACGCCTTTGCTTTGCACGGCTCATCTGATATGCGATGAGTGGTGAAATAAACCAGAGCAATAATATTGGCGTTGCTGCCTGCAAGGCAAGCGGATTGATATGCCGCAGGAGGAAAAACGTTGCGATGGAAAACGCCGGAGCTATCCACATGCTGCGAATATTATTCCACAGGCTATTCTTGAACTGATGATTGCTGAGCGTGGATGGATTCCACTCCAGCAAATGCTTGCGCGAAATCAGTATGCGCCATTGCGTGCGCACTATCGCATCAAGATTGACCCATGCTTCATATGGCAAGAAAACCAGGCTCAGGGATGCATGGGTGACATGCTGGGCACTTGAACGCAACAGGGACAGCAGGTGCTGGCGAAAAAAAACATCATCCGGTTTTTTACTCAGGCTCCATAAAAATGCGCTGGCAGCGGGAATCAGCAAAAAACCGATAGCGGCTGCGGACCAGAACCAGGTGCTGGGAAAACTGCTCCAGGCGATCAGTAAAAAGGCCGTCAGAGCAAGTGGCACCATACTGCGGCGCAGGTTATCCAGCAACTTCCAGCGTGACAGCAAAGACAGGGAATTACCAAGCTGACTGGATTGCCCGTTGGCTTCATCCCTGGGGCCGGGCACTTTGGGTAACAACCATGAAGCTATTTGCCAGTCACCGCGTATCCAGCGATGGCGACGGCGTATGTCGGCCAGATAGCTGGAAGGATATTCTTCATACAGTTGCACGTCGCTTAACAGACCTGCCCGTGCATAGCAGCCTTCGAGTAAATCATGGCTGAGTATGCGGTTTTCCGGCATGCGGTTTTTCAGGGCTCGTTCAAATACATCGATATCATAAATACCCTTGCCTATGAAGGAGCCTTCATCGAATACGTCCTGGTAGACGTCAGACACGCTGCGCGTGTAAGGGTCTATACCAGCTTCGCCGCCGCAGAGCAATTCATAGTAAGAGGCATCGCTGGCCGGCAGGCCGACTGCTACGCGGGGTTGCAGAATGCCATAGCCTTCGGTCACTCTTTTCAGAGCCTCATCGTAGTGTGCGCGATTCAGCGGATGTGCCATGGTGGCGACGAATTTGCGTGCCGTATCGCGTGGTAATTCAGTATCGGTATCCAGCGTAATCACATATTTCATGTGCTCCAGTCCAGCCGTATTACCGATGATAAGCATGAATGCTTTCGTGCCTGCGCCGCGCAGATAGGCATTCAGTGCCCCCAGTTTTCCGCGTTTGCGCTCATATGCCATCCATATTTTTTCTTGTGCATTCCATGCTCTTGGTCTGTGCATGACCAGAAAATGATCGCCATTCGGGCGGGGATATTTTTTATTCAATGCTTTAATGCTGTTGCTGATGTGAGTCAGCAAGGCTTCGTCTTCTGGCAACTGTTCCTGATCGGCATCGGTAAAATCAGTCAGCAGGCAAAAGCGCAAATTGGCATCGCAGTTCGCCAGAAAACGCACTTCCATGGCTTCACATAAAGCATCGATATTGTGCGGGTTGAACAGCATGGTGGGGACCACGACCAGTGTGCTGGACTCCAGCGGTATTCCCAGGGAAAAATCCATGCGTGGCAAAGGGCGGGGCAGGGCTATGCAGGTCACCAGCCAATTCACCATGGACAAGGCAAACTGACTGCTGGCAATCAGGCTGGCGACGATGAAACAAGCCAGTAAATAAGGATTGATTGCAGTCTTGCTGGCCTGGTGCAGGAATAATCCAGTACTCAACAGACTCAGGATAGTGATACTGCCCAGATAAATACTCAAGGCGGATTCACGCCCTGCTCGTTTCACAGACTCAGGGAAACTGTGCTGCATGGCGGTGGAACGTTCCAGCTCGGGTCTGCCTTTTCCTATCAGGAAATAACCTATATGGGCACTGCGCGCAGCCTGACCATACTTGATGGCTGCTTCACGTGCAAAGCGCAAGGCATTGTGAGCGACATCGGCTTCAGAAAAGCTGCTGTTCTTGGCAATTTTTTCAACCGCATGACGGTACAGATCGCGCGTAGCGAAATCCATGCTGCCATAGATGCCGGTTGGGTCATCGCGCAGGCAACGATCAACCACACTCATGTTTTCTACAAATTCGCGCCAGTCCATGGATGTCAGCAGGCGCAAGCTACCTATGCTGTTGCTGATGGAAATCTGATCAGCAGCTTGTTGCTGAGAATCCAGATGTACCAGATGTTCTATGGTTTGGCCGGTCTCTGCCAGTCGCTGTGAAAGCCAGTTCAAAGGTAGCGCGAGGGCAGGCCCCTGACCTTGCAGTCTTCTGAGCATTTCCGCCACGAAGGAACTATCCAGTGGTGGTTGAGAGCGCGACATGTCGGCCACCAGCAAGATCAGGTTGCTGGGATCTTTCTCGGCAGTCTCTGCCATCTCCTCTGCCCATTTGGCGGCCAGATTACGGTGATTATGGGTTGTCGTCAGATTGGTGGCGACCCTGCGCAGGTTTTCTATCAGTGCCAGGCGCAACATGATAGGTATGGCCCAAAGCTCACCTAGCTTCAAGACAGATACCAATTGATAAGCGCTGATGAAGCGACTCAGGTTTTCAGGATCAACCCTGCCATCTCCATGTGAAATAGTTTCCAGTGCTATGTCGTATACCCTGGGTCGTCCAGCTGAGTTGCCGCGCAATAGCCTTGGCAATTCCTTGCTGTAATCTTTCGGCAAATGACGCTTGGCTGTTCGTATCTGTTCTTCTATCAGGTAGTAATTATCCAGCAGCCAGGCCGCAGCTGGCGTTACTGGCCGGCCATCCTTGATAGCTTCCGTCAGCAAGGTGCAGGCATTCATGATCACGTCCTGATTATCCGCCAGACGCGACAAGAGTTGATCCTGACCAAAGACAGAACTCAGTTTATGGCTGTTGGCCAATATGCGGCCATGCTGTTCCATCTGCAGGGCGCTGTATAAATCTGCCCGTAAAGGCAGTTCTGCACCAGCCTGCGCAACATAGGCGCGCAAACGTATCTGGCTGTCCTTCAAAACATTTTTTAGCTGATGCAGGCTGGATGACAGCATATCTTTGGCTGATTTCAAATCGCACACTTCTTTCTTTTATTGGGATTTGTCAGTGACCGTAGTGATTGGTCGTCGCTGCCACGCCTTCGGCCATATCTGCATGTGTGGGGTTTCAGCATGCAAAAAAAAGAGGGTATGACCTATGGGAGCGGCTGTGCTTTGATAATAAAACATCAGCACGGGAGTGTAAGTTCGTTAGCGTACATACGCGCCTGCCTTAGCGCACTGCGTGCGCATATCCTGGCACATGGTGGAAGTGTGCGGCAACGAACAGACCCGCTCTTGTCGTGAGCGGTATAAAGACTGCGAAGATCACAATAAATGTGGCTTGCGAGAGTACTTATCTACTGGAGAAAAAAAATGAACAAAAACTTGAAAAGTGGTCTGTTGACCGTATGCAGCGTGAGCTTGGTAATGATGATGGGTTGCGCCAGCAGCATGAAAACACCGGCGACGGCAGAAGTGGCTGTTTCTAAAGAAGCTGTCGACAACGCTGCAGTTGCTGGCGGCAGTGAATTTGCTCCGGCAGAAATGAGTTCTGCGCGTCAAAAATTGGCATTGGCAAACAAGGCGATGCAAGACAAAGACTATAAGCTGGCCAATGACCTGGCAACCCAGGCTCAAGCTGACGCCAAACTGGCACAAGCCAAAGCGAATTCTGCCAAGGCAGAGAAAGCTGCTAATGCATTGCAAGATGATATCCGCGTTTTGCGTGAAGAATTGCAGCGGGCAAATAACAAGCAATAAAAATAAGCAATAAAAACATTGTCAGCAACTCTGATACAGAGCTTGCAATTAAATTTTTTAAGGAAAAATCATGAATAAGAACATATTTGCACCAATGGTCCTGATGACAGCAATGCTGCTTTCAGCTTGCAGCACAGCACCAAAAACTACCAGCCTGCTGGACCAGACCCGTATGGATTACCAGGCTGCACAAAATAATCCAAATGTGCAGACTCTGGCACCTTTGGAAATGCGCCAGGCTGACGTGGCAATGAACGATGCCAATAAGGCAGCCAAAGATAATGAGAGTTCAGAAAAAATTGACCGTCTGGCTTACATAGCCAAGCAAAAAATAGGCGTGGCACAAGAGTTGGCCAAGCAGAAACAGGCAGAAGCCAGTGTTGCCGATGCCGCAAAAGCGCGTGACCAGATTCGTTTGGAACAACGCACCAATGAAGCTGATAAAGCAAAAATGCAAGCCGACCAGGCCAAGGCGCAAGCTGACCAAGCCAGACTTGCAGCACAAATAGCGCAAGGTGAAGCCAGTGAAGCCCAGCGCAAGGCGCAGGAAGAACAGGCAAAGGCATTGGAGATGCAAAACCGCAATGCCGCATTGGAGTCACAACTGGCTGACTTGCAAGCCAAGACCACCGTACGCGGCATCATCATTACCCTGGGTGACGTCTTGTTTGGTGTGGATCAGGCCAAACTGAATCCTGATGGCATGCGTACCGTGCAGAAACTGGCAATTGTCTTGCAAAACAATATGCAAAGAACAGTACTGGTTGAGGGGCATACCGACAATACCGGTACACAAGCACATAACCAGGATTTGTCAGAGCGTCGCGCCAACGCCGTGCGCAGTGCCCTGGTCTTGATGGGGGTATCACGCGATCGTATTGAAACCAAGGGTTATGGCGAAGCATTTCCTGTTGTAGAAAACAATACAGCACAAAACCGTCAGTTTAACCGTCGTGTGGAAATCATTTTGTCTGATGTCAACGGCAAGATATTGCCACGCTAATTGCCAGAGATTGAAAAGAAAGGAACGATGATGAGTTACTTACTACATACAAAATGCACTAAATATATCTTGCCCCTGGTATCTGCTTCTCTGCTGGTACTGGCGGGTTGCAATAAAGCGCCAGATGGCACCGCATCAAATGCCTCCACTACTATTGGTGTGGCAATTGATGATTCTGTCATCACCACCAAAGTCAAAACTGCATTGATGTCTGACGATATCATCAAAGGCACGGACGTAAAAATTGAAACCCGCAAGGGCGAAGTTTTGTTGAGTGGCTTTGCCGACAATCAGGCACAAATTGACCATAGTGCCGCCGTAGCGATGGCTATAGAGGGCGTCAAGAAAGTCGATAATAAGCTCGTGCTGAAAGAAGGCAAACAGACAGTGGGTAACAAGATCGATGATAGTGTCATCACTGCCGGCATCAAAACAGCCATGCTGCAAGACACGCAAATGAAAAGCATGGATGTAGCTGTAGTCACCCGCAAAGGCGAAGTCCAACTGAGTGGTTTTGTCGATAGCGAGTCGCAGGCAACGCACGCAATTGAGGTTGCCAAGAGCGTTTCGGGTGTGCAGAGCGTTATCAATAATCTGAAAGTAAAAAACTGATCGGATCTTTACCAGATATTTGCAGTTCAACACTTCCCCTCATCTTTCAATGATGTGGGGAAGTTTTACCAATTAATGTGGGGTAATGTGATGATCAATGATAAAAACGAGAAGCTAGTGCCTGTTAAGCCTGAACCAGAAGAAAAGAAAAAAGTTATTAAAAAGAAAGAGGACGATCTGGACGAGGCTCTGGACGAAAGTTTTCCAGCCAGTGACCCGGTGGCTATCTCAATTACACCGCAGAAAGTGGCAGATATACCCGTGTCTGACAAGAAGAAATAATTGTTATTGCCGACGGCAGGCGAGCTGGAACATGCATATTTGTTGTATGGTGGTGAGCAGCGATATTAGTCCTGGTACTTATTGTTACGGTGACTCCAGTATGCACAATGAAACAAAAACATGTCCGTCCCTATCATGACCATATCAGAGCCAGTATTCAAGCCGCCTGGCCAGCCATTCCTTCAGCTTATTCATGTGCGGACGTTGTTGCCAGGTTTCCAACGTGATCTCTGTAGACAGGCGTAAATCTTCTTTAAACGCATTTTCCATCGCTACCGCAAACTCAGTGTCAATGACGACGACATTGACTTCTTTATTATGCAAAAAACTGCGGGTGTCGATATTGGTTGATCCTACAGTTGACCACACCTGGTCGATGACAGCGGTTTTTGCATGCAACACAGAAATATTCAATTGATAGACTTTGATTCCCCCAGCCAGCATCTCATCATAAAAAGATTGACCTGCATGAAACACCAGGCCGCTGTCCGTCACGCCAGGCATGATGATCTTCACGTCCACGCCACGTTTGGCCGCTGCAATCAGCGCTTTTAATATCTGTGCATCAGGTACAAAATAAGCGGACGTTATATGGATACTGTCCCTGGCCTCCTGTATCGCCAGTAAATACGCTTTATAAATGGCAGGGTTACTTTCTGGCTCACTGGCAAGCACACGAACCATTTTATTGCCCTGGTTTTTTAATGCCGGGAAATATAATTTATCAGCTGGCGGCTTGTCGCCAGCATTCAGCCAGGTTTCCAGGAATACCCATTGCAATGCGGCGACGGCTGGCCCGGTGATCTGTATATGCGTGTCACGCCAGCCAACCTTGTCAGGATTTTTTGATTTCGAGCGGAATAGCGAGCTATTCGCATAACTGGCGCTGATATTGACACCGCCTGTGAAGGCAATTTCACCGTCGACGATCAGGATTTTCCTGTGGTCACGCCGGTTTGGTGACCATGGACCCTGCAGTTTGGCAGGATTGACCGGATTGAACGCCAGCAAATGTATGCCAGCTGCCTTCATATTGTCGAAAAAGCTTTGAGGCGTGCCTATGGTGCCAACACTGTCGTAGATGATATTGACCTCTACCCCAGCCTGTTGTTTTTCTATAAGCAGTCTGGCAAATTCCAAACCCAGTTCATCTTGGTCAAAGATATAGGTTTCCAGGTGTATATGGTCTTTTGCCTGCCTGATGGCCGTCATCATTGCATTCATGGTTTGTGGGCCATCGAATAGCAAAGTGACCTGGTTACCGGCAATCAGCGGGCTACCGGTAACGGCTTCTTCCAGCGCTGCCAAGGCTTGCATATTGGCCAGGCCGACACTGGAATTTTTCCATCGCTGCCGCATCAGGGCCTGAGCTTTCGAGGTACTGAGCTCACCCTTGGCGTTACTGATGGTAGGTTTGGCTGATGCAGTTTTTTGTGGCTGGTCAAGGGCCGGCTCCAGGTAATTAATTTCTGGCAGTGAACTGCAGGCATTGAGCATGATGAGGATGGCTATGCCCACAGAACTCATCAATAAATGAGGTGGTAGTCTATGGTGAACAGCCATGTCTGGTCCTTTTTGTAGAGTCAGGTTGTAATAGCGACTTTCAATACGCCATCGCGCTGATTGGCAAACAAGTCATAGGCTTGTTCTATATCATCAAGTTTAAAGCGGTGCGTCACCATAGCATCAAGCTTTACTCGCCCCGATTTGACGACATTCATCAGGCGTCGCATACGCTCCTTGCCGCCCGGACATAAGGTCGTAATGATTTTGTGATCCCCCAGACCTGCAGCAAAGGCATCCAGAGGCAGGCTTAACTTGCCTGAATACACACCCAGGCTGGACAATCTTCCGCCCGGTTTTAAAGCACGTAAACAACTCTCGAAAGTCATTTGTGTACCCAGGGCTTCAATCGCCACATCCACACCACGACCATGAGTCAGGCGCATGATTTCTGTCAATGGGTCAGTTTTGGTATAGTCGATAGTGATATCTGCCCCCAGCGTCCTGGCCATGTCAAGACGACTGGTCACCCCATCCACTGCAATGATCAGGCTGGCTCCGCGCAATTTGGCACCGGCAGTCGCACACAGGCCTATGGGCCCCTGGGCAAAGATGACGACAGTGTCACCTATCTTGATATCACCACTTTCAGCACCACCAAACCCTGTGCTCATGATGTCAGGGCACATCAGCACCTGCTCATCTGTAAGCCCATCGGGTATTACTTCCAGATTACTCATGGCATACGGTACCAGCAGGTATTCTGCCTGGCAGCCATCGATAGTATTGCCAAAGCGCCAGCCGCCTGCGGGTTTTCCGCCACATTGCGAATGCTGTCCATCCAGACATGAATAGCATTGCCCACACGGTGATATGGCACCAACGACGACACGCTCACCCATCTCATATCCAGTCACGCCTGCACCCAATGCAGCGATCACACCTACCGGTTCATGCCCTATGGTCAAGCCAGGTTTAACGGGATATTCACCTTTCAGAATGTGGATGTCAGTGCCGCAGATAGTCGTCGTGGTGATCCTGATGAGTGCCTCACCCGGTCCGGGAACAGGGATGGGTTTTTCTTCTATCGCGATCTTGCCAGGGCGCAGATAAACTGCGGCTTTCATAGTGGGCATTGCTTTTCCTTATCAGAGCGCATTTCCTCATTCAGAGGCGAGATGAGTCCGTGTATCAACGTGGACGGATGCCCGATTTTCTATAAGCGTCAGCCATATCCTGTTGCATGGTCGCTTTGGCTTCACGCAGGCAAGCACTTTGCTGGCTGCGTTCTACCCGTTTGCATTCAATCACTGACAACTGATACACAGCTTCTGCTTCTTTTTTCAGGGTTTTGAAATAAGCCATGGGCGTCATTTCTTCCTGATACCAACGCTCAGGATCACCGCGTTGGGCGATCGCTGCTGGATCAACATCAGCAGCCAGTACCGGGCTCAGCATTGCGCCGCTGATCAACGCAAAAAGAATGCCGGTCATAAATTGTTGTTTTGTCGTTTTCATGATAACTCCTTGAAAGTGAGAATTGAGAAATTAAGAAACTACATGCATTACAAATGCATGGACATTACAAACGGCCCGTCAGCAATAATATAACGAGAATAACCACGATCAGGCCAGTAACGCCACTGGGACCATAACCCCAGGAACGGCTGTGCGGCCAGCTTGGAAATACACCAATCAAGGCCAGGATAAGTATGACGAGTAGTATGGTGATCATTTTGTAGCCTATAGAGTGGGTGAAATTGGGTTAAGGTTCAATTTTTTGTTGATTGGTTTTTGACTCAGCCCATATGTTGCATTCAGGATTTACTTATCCTGGAGTTGGGCTTTAAAATAATGGCAAGAATTGACAAAAGCGTCGCGTACCTTTTCGGTTGTGGCGATCATGTTTTCCCAATTACTTTCACTGGCAGATTTGATCTCGTCCAGCTTTTCACGTACTTGTTGCGCCTGTGCATGCAGTTTTTGCATTTCTTTCGCATATTGCTCATGTAGTACTTCTTTTGAGACAGCTATTCTTTCTTCCATCTCAGTCATGCTGAGATTTATTTCATTCAACTGCGCCTTGATACTCGCTATATAAGCTTCGCGTTTGGCCGTCATGATGTTTCTCCTTATTGGGGGTAATAATTTTCCGGCCTGACTCAGATATTGGCGTATTCCCCATGTTGATCTTTCCACGCTTCCAGCCTTTGCTGATCATCGGCTCTTGCTATCGGGCAAAAGCTGGCATTGGATTCCAGATCAGTTTCCAGCTGCTCAAATTTTTGACTGGAAATGCCCCAGCCCAGCAAAGAACCAACGACACCCCCAAGAACTATGCCCATAGCTGCCCCTGTCAGTGCAGCCATCATAGGCTCGGTAACCAGTAAATCGAAACCAGGAACAAAAAACGGAGAAATCATGACAGCAAGTGTTGCATTGATCATGCCCAGTACGCAGCCGACTGCCATACCTATACTTGCACCAGTGCTGATACTGGAACTGAATTGAAAATGCTCCATGGTTTGCCTTTTGAAGTCGCTATGTCGTGAATAAAGATGTACGGGCAGAGTGTGGGGGGACTGCGTTCCTGTGCGGTTCATGTTCAGTGATTGGGTGTCATTGATAGTAATCATGATGTCTGGTTCCCTGGTAAAAGCTGGCTCACACGGGGTGAGCCCTGTTCTTAAGGCTTGGTGATTTCTTTCACGGTTTTTTCTATGGCTTCACGGGCATCACCCATGGTCTGCTCCACCTTGCCGACGACCTGTTTTTGCAGGCCTTTGATTTCCTGATCCTTGCTGCCTATGATTTTCCCCGTGCTTTCTTGCACTTTACCGGCGATGTTTTTAGCGACGCCTTTGATTTGGTCTTTGTTCATGATTTTTCCTTTAGTGTTTAGTAGCAAGCACATTTGCTTGATTTAACTAGATATGAAGAGCAATCTGATTCAGATAAGAATCTGCCACACAACAAATTTATGCTCTTCCCTGCCTTGTCTCTGTGCGCTGGCACACTCTGCAAGAGAAATTTCAAAAAAACGCCTGCTTATGCTGTGTTAATGAAATATATATTGAGCAATGTTCGATACCGCACAGATGAGTAGTGGAGCTGACATCAGAATCGGGCATCGGACTTTTCCGACGCTGCAATTGTTGATGGCAGATGATTGATTTGCCTGATATTCACACCTAAGGGGAAAAATATGAATAGAAAATTAGCCATGATGCTGGTTTGTACAGCTACACTGAGCAGTGCAGTTTGGGCTGCTGCAGATGAAAAATCAGTTGCTTATACCGCTGCAAAAGAAGCTGCAAGCACTGAGTTCAAACTGGCTAAAAGTAAATGCGACGCGATTACAGGCAATCCAAAAGATGTATGCCTGGCCGAAGCTAAGGCTGCCCGTGTGCATACTGAAGCAAATGCCAAGGCAGAATACAAAAATACCGTGGCAGCACGCACCACTGCCAGAAAAGATATCGCCGATGCTGACTACGATGTAGAGAAAGCCAAATGTGGCAGCATGACTGGCAATGATAAGGATGTCTGTATCAAGCAGGCAAAATCTAATAAAGTCGCTGCCGTATCAAATGCCAAGGCAGATAAAAAAGTGGTCGATGCCCGCGTTGATGCGAATGACGATAAGGTCAATGCAGAATACAAAGTGGCGATAGAAAAATGCGATGCCTTGTCCGGTCAGAGTAAAGATAACTGTGTCTCCGCTGCAAAATCGAAATTCGGTAAATAAATTTACTTCAGCGCAAAGTCGTAGTCGATATATCTAAGTATCAGGTGGCTTTGTGTTTAGTTGATATACGTAATTCCAATTAATTCTTGAAAGAAAAAAATGAAAATCGCTCAACGCATGATGACTATGGTATTCGTCGGTTCCATGATGGTAATCACTGGCTGCGCCTCAACTTCGACCAAAGAAGGCACTGGTGAATACATTGATGACTCCGTCATCACGACTAAGGTCAAGGCAGAAATTTTTAATGAACCTACACTCAAATCAGCAGAAATCAATGTTGAAACTTTCAAAGGCACCGTGCAACTCAGTGGCTTTGTGAGTTCAAATGCCAATATTGAAAAAGCAGTTGCAGTTGCGCGCAGTGTCAAAGGTGTACGCTCTGTGAAAAATGATATGCGTGTTAAATAAGATTTACTTCGCATGAAGAAACGCTGTCAGATGACAGCGTTTTTTTTCGCCCAAAGAATGCTGGCCACTTAGCCTGGCCAGCATTCTTTCCACGCAGTCTCGCCTGCTCTGCTTGATAAATAAAACCTGTCCGGCTGATCATACAGATAGCTCAATATGCGGATGAGTAATCCGATTCTTGCTACTTGCCAGACACAGAAAGTACCAGCGAGCTTGCAGTTGCAACGTATCCCTATCTTCTGTAGCAGCGGCTTTAGCCACGAATGGCTGCGGAAACTGACACAACCGGTAAGGCAAAGCATTCGCGGCTAGAGCCACTCCTACGAAATTATCGAAGCTTGCCTGAGCGCTTTTTCGAATCCCGTGTTGATAATTCCAGCGCATCAACCCGCGCTTGGGCAGAGTTTCCTTGCAGGTACATGCACACTGCTATTTCTTTGCTTTGTAAAGCAAAGGCAATGCTCATTTTAAGAACTCGACTACAGATAAAAAAACGGGAGCCCAAGCTCCCGTTTTCCTCATGCAGCATTGATTATTTTACGCGTTTTTCAACTGTAAATTGTTCAATCTCTACACGGCGGTTAGGTTCCAGGCAAGCGATCAGGTCAGCGCGTTTTTTGTTGTTGCAAACAACAACTGGATTGCTTTCGCCTTTACCTACGGCATTCAGCCTCTGTCCATCGACACCCTTATCGTTCAGATAGGTTTTGACGGAATTGGCACGCCTCTCAGACAATTTCAGATTGTATTGATCTGAACCGATGCGATCTGCATAGCCAGTGATCACTACCTGATTGATTTGCGGATTGGCATTCAACGCTGCAGCGATGTCATCAAGTTTTGGTTGCGGGATGCTCAGCAATGAACTATTGAAAGCAAACAACTCGGTCGCCGACAGTGTTATTTTTTGATAGACCGGTGGCGGTGGTGCAACTGGCTCAGGTGGTGGCGGTGGTGCTTGCACGACTACCGGTTCTGGAGGTGGCGGAGGTGTGTAGCTGGCAGTTTTAACTGCTGCCTTCGGCTTGTCGAATGCATAGTTCAGACCAAATGACAGGTGGGAATTGCTGGCTTGGCTGAATCCAAAGTCATTGTTATGCAGATAGCCATGCACTTTACGCCATTCTACTTGCGCAGACCATTGATCACTCAGGGTAAACTGCGCGCCCAGGCCACCGCTGACTGCAGGGGCTGTGCTGTCGCCAGCTTTCAGACCGCCATTGCTTCTGTCACGGTTTGCTGCAATGCCTAATACCAGGTAGGGACGAAATGCTTCACGGGAAAACAGATACAGCACATCAACGCCAAGGGCATTTTGCTGATAGCGTTTGCCATTGTCTGTGGCGCGCGTGTAATTGGTATTGATTTGTGCATCCCAGTTTTGCGCCAGTGGCTTACCCAGACGCAGGCCGACGCCATAACCACGGTTGCCCGCGCCAAAGGTTTCATCTGTTTCTGCCGCATGGACGCTGCCACCAATGTACCAGGATGGATTGTAATCTTCTGCCATTGCGCTGCCTGCGCAGAACAGCAATGCCAGTGCAGAGGGAAGTGCTTTTAATTTGCTCATGGATATTCTTTCTAAGTATGTAAATGCAAGGAAAATGTTGTGCTAATCCGGAATGTCACGAAAACGTATTTTTCCCGTTTGGGGAATGAGTTTTACGTAATTTAATCCTGACCGACAGACTAAAGCCCCGACGATATTCCATCGGTGCGCTGCCGCACAATGTGGTTTTTTTGCATTAAGAAGGGACTTTTTGCGCTCAGCTTGCAGATACAATTGGAAAAAAGGATAGGGCGTCGAAGAAAGTTTTCTTCGCTCCGTATCGTGAATTTTTCATGTAGCAGCACCTATTTTCCGCACGGAAAATCTTCGATTGGCTACAGCGCAACTGGCCGTGGGTAGGGATAGGGTAGGAGAATGCAGGCTGTGGGAAATTGATAGCCGATGCTATTGCTGCCGACTATCATTTCATATGGCCGGTACAGATCAGTACGCAGACCGTGTTGCCAGTGACTAATATTTATTTTTGCTGCCTTACTGTCTTATTGTTTTACACCTTCATTTTTCATCGCTTCCAGTTTGTCGTAACCGATAGCCGCTGAAGCAGTTTTGATGGTCGCCATATCGACGTTGTCACCATGGGCTTCTACCAGGAAACGGCCGCCAACCAGCAGGCTGTATTCGCTGGACGGGCCATCTTTCTGGAATCTTTCATGAGTGGGACGGCCATTCACTTTGCCCATCTTTTCATAGCCAGTGTCCGTCTCTTTATCCTGCTCCATCATACCCCAGGCGAACATGGCGCCAAACATCTTGCTGCCACCGGTATCGGTGATTGTCATCCTGATCTGATGATTGTTTTCATCGCCATAGCGGGCTTCTGCCTTGGCAATCTTGAACTCACCCATGGCAGATTTTTCACCTTCGAGGCTATTGCGTTTCAAATTGCCTATGGCTTCAGGGAACAAGGCTTTTAACTTGTCTTTGTCCACAACTTCTGCCTGGCTGCCACCACCCAGCGCTACACCCAGTGCTTCGGTTGCTGCCTTCATTTCAGCCTGTGGGTCACCAGATTTTTTAGCTTCCTCCATCTTCTTATTGGCTTCTTCCATTTTCTGGCCCATCTTTTCCAGCTCGCCCAAGGCACCGCTGGTTGCGGGAGTGCTGCTTGAGGTATGCATGCTGCCCGCGCCGTACATCGCGCTGCCGCCAATAGCACCGATTACCATGCTAAACACCACCATCAGCACTATGGAGCAGATGACAGAGACTGCCGTATAGGCCGTAGCCTTTTCTTCGGGAGCTTTCATCAGTACCGGCAAGCCCAGGTACAGTATATAAATGCCATACAAGCCGGCAAGGAGGCTGAGCACGCTTAATGATGGCAGCAAGGATAAAATGCCTGCCAGCCATGATGGTGTAAAAGAATAGACGGCGAGCTTCAATGCCTGTGCCGGATTTTTTTCTGCGCCAAATTGTGGAGCCAAAGCATCGATAATCAATGAGATCAGGTAAACCCCGATAAAGGCAAAAACAAAGCTCAATACCATCGCTGTAATACCGGTAACGATAGGGAGCCGTATATTACCCAGCATAGGCACACCAAAACCAATAATGCTCATGCCAATAAAACTGGCTACTGCAGGGATGGCAGCGAGTGGTGCTACATAATTTTTAAACAGATCAGCCGTGCTGGTGGTTTCTGCGGCAATAACGGGCCATTCGCTTTTTGGCGTCAGTGTAATATTTTTCGCGCGTTCAACGAGATTCATGGGTTTTTCCTTTAATAAAGGGTAAGGTCGGTATCTGCGACCAAAAACAGGAAAACTGAAGAAAACAGGCTACTTAGCTTTTGACTAACTGACAAAGTTTATTACAGTTTTTTGCAAGTTGGACAAAATTAAGCGCTTTTCTGCAGTTTTCCACACATGAAATCTCATGTCTTGCTAGGTGTCATCATTTTCTATCATGGGCAGGAACTGTATCCCCGTTTTATTGACCAATTCCTTATAGCTTATGGGTTTGCTGGCATGTGCCTGGTCTGTGTTTTCTACCCAGTGCGCCCAGGCACGCCCACTGGCGGGGTCATATACCAGCTTGAACAGGTATTTGGGCACCCAAATCTTATTGTTTCCAATCGTCGCCGGGCGGGAGTCGTAAACCGGGCCGGTAATAACATAAACATCGCCCGATGCCCGCAACACATACTGGCGCGTGGCTTTTTCTATGGCGGCCCAGGTTTTGCGGTTATTGGCCGGTGCCTGCGGCACCATATTCGCCAGTGAAAAGCTTTGCGCCATCGCCGTACTGTCTGCCATATCGGCAGCCGGGGCCATATGGCCACGGTCATAACCAGAGCCCTTGTAGTCATCCAGCTCAGCCCTCTCCGTACGGGGCAACCTGGCATCAGCATAGAACTGATCACTGCGCTCATTTTCTCTCGCCTTGTAAATAATCTGGCGATTCAGCCGTTCAGCGACATAGATGGGCGTGTGGCTTTTACCCGAGTGCAGTACAGCAAATGCCGAGAAACAAAGGGCGCGCGGGCGCATGTCAGTGGATGTACGTATGGCCGGGATCTGTCCTTTGGCAAAGAACTGGCGACATCCGGCAAATTCCCCCGTGCTTTGCGTTGGAAAATTGAGAAAAGAGACATCAAAAAAAGAAAGATCAACAAAAGAGAGATTGATGACAGCAAAAACGAGCAGGGGACTGAGTTTGGTGAGTTTTTTTAGCATGAATATGAAAGCAGATACCGGGTAGAGGCAAGCCTGATGTGAGTCAAATCCATTTATTGAGCAGAATGCGAAAGGGCTGGATTCTATATGATTTTTCTCGGGGTATCTTGCTGGTAAGTAAATACCTGTATTGTCAGATGGAGATGGCCTGTAACAAATGGAGACTACTTTGACAATAAAATACTTGCCTATTTGACCTGATTGACAGACCATGCGGCAAATTAAAAAATGAATATTGCTCTAGATGTTTTCCACTGTAATCCTGACTGCCGCCAGAAATAAATTGCTCAAGTTGGAAACGCGCTGGGTATTGCCAGGCTTGTTTCTGCTTGAAGCCTTGCTGTATTGCCTCGATGAGTTCACGGGGCCGCATAGTTTTTATGCGCCGTTTTATATCTTCCCCGTTGCCTTTAGCGCGGCCTTGCTTTCCCGGCGCATGACATTTTTCTTTGTCATGCTCTCCAGCCTGGCCAGGGCGCAGGTATTCAGTCAATTTTTCCAGGCGGGTAGTCTGGTGCTGCTGGCATTTGATATTGCACAAAGCATGTTGTTGTATGGCGCAATTGCAGTATTGGTGATGATGGTCAAAAGCATGCATCAACGCTTGCTCAGATATGCCGAATATTTGCGTGCCAATATCAGGCAGATGCGCCAGCAAAGGCGCAACAGAGCCAGCATACGCAGGGCTTTGCCAGATGATGCCGATAGCATAGTGAAGCTGGCCGTGAATGGCGCGCAAAACGGTGATTTGTCGGAAGACATCTCAAATGCGGTTTTGCAGCGTACGTTGGCTACCGCTTTCAGACAGGGCATAGTCGAGGGCCAGACAGTCAGGCATACCTGGGCTGGCGGCCAGCAAAAAGTGCCGGTCGAATTCTGGGTTTCCATCATCAATGGCCGCATGGCCGGGTTTTTCATGCTGTATGGTGTCGATAACCAGCAAGGCTCAGAGCGTGAATTGCATGCCATGGTAGTGGCAGATGAATACCGTGGCCTGGGCATAGGTGCAGCCATGACCGATTTCTTTTGCATGCATTTTAAAAATCGCCGCCTGTTTGCCGCTTGCAAGACAGGTTCAAACATGATGAAAATGTTGAGCCGGCGGGGCTTCAGTTTGTTCTGCACGACGGAAAACGAGTATGTCATCATAGAACGGCATAACTGAAACTTGCCCAGGCTTCAATTCCTGTGCAGGGCATCCCACTGCAAGCCAAACTTGTTGAGATATTTCTTCAGCCTGTCTGCGTCATTGGGATTGGCTTTATTGCTGCGCGAAGCAGCAAACAATTTCCGGCCTGCTTCCGACATATTTTTAGAACGCAAGCAAACCGAGATGACAGCCTGCAATTGCACGGCATCAAATAAATCCAGTTGAGCTACTTGCTCTGTATCCAGATAGTCATCCAAATCCACCTCGTGCGTTTCCCTACCGTCCTCTTGTGCATGTGACCACAGGCGTTGCAGGCGCTTGATTTCTTCACTGGCATTCTGATCATTGATGCGTCCGGCATCGGCCAGTGTCGCCATACGTGTGACAGATGCTGATAAATCACGGAAATTACCTGCCCACACGGCTTGAGCGGAGGTCGCGAATTCCATATAACTGTCTTTCGCTTCTTTATTGAAACGCACCATCTGCCCGTTCTCGGCACTGTATTGCGATAGCAGATAATCGATATTCGGGGCAATGTCTTCAACCCGGCCACTCAGGCCAGGCAATTCATACGACCACAGATTGATACGGGCATACAAGTCTTCACGGAAACGGCCTGCTGCTACTTCCTTGCCCAGGTCACGGTTGGTGCCCGCAACCAGCTGGAAATCGCTTTGCACTTCATGATCGCCGCCAACCGGGAAAAAGCGTTTTTCTTCCACCGCCTTGAGTAGCATAGCTTGTTCGTCCAGGCCCAGTTCACCAATTTCATCGAGAAACAGCAATCCCTTGTGTGCTGTCCTCAGCAAACCAGGGCGGTCAGACATGGCACCAGTGAACGAACCTTTGATATGGCCAAACAGGGTGGAACCCGCGCCATCACCGCGCAGGGTGGCGCAGTTGACTTCGACAAACTTGCCTTCCAGTCTGTGCCTGGCTTTTTTCAGTTCAAAGATACGTCGCGCCAGGAAAGACTTGCCCGCACCAGTCGGGCCCATCAACAGAATCGCTGCCTTGGACTTGATGGCGACACGCTCTATCTCATCGATCATGGTATTAAAGCGCGCATTGCGGGTGGCAATGCCAGACTTCAAAAAAGCCACACCTTCTTCCTGCTCACGACTAAAGCGTTGGGCGATCTGATCATAGCGTGACAGATCCAGATCGATGATAGTCATCTCACCTGAATTTGCTTTGGTCTGACGGCGCGGCGGCGACGTTTGCAAGAGCTTGCCTGGCAGGTAATTGGCCTCTGTCATCAGGAATAGGCAAATCTGTGCCACGTGGGTGCCGGTGGTGATATGCACCCAGTATTCTTCTTTGTCGGTATCGAAGGGATAAGACTTGGCAAAGTCAAACAGGCAGCCGTACACATCTTCAAAATCCCAGGGATCTTTTATTTCCAGCTGATGTGAACGTAGCTTCGTTTCTGGTGAGGTATCGGCGATATCCTTTTCCAGTTGTGCGAGCAATGGCTCATGCTGGCCGCTGTAGAGCAAATCAATGCGATCAATGACGATATCTTCATGCTGGGTCAGCGCAACAGTGGGGCGCCATTTTTCCCAGCGACCACTGCCACGGCCACTATCGAGTTGCGTGCCTATAAAACCAATGACGACTTTTTTCTTCTTAATCATTTTTGATAAATATTTATCTGTTTGGATAATTATATAGGAAATTAGGTCTATGAGTTGATCTTGTGAGTTGTCATTGATTTCTTTATTTATCTATTTAAATCAATAACTTAAGAAGACGTGTGGCGCTATGGCGCAGACCTGGCACGCCCATTGCAATAGATGGAGCGTAGGGCATGCAGGCATGAAGGGAGTGCCACCACCGAAAACGATTGAGTCCTGGGTGGGCTGGATAAAACCAGATGCAGTCTAAGTATTGTCATGAGCAAGGTTGCAGATGCAGGTTGCCGCTCCCAGTAAGGGTGTCAACTGGCGCGCGTTTCCAATCATGGCAGTGGCCAGAAGTAATGCTCTGGTTGTTGCATTGTGCGGGTTCGAATCCCGTCGTGTCCACCAGATCAGAGAAGTCTGAAAGAGTTTAATAAAAAGAAAAAAGGAAATGAAATGGTTAACACACAATTGTTCCAAAGTTTGAAAAACTCACTGACAAACAAATTTTTGCCAGTCACAGATACAACAAATTTTTCTGGCGTAGCAGCCTACAAATTCACTGCCGAACACAAGCTGGCGCAATATGCAGCTACCGGTTGCCTGAACGCGACTTACTACGCCAGTGCAGAAGCACAACTGGCAACAGTGCTGGATTTGACTAAAGAGGTGTCCCCTCTGTTCGTGGCGCAAACGGCGATTTACTGCCGTGAACGTGGCTATATGAAAGACATGCCAGCCTTGCTGGTGGCAGCGCTGACCATGCGCAATGCAGTGGAGTTGCCGCGTACTTTCAAGCGTGTGATGAACAATGGCAAGATGCTGCGTAACTTTGTGCAGATTGTCCGTTCAGGTGCGATAGGTCGTAAGTCTTTGGGCTCTCGTCCTAAAAAATTGGTACAGGCATGGCTGAATACTGCCAGCGAAAAAGAACTGCTGTCAGCAGCGGTGGGTACTACACCATCACTGGCGGATGTTGTGAAGATGGTGCATCCAAAACCAGTCGAGGCATGGCGTGAAGCCTTCTTCGCCTGGTTGATAGGCAAGCCATACAAGGCAGAAGCTTTGCCACCTATAGTGTCAGCGTTTGAAGCATACAAGAAAGACCGCAGCCTGGCTTTGCCGGACGTGCCTTTCCAGATGTTGACAGCGATGGATTTGACGACAGAAGACTGGGCGCAAATCGCCCGTCAGGCTGGCTGGCAGATGTTGCGTATGAACTTGAACACCTTTGGCCGTCACGGCGTGTATGCCTTGCCAGGCATGGTGGAGTTGATCGCAGCTAAATTGAGTAATGCAGAAGCGATTGCCAAGGCCAAGGTATTTCCTTACCAGTTGATGGCAGCTTACAAGGCAACGAATGAAGAAGTGCCATTGCCTATCAAGAATGCCTTGCAGGATGCGATGGAAATCGCCTTGAGTAATGTGCCAGAAATATTTGGTAAGGTCGTGGTCTGTGCTGACGTGTCCGGTTCCATGTCGTCAGCAGTCACAGGTTACCGTGGCTCTGCAACGACAGCAGTACGTTGCATAGACATCGCTGCCCTGGTAGCAGCTGCCATGTTGCGCAAGAATCCATCGACCCTGGTCTTGCCGTTTGAAAACCAGGTCGTGAAATGTGATTTGAACCAACGTGACAGCGTGATGACCAATGCGCAAAAGCTGGCAGCGATAGGTGGTGGCGGAACCAATTGCAGTGCACCACTGGTGAAATTGAACAAAGAGGAGGCGCAGGCTGACCTGGTGATTTTTGTCTCTGACAATGAATCGTGGATGGATGCAGGTCGTAGTCGTACCACTGCAACCATGGCGGAATGGAATGTGTTCAAGCAACGCAATCCACAAGCCAAACTGGTGTGTATAGACATTGCGCCTTATGGCACGACACAGGCAGCAGAAAGAGACGACATTTTGAATGTAGGTGGGTTTTCTGACGCCGTATTTAAGATCATCGCTGCCTTTGCTGCTGGTCAGCTAAGTGCAGAGCATTGGGTAGGTGAAGTAAAGGCAATTGATATTTAGAGAACCGCTGGCGGGGCAAATGCAGTATGTGTCTCGCCAGTCCAGGTAGCAAAAGTTTTTGAACGCAGCATGAATGTAAATGTGATTACATATGAAAACTGTAAAATCACCTTTAAACCTTGTCATGTCGTGCTTCAAAAACCATGTGAGTGTGGTCTTGAGTTTGAAATGCAGTACGAATGCGCGGGCGATTACATCCCAAAAAATCGCAGGCAATCCTTGTCGTACAGTATTTCTCAATACCGCAATCAGATGTCGCAATACAGGTTTTGAATATGGCTTGAACGCTGACGTGATTACATTTGAAACGTAATATCACCTTCTATTTTTGTCATGCCGTATTCAATAAATATCATTGTTGCAGTTTTCTTGAATACTCTATGAATGTTCATGTGACTACATTTGCAATGTTCACAGCAATTCTTGTCATGGGGTAGTCAGGGAAATAGATTTGTAAAGGTTTTGAATGAGTTAAGAATGCTGGCGTGATTACATTTTGCGAAAATGAGACTTCACTTCAAACTCTTGTCTTGCCTTGTTCAATCAGGTTGTACCCGAATGCCATCAGGATTACATCGGTTAAATTGGTTCGACTCCAGTCTGGTCTGCACCGCAAGGACAGATCAGAAAGTCCTGGTAACACTTGTCGGGGTTTTATTATAAAAGTAGAGACGTGATGATAAGTGGAAAACAAAGAAGATCAGAAATCATGGAAAAGCGGCGTGCCCGCATACCCGTGAAAGAAAGTTTCGATGTTTATGCTTTGCCAGTTCCAGTTGGTGCGATTCCAGCGAATCGCGAGACATTAAGACACAACAATACTTGTGGCCTGTTGCCTTTGTTTTATGTGGACTATGCCTTTAACTGCAGGGATTGTGAGTCAGCACAGATTTGGACAGCGAAGCAGCAAAAGTGGTGGTACGAGATTATGCAGGGAAACATCAATAGCGTCGCTATACGATGCCGTCCTTGTCGCAAGACAGAGCAACACAGAAAGAAACAAGCCAGAGACATCCATTTAAGTGGCCTGGCAACAAAGCACAAACAATAAATTTTCCAGGCGAATGCCAATGAACATGCAACGGTCCTAAGGTGGTGAACAGATACATGAAGATGTATTCTTGGTCTGGTGTAGCCTGGGTACTGACTCTGACAAGAGTTTCCCGGCCGTCGATTTCACATCTCCTTGTCGCCGCAGTATTTAAAAAATGAAAGTTTGGAAATGAAAGAGTTTGTGTGGTGAGGCAGTAAGTAAGAATTTAGGCGAATGCTGGTGAAATTACATCACTTTTAATGAGGCGGTCGCGGGTTCGAAGCCCGTCACGAAATCTCGGTTTCGTGTAGCTCAGTTGGTAGAGCACCTGTGGGTAACCACATACATTTCACCCAATATTGTCGCCACCCTAATTTGAAAAAGAAAAAAGAGAAAATATGAAACACGAAGATTATGATGTAGTGCAGTACAAAGATGGTCGTCCTATCAAAATGTGGACCAAAGGTGTTCCCGTTGAAGAAGAGGCCAAACAGCAATTGGCGAATACGTCCCGTTTGCCTTTCATCTACAAACATATTGCCGTGATGCCGGACGTGCATCTGGGTAAAGGTTCTACCATCGGTAGCGTGATACCTACCCTGGGTGCGGTGATACCGGCTGCTGTTGGTGTGGATATCGGTTGCGGGATGATGGCTGCCAAGACCACCTTGTTTGCCCATGATTTGCCAGATAACCTGGGCCCTTTGCGTACCGCGATAGAAAAAGCCATACCGCATGGTATGTCACCTAAGACCCGTAGCTTCAAAGGCCGTGATAAGGGGTCTTGGGAATCGCCACCAAGCGCTGTGGATAATGCTTGGGCAGAATTGAAAGACGGTTTCGATGAAATCTGCTTGAAAACACCACGTTTGAGAAACACCAATAACTATCGTCACCTGGGGACTTTGGGTAGTGGTAACCACTTCGTTGAAGTATGCCTGGATGAAGCCAATGCCGTATGGTTCATGTTGCACTCAGGTTCTCGTGGAGTAGGTAATGCGATTGGTAGCCATTTCATTGAACTGGCCAAGCAGGATATGCGTACCCATTTCATTAACTTGCCTGATCAGGATCTGGCTTATTTGCCAGAAGGTACTGAGCATTACAAGGACTACATTCAAGCAGTAGGTTGGGCGCAGAAATTTGCGCGTATGAACCGTGAAGTAATGATGCAGAATTTGATTGCTGCCGTGCGTACCGTGATCAGCAAACCGTTTGAAACCCATGTAGAAGCGGTGAACTGCCATCATAACTATGTACAGAAAGAGCATCACTTCGGTAAGGATGTATTGGTAACCCGTAAAGGTGCAGTATCTGCGCGTGCTGGTGAGTTGGGTATTATCCCAGGTTCCATGGGCGCAAAAAGCTTCATCGTGCGTGGTAAAGGGAATGAAGAAAGCTTCCATAGCTGCAGCCACGGTGCAGGCCGTACCATGAGCCGTACCGCAGCCAAGAAGCTGTACACTGTTGCTGATCAGATCGCCGCAACAGAAGGTGTGGAATGCCGTAAAGATGCCAACGTGATTGATGAAATCCCTATGGCATATAAAGACATCGACGCTGTGATGTTGGCCCAAAGCGCCCTGGTAGATGTGGTGCACGTATTGAAGCAGGTAGTGTGCGTTAAGGGTTGATTTTGCGAGTTCAAGACCTCTGTAATCAGAGGTCTTGAACTTGATTTGAATTGAAAATAAAAATAATGAATAAGAAAATGATAGAGCTGGATGGCTCTTTGGGCGAGGGTGGCGGGCAGATTTTGCGTACGTCTTTGAGCCTGTCCATGATTACCGGTCAGCCGTTTCGCATCATCAATATCCGTGCTGGCCGTGCCAAGCCGGGCTTGTTGCGCCAGCACTTGGTTGCGGTGCAATCGGCTGCGGCAGTCAGCGGTGCACAGGTGACTGGTGCAGAACTGGGTTCGACCACGCTGGAATTCATTCCATCGGGCATCTATGGCGGTACTTATCAGTTCGCCATAGGCAGTGCTGGTAGTTGTACCCTGGTGTTGCAGACTTTGATACCAGCATTGCTGTATGCCGATAAACCTTCGAGTATCAAGATCACAGGTGGTACACATAATGACATGGCACCACCTGCGCAGTTTTTGCAAAAGGCCTATGGCCGGGTATTGCAGCAAATGGGTGCAGATATCAGCTTTGAATTAAAGCGCTATGGTTTCGTCCCTGCTGGTGGTGGTGAAATCATCGCCCAGGTACAGCCATGCAAGCAGTTGAAGAAAATCGACCTGCTGGAGCGCGGCGAAAGACTCAAAGGCTATGCTGAAAGCTTTGTTGCCGGCGTACCTGTCGATGTTGCCAAACGCGAGCTTGAATGTGTAGGTGCGGGCATGGGCTGGACTACAGATCAATTGCTGGTGCGCGGCCTCAGCAATGACCAGGGGCCTGGCAATGTGCTGCTGATTACGCTGGAACACGAACAGGTCACCGAAGTGTTTTGCGGTTTTGGCGAAAAAGCCGTCAAGGCAGAAAACGTCGCCAAGCGCACAGTGCAGGAATTGCGTGAGTATGTCGCATCTGGTGCGGCCTTGGGCGAGCACTTGGCAGACCAGGTCATGTTGCCATTTGCACTGGCGGGTGGTGGCAGCTTTACTTGCAGTGTTGTATCGCAACATGCCAAAACCAATGCGGATGTGATAGCCAGGTTTTTGCCAGTCAGTACAGAATTCAGGCCACAGGATAAACGCTTCATATACACGATGAAGCACAATTAAAAAGGAGAGCGAGATGAAACTTGCAGAAGCCTTGCTATTACGAGGCGATTTACAGAAAAAACTGGCATCCATGCGTGAACGCATCGTGCGCAATGGTTTGGTACAGGAAGGCAATACGCCACAGGAAGATCCTGAAGCCTTATTGCTGGAAGCCTATGCCGTGACCACGGAACTGGAAAAGATGGTGTTGGCGATTAATGCCGCGAACATGGCGAACAAACTGCCAGATGGCCGTAGTCTGACAGCTGCCATTGCCGAACGCGATAGCTTGATACAACGCCATGCCTTGTTGCAGGCGGCCATAGGATCGACGCATAAAGAACCAGATCGCTATAGCGCACGTGAAATAAAATGGGTGTCCGTATTTGATGTGAAAAAATTGCAGAAGCAGTCAGAAGACCTGGCCAAGAAATTGCGCGAATTGAATGCGAAGATTCAGGAAAGTAACTGGCAGGTAGTGTTGTAGCTGAGCTTGTAAAGTTTTCGGAACATAGGGTGAGCGTGGAACCCCGGCCCGATGACAGGGGGTGGAAAATATACTGGGATCGCTAACCGAGCGCGATGGGCAGCGCCAACAAATGACAACTCAGCCTATCACATCGCACTGTTGAAATTGCATACTGCAAACTTAACCACCACACGCTGGCTATGTTCCATTTTATTTTTATATTTACGATGCCTTGAATCGAGCGTCAAAAATACTTATACGTATATTTCTCTCAACATGAAAATAACTGTCGAACCAAAATCTAAATCGTATTCAGGAAAAGTGTTCACTGGCGTTAGTGAGTTATCGCTCGGCGCTACTGGTCTTCGTATTGTTGTTGCTGCTACTGATGAGACTAGTAAGAAGCGTACCTTGATAGAAATTCATTTTGAGGAGGCAAGAGGTTTTCGAGTTCTTGACGAAGGCGATCTTATTCCTTATTGGCAAAGTAAAGTATTTGAGCCTGGATACTGCCTGTTTGAAATCAAGTCTGGTGGTTGGCTAGAACAAGAAAGGCAATTTCCAGGGATGTTGGCAATTACAGAAGCGGTAGGCGATTTCAGGGAATGGTTTATTTGCACTGAATACAATTGCGTTAATGTTCTAGCCGTGAATCCACCATTGATCAGAGAATTTTCTTGATGCGATGCACGTCTGATACTTATCTCTAATCCCTGATAGCCAAGCTTTTGCTGAACTGAGTGTCAATATTTTTTTTGAATTCTATTGACACAGTAATTTAATCTCGTGCAGAATCGAGTCTCTTCGATATGCAGCAATATAAAAAATTCGCAGCAATCCGATTTTTTCATCAACACCCAATTCAAGAAAGGAACGGCCATGCCACGGAATACGGCTAGTAAGAACAATCAATACTTTTAGCCCCGTGCACGACGCTCGGGGTTAAGGCAAATCGCCAACCCGAGCCGGTCGTTTTTTTCAAAAACCCCGGTGAGGAAACTCGTCGGGGTTTTTACTTTTCAGCAGCTGATTTTTTGTTGGAACGCCAGAACTTGCATTGCCTTGCGCCATGCAGGCAGGGATGGTGTTCGCCAGAAAAAATATGCAGCCTTATTGGCAAAGAAAAGCAGCCAGATATGTTCCACGCAAGCAACACGATTTGCTGAAGCGGCAGGAGTAACTGTCTGAAAAAACACCGGCATGACAAGAAGGAAAATTGTATGCCTATAGCTCAAAGTTTGCACAAGGCCAAAGTACCTGTGCATATATTTACCGATGATGTTGATCACACTGCCATACAGCAGTTGCTCAATATCGCTAATCTAAACATCGTCCATCCCCACGTTGCCGCCATGCCTGATGTACATGCGGGTGTGGGGGCTACGGTAGGCAGCGTAATACCTACCCGTGCCGCCATCATCCCGGGTGCTGTGGGTGTCGATATCGGTTGTGGCATGAATGCCGTGCGCACCACGCTGACAGCCAGCCAGTTGCCTGACAATCTGGCGAAACTGCGCAGTGCTCTGGAAGCCGAGATACCAGTCGGTTTTCGCCAGCATGCCTGGAACAGGATGCGCGGGTCTGCGCTGGTCAGGGTGGGCAAGCCCTTGAATGACAGGCTGGACAAGATCGTTGCCAAGCACAAAAGCATCATGCGCATGCTGCCAAAGTTTTACCAGACCTGGATTTGCCAGTTAGGTACCCTGGGTGGTGGTAATCATTTCATTGAAGTGTGTATCGATGAAGAGCAGCGCGTCTGGATCATGTTGCATTCTGGTTCGCGCGGTGTGGGCAGTGTCATCGGCAAGCATTTTATCTGGGCTGCCAGAAAAGAAATGTGGCGACATCAGATACATTTGCCGGACAAGGACTTGTCTTATTTTACTGAAGGCTCGGAATTGTTTGATGACTATGTCGAAGCGGTGCAGTGGGCGCAGGATTATGCGCTGGCCAACCGCAGTGAAATGATGCGCAGGGCACTCGCTGTGCTTGAGAAAGAAGTGACCAGTTTCAAGCTTGATGGTGAAGCCATCAATTGCCATCACAATTATGTGTCGCAAGAAACGCATAATAATGAAAACCTGTTCATTACCCGCAAGGGGGCGATTTCTGCCCGCATGGGTGAGATGGGAATTATCCCTGGCAGCATGGGGGCGCGTAGTTATATCGTCAGGGGCAAGGGTAATCCTGAATCATTCTGTTCCTGCTCGCATGGGGCGGGGCGCAGGATGAGCCGGGGTGAGGCCAGAGAGACGTTTGATGCTGATGACCTGGCAGCACAGACTCAGGGTATAGAATGTCGCAAGGATAAGGGAGTAGTGGATGAAATTCCGGCTGCCTATAAGGATATCGATGCAGTCATGGCGCATCAGCGTGATCTGGTTGAGATTGTGCATACCTTGCGTCAGGTTGTTTGCGTGAAAGGATAAGAGATGAAGATCACTGTCAAATTACCCAAACCGCGAAATCCACTGGCAGTAGTGGCAAAGCAACGGAATGCCGGTGTCCATGGCGCACTCAATCCCAAGCGTACTGAACGCAGGCAAGAGAAGCAGCGTTTGCAGCAACTCAAAAGCGGGCGATTGAAGGATGAAGAGTAAGTAAGCAACTGGTCTTAAGCCGGGCGCTCATTTGGCAACAAATGGGCGCTTTTTTATTTGCATGGCTTGAAATACTTTGCTACGTGCCGTGAGTGCTGGATAGAATTGCTGCATTAAAAATATAAAACTGCGCCTGGTCGCAGACGGGGGATACACCATGATGCGGCAAAACCGGTTACAAGCCATAGACCTCTTGCGTGGTCTGGTCATCGTGCTGATGGCACTGGATCATACCCGCGACTTTTTTGCGGTCACCCCATTCGATCCATTGGATTTGCAGCAAGGTTCGCCAGGCTGGTTCTGGACGCGCTGGATTACGCATTTATGCGCACCCATCTTTGTGACCCTGGCGGGTATGTCGGCTTTCTTGCGGGCGCAACAGCGTGATAAAAAAGATATGACACGCTATCTGCTGAGCCGGGGTGCCTTGCTGGTTTTGCTGGAATGTACCTGGGTCAGCTTCAGTTGGCAATTCGGTTTCAATGTCTTTATTCTGCAGGTGATCTGGGCGATAGGCGTGGCGATGATGGCGCTGAGCCTGCTGATCTGGCTGCCACGTTGGGCGATTGCCCTGGTTGCGACTGCTCTGATACTGCCACATAACCTGCTCGATGGCATGCATGCCAAAGGCAGCCATGTCTTGTTCATGGCCTGGCACCAGGGTGGCTTTTATCCCCTGACTGACAAACTGGGTATAGTGTTTGCCTACCCGCTTATGCCATGGATAGGCTTGATGGCTGCAGGCTATGCACTGGGGCCGGTGATGTTGTGGGAACCTGTCAAACGCCAGCGTTTCTTGTTTTCAGCAGCGATAGTTTTGTTTGCGAGCTTCTTGGTGTTGCGCAGTGGCAATTATTATGGTGACCCTGACTTCTGGTCAGCACAAGGCAAGGGCTGGTTTGTGGATTTCATGTCTTTTGTGAAGGTGCATAAATATCCACCTTCCTTGCTTTACCTGTGCATCACGCTCAGCATAGGCTTGGGTACCCTGGCTTTGATGGACAGGTATGTGAAAAAACCCTTACCGCTATTGATGCTGTTTGGCAAGACGCCGATGTTCTTTTATCTGGTGCATATTGCACTGATCCATGCGCTGGGTTGGATTTACATGCAGCTGCGTTACGGCCAGATCGTTGATTTCCGCAAGCCTGAAGCGACACCAGAGTATGAAGCATCGCTGCTGGTTTGTTACCTGGCGTGGTTGTTTGCCTTGGCCCTGATGTGGGGGTTGACCAAATTATGGTTGGCGCGCAGGTCGCAAGCAGTTGCTACACCAGGCACTGCCTAAGACTGTATTTTTTGTTTTTGAGTAGCTGTATACAGCATGAGTCCCAGCAGGCTGATACAGGCAAAAATGGCACCTGCGTAAAAGGTAAAAGCGGATCCAAATTCCTGCCACAGCAACCCCGCGACAACACTGGCCAGCAACAGGCTGACACCACTGGCCAGATTGAAAAAACCAAAAGCGGTACCTCGCAAATCAGCCGGAGCACTGGCAGCGACCATGCTGGACAATAAACCCTGGGTCATGCCCATGTGTACTCCCCATAGGGCAATCCCCGCAGCCAGTCCATACCATTGCTGGCTATAGCCGAGAACCACATCTGAGGCCACCAGCACAAGCAAGCCCCAAGCCAGCAATTGGGAGTGCGATATCCGGTCAGACAGTTTGCCAAACGGGTAGGCTGTCGCTGCATATACCAGGTTCATGGCGACCATGATGAGGGGGACATAAGCGATGGGTATTTGCATTTGCTGGGCGCGCAGTATCAAAAACGCTTCGCTGAAGCGGGCCAGGGTAAATATGCTGCCCAGTGCCACCACCCACCAATAAGCTACGCCCATGCGGCGCAGATTGTGCATGCTGATGGGGTTGCCAGGCTTGTCTGCTAACTTGTTATCTGGCTCGTCTACGCCGACGAAAAGCAAGACCATCGCGGCAAGACCAGGGATGGCCGCCAGCCAGAATATCCGCCGGTAATCATTCATCCACAGTAGCATCAAGGCGGTTGCCAGCAAGGGGCCCACCACGGCGCCTATGGTATCCAGCGATTGTCGCAAACCGAAAGCTGCGCCGCGTATTTCGGCTGGGGTAATGTCCGTGATCAAGGCATCGCGTGGTGCGCCACGTATGCCTTTGCCTATTCTGTCCATCATGCGGGCTGTCAGCAGCATGCCCATGCCCTGGGCGATGGCAAACAGGGGTTTGGTGAAGGCACTCATGCCATAGCCAAACACAGCCAGTGCCTTGCGTTTGCCCAGGCGGTCACTCAGCGCACCTGAAAACACTTTGACGATGAGGGTGGTTGATTCAGCGATGCCATCTATCAGGCCAACGGCAAACACGCTGATGCCCAGCGTGCCGACCATGAACATGGGCAGCAGGCTATGTATCATTTCTGAAGAAATATCCATGAGCATGCTGACAAAACCGAGTACCCAGATACTTTTAGGCAGTGAAGGTTTGCTCATGTGGGCATCTTCCCGTGGAGGTAATGATGGGAGTGTGCCTTAATTTGTGGATTGTGGGAATGCTGTCTTGCTTGTTGCAGCGCAAACCAGCTCCGGGAAAGTCCCGAAGCCGGTCCAAGAAAGGTCAGGCCTTATTTACCTGCATCTTGCGCAATCTTGCGCATGGTTTCCAGCGTTGCCCCTGGCGTGATCAGGTTGCCGTCATAACGCAGTTCTATGAGAGCTGGAAGATTGTGTTTGCGGCTATGCTCCAGTGCACGTTCGAGGGCGGGGGCAAATTCTGCTGTGGTATTGACGACTTCACCACTGCCGCCAAAGGCGCGGGCCAGCGCGGCAAAATCCGGGTTGTGCAATTCTGTGCCGGAGACACGTGCCGGGAATTCTTTTTCCTGGTGCATGCGTATGGTGCCATACATGCCGTTATTGAAGACGATGATGACCACGCCTGCCTTGTATTGCACGGCAGTTGCCAGTTCCTGGCCATTCATCAGGTATTCACCATCGCCGGCAAAGGTGATGACGGTGCGTTGCGGGTCTATGATCTTGGCGGCAACGCCAGAGGGTACGCTATAGCCCATGGCACCAGAGGTGGGGGCCAGTTGCGTGCGCATGCCGCCGTAAGGGAAGTAACGATGCGCCCAAGTCGCATAATTGCCTGCGCCATTGGTGATGATGGTGTCTTTTGGGGCCAGACGTTTGATGTCCTGCACCACTTGCCACAGATTTAACGGGGCGTTTTCCTTGGAAAAAATCGCAGGCTCGGTTTGCCAGGCCAATAAATCAGCGCGTGCTTCGCTGACTGTTGTCTTCCATTTGGTGGCGGCATCCAGGCCTTCCATTTCGGCCAGTGCTTCTGCAATTTCCTTCATGCCGCTATTGATCATCAGATCAGCCTGGTAGACACGGCCCAGTTCCAGCGCATCGCTGTGGATGTGTACCAGCTTTTGTTTTGGCACTGGCGCTTCCAGCACGCTGTAACCGCTGGTGGTCATTTCACCGAGGCGCGGGCCTATGGCAATGATCAGGTCTGCATCTTTCAGTCTTTGCGCCAGCTTGGGATTGATGCCTATGCCTACATCGCCTATGTAGTTGGGATGGGCATTGTCCATCAAGTCCTGGAAGCGGAAGGCACAAGCCACAGGCAGGTGATTGCTGGTGGCGAATTCGCTGATGTGCTGACATGCCGCCTTGTCCCAGCCGCTGCCACCCAGCAACAGCACAGGGCGTTGCGATACAGTCAGCATATTGCGCAGTTGCGCCAATTGCTGCGGCGAGGCAGATGCCTGCACCGGCGTGTAATGACGGGTGTCGGCAACTTCTGCCACCTGGGCCAGCATGTCTTCTGGCAATGCCAGTACGACAGGGCCGGGGCGGCCACTGGTCGCTACCTGGAAGGCGCGGGCGATGTACTCTGGCACGCGGTCGGCGCGGTCTATCTGGGCTACCCATTTCGCCATCTGGCCAAACATGCGACGGTAATCTATCTCTTGAAAAGCTTCTCGTTCTACAAAATCATTGCCAACCTGGCCTATGAACAAAATCATGGGTGTCGAATCCTGATAAGCCGTATGCACGCCGATAGAGGCATTGGTGGCCCCCGGCCCACGCGTGACAAAGCAGATACCTGGTTTACCGGTCATCTTGCCATAGGCGTCTGCCATGAAGGCTGCGCCGCCTTCCTGGCGGTTGATGATGAAACGTATGGGGCTGTCATGCAGGGCATCCAGCACCGGCAAATAACTCTCGCCAGGTACACCGAAGATGGTATCGACACCGTGGACTTGCAGGGCATCCACAATCAACTGGCCGCCAGAACGTGATTTCAGCATGATAGACAATGAAAAAAAGTAAAAGCAGTACGCTACCAGAAAGCCTGCTTAATTTGCATCGTATTTGAGGCTTGTGCACGGAATTATCATTGAATAGGTTAGATTAACTAACCCTGAATGAGGTAAAATAGCGCCCGAAGCAGGCCAGACAATCGCTGGTTGCCTTGAGCAATCAAGGTGACGGGAGGAAGGTCCGGACTCCATAGAGCAGGGTGACGGCTAACGGCCGTACGTTGAAAGCCAGGGCGCAAGCTTTGGTATAAGGCGAGGAATAGGGCCACAGAGACGAGCGTATTAAGTTACGGTGAAACGCGGTAACCTCCACCCGGAGCAATTTCAAATAGGCACGCGTTGATGTGGCTCGCGGAGCGTGCGGGTAGAAAGCTTGAGCGGCGGAGCAATCCGTCGCCTAGAGGAATGATTGTCATAGCAGACGGCAGCAATGCATTATGCCGTAACAGAATCCGGCCTACCGGCCTGCTTCAACTTATTTAGATTTGCACAAAATCGCCCCAGTTGCACTCAGTTCACTATTTAGCTCCCGCCTTTACCTTCCTTGTACTAAAGTACTGTCTTCGTCGCTACGGTGAAGGCGGGGTTTCAGACAATATATTGTCTGCCGGCGTAACGAACCGCCCTTGCAAGGGCGGTTTCCTAAAGCATGGCCTTGCTGGGACAATTTTGTGTAGGTCCTATTATTTAATTTGCACATTTCTTTGGCTTCGTCCCAAACATCCTCACAATATGCGGCAGTCTGCTCCAGAATGTCGCCACCAAGCATCATTCCTTGCAAGCAAGTCCTTGTTCTGAAAATACCAGTGGTACACTGGTGCAATGAGTTCTACTGACCCTGTATCTACAAAAAAATTGCAAAACGCATGGAGACTGGCGGTCTGAAAAAAGAGCGCGATGTGCCTATACTGGCATTCGCTATTTGCATCTGCCTGATTGCAGTCGCGATCATAGCGCAGAGCTGGTGGTCTATAGCCCAGGACAAGACGCTGACCATCAATGCTGCTCAGGAGCATAATTTCCTGGCCGTGCGCATGCTCGAAGAACATGTCAGCGAAGTCATGCGCGGTGCGGTGCGTGTTACGACCGTGGCAAGTGAAGAAGTCCTCTCTGAAACTAAAGTAACTGCTGCAGAAGCCCGGCAGTTGCAGCAAATCCTCGCCATGCAAAGGCAGGAGTCTGAATCCATACACGCGCTTTCTGTATTTGATTCTCAAGGAAATTGGCTTGCATCCAGTCAGATGGGGGTGGTTGTACCTGCGCCTGAAAGAGTCGCAAACCAGCGCCATATAAAATTTTTGCTTGAGCATCCTGAAGATACCAAAGTAGTACTGGGCGAGGCTTATCAACTGAGCCAGACTGGGCAGTGGATTTTACCTGTGCTTAAAAATTTTTTTGATAAAACTGGCAAACGCGCAGGTTTGATGCAGGCTGATATTCAGCTCCGTTATCTCTATGATTTCTATGAACGTATTGCTCTTGGCAGTGGTGCCAGCATCGTCTTGTATGATGAATCTGGTAGGAAATTGGCTGCTGCTGGCTTGAAAGAACGCGATTACTCCAGGTCTGTACTGGACAACATCATCCGCAAAAAGACACCGGAAGGGGCCTTGCGGGATGAAGATGAAGAGGGTAAAGCCTGGTTGATCAGTTATCGCAAAATCAGTGATTTCCCCTTGATACTGGTCTATGCGCGCGAGAGTAATGTCATATTGACAGACTGGAATGCCAGGGTAACGCAAAAGATCATGGTGACAGCGGCGACTGCGGGCTTCATTTTTTTATTGGCCTTGCTGTTGTTATGGCAGATTCGTCATTTGCGTGATTCCAAAAACCGTCTGGAAGCCAGCGAGAGCCGTTACCGGCTTATTTATCAGGGGGCACAAGATGCCATCCTGCTCATTAGCCGTGACTATATCTATGTCGATTGCAACCCGGCTGCTGTGGCCTTCTTTGGCGTCAATACCCAGGAAGAAGTGATAGGGCGCAAGGTGGGCAGTTTCTCACCCAGTATCCAGTCAGTGGCTGGTTATGCCTCCCAGGACAAGGACGTACTGGTCGCTACCCTGATAGACCAGGCTTTTAAAGGGCAGCCACAGCGCTTTGAATGGGTCACAGTCAGGAATGACCAGATACAGCACACAGAAATTTCCCTGAGCCGGGTCGAGGTCGATGGCGAAATGCTCTTGTTTTGTGTGGAGCGTGATATCAATGCTCGCAAATATAGTGAATTACTGATCGCCGGGCAAAATCGTCTGCTGAAACTCATCGGTGGTGAAGAGGAGTTGACTTCCATACTGGAAGCCATCAGCCAGTTTGTGGAAAAGCTTTGCCCTCATTGGCGTTGCGGGATACAACTGCTGGCCGATGACAGGCGAAGCTTTGCCCATGCTACCGGCAGTCGCTTCCCTGAGGTTTTGCTGGCGCAGATACCTGGCATGACAGTAACCCATGGCAGCGGCATCTGGTCTGAGACCGCATTGACCATGGAGCCTATCTGGTTGCGTGAGTTTTTGCAGGCACCTGCCATGCAATTCGTGAACGGGGTAGAAACCCTGGTTGAATTCTCTTCTTGCTCAGCCTGGCCCATCTTTGGCAAGAATGGTCAGTTGCTGGGCAGTTTCAGCCTGTTTTCTTATAGCCGCGAGCCACTCAGCGAAAAAGATCTGGGCCTGGTCAGGATTACGGTGGATATTGCCGGTATTGCCATAGAAGGCCGCCGCTCCGAAAAGAAAATCATGCAGCTCGCCCATTATGATGAGCTGACGGGTTTGCCTAACCGCTTCCTGTATAACCAGCATCTGGCTCGTTCGCTGGCGATTGCCGAACGTAATCGCAGTCAACTGGCCGTGCTCTTCCTTGATCTTGACCGCTTCAAAAACATCAATGACACTTTTGGCCATGACGAGGGTGACAATGTCTTGCGCACCATTGCACTCAGTTTCCGGCAATGCCTGCGCGAGTCCGACATCATTGCCAGGATAGGCGGTGACGAATTCATCCTCCTGATAGACCAGTTCAATGAGGCGCGCGACCTTGGCGACGTTGCTGACAAGCTCTTGTATGCTGCTGCCCAGCCTTTCGAGATAGATGGGCAGGAATGCCAGCTCAGTGCCAGCATAGGCATTGCTACCTTCCCGGCTGATGGCAGGGATGCCCAGACCCTGTTGAAAAATGCTGACATTGCCATGTACAAGGCAAAAAACAAGGGCAAGGACAATTACCAGTTCTATGCCTCGGAAATGAATACCCATACCGTCGAGAGGCTGGCCTTTGAAGCGCGCCTGCGCAAGGCACTGGAGCGACGCGAGTTTGTCGTCCATTACCAGCCCAAGCTGGATGTCAAAACCGAGCGCATCGTCGGTGCCGAGGCGCTGGTACGCTGGAACCACCCAGAACGCGGAGTACTGTCTCCGGTTGAATTCATTGCCCTGGCAGAAGAGGCAGGCCTGATCGCCCGCCTGGGTATGCTGGTACTCGATATTGCTTGCCGTGACATCCTGAGTTTCCGCAATGTTGACAAGGATTTTGGCCGGGTGGCAATCAATCTGTCGGGTGCCCAGTTCAATGATGCGCACATGCTGGAAGAGGTCAAAAGCGTCGTCGATTTCTGGCGCGTGCCCGCCAATTCCATCGAGTTTGAGATTACCGAAAGCATGGTCATGCATAACCGTGAGCAGGCAATCTTGCTCATGGATGGCCTCAAGGAGGCTGGCTTTACGCTCTCCATAGACGATTTTGGGACTGGCTATTCTTCCCTGGCCTACCTGAAGCGCTTTCCTGTTGATAGCGTCAAGGTCGATCGTTCCTTCATTAAAGACATACCTGACGACCCAAATGACACCGCCATCGTGCTCGCCATTGTCGCGATGGCACATACCCTGGGCATTAAAGTCATTGCCGAGGGAGTGGATTCCGCCATACAGCTGGAAACCTTGCGTGAATGCAAATGCGATGAATTCCAGGGTTTCTATTTCAGCAAGGCTGTCCCGGACAAAGAGTTTTTGCAATTATTGCAACGTCAAAGAAGGGAAACTTAATAGCTATATATCGTCATGCCGCCGACCGGGCATGCTGCACTGAATTACCTCACTATTTCACCTGCTTTTGGCTTGAAAACCTGCCCATGCAGGCCAATTTTCAGCGATAATCTGCACCCTTGTTCATCACCTTTAGTACAGCAACGTTTATAAATTGTCACTTCAGCGGCTAAAAAGCGGCGATCTCCTCTTTCTTGCAGGCATTTTCCTTAAGTCCCCCATCCCAAAACGCAACAGTCCGGGATAAACACATGGTTATATGTAAGGCGCTACTTTCACTGTGCGGTGTAAGTGCCTAATTTATCAGGATAAATTGTCTGGGCTTGACTGAGCTTCACCTCAAGTGTTGGCGCTAAGTCCTTGACTTCATTAGAAATTTTTCCAAATTACCCCATAAATACGCTTGACCGGGCTCAAGTCATCCTCTAAAGTGGGCAATAGTGTGAAAAAGTGTAATTTTGTGGCATAAAATTCCCGATTTCGCTTACATTCCATGCGTGGCCGGACATACAGATTTTCAGGAAAAAGGTAGATAGCGTGTTTCAGGGGGCGTCCTCACTCAATCTCGATGCAAAAGGCAGGATGTCCATCCCTGCCCGGCACCGTGACGCGCTCAATGTGCAGTGCGAAGGCCGGATTACCCTGACACGCCACCCTGACGGTTGCCTTTTGCTCTTCCCGCGCCCTACCTGGGAATCTCACCGCGAACAAATCGCTGCCTGGCCCATACAGGCACGCGACTGGAAACGTATTTTTCTCGGTAATGCCTTCGATGTGGAAATGGATGGCGCTGGTCGTATCCTGGTCGCGCCTGAGTTGCGCAGTGCAGTAGGCATGCAGCGTGACGTCATGCTCTTGGGTATGGGCAGCCATTTTGAGATTTGGGACGCTGCCAAGCTGGCAGAAAACGAAGCAAAAGCCATTGCTGGCGGTGCTCCTGATGTATTAAACAATTTTTCTTTCTGATCGCGGGCAATGAGTATTCAGCAAGCGGCAGATTTTACGCACCAGACTGTGCTGTTGCATGAGGCTGTAGACGCCCTCGGCATCACAGATCAGCGTGCCAGCGGGATTTATGTAGACGGTACCTTCGGCCGTGGCGGACATAGTCGCCTGATCTTGTCGCAACTGGGTAGCAATGGCCGCCTGATTGCTTTTGATAAAGACACCCAGGCTATCGCCAGCGCAGCAGAAATACAAGACCCGCGTTTCCATATCGTGCATGACAGTTTTGCAGCTATTGGTGAGGCTTTGCCTGACTGTGGTGTTGGCAAGGTCGATGGCATCCTGATGGATTTGGGCATTTCATCCCCGCAAGTGGATGATGCCAGCCGGGGTTTCAGTTTCAGATCAGATGGTCCGCTCGACATGCGCATGGATACCACGCGTGGCATATCGGCTGCCGAATGGCTGGCGACTGCCGAAGAAGAACAAATTACGGAGGTTATAAAAAATTATGGGGAAGAACGGTTTGCTTTTCAGATTGCAAAGGCGATTGTTGCTCGCAGGAAAACAGACGCCATTCGTGGAACACGACAGCTCGCAGAAATCGTCGCACACGCCGTCAAAACTCGCGAGAAGGGTAAAGACCCGGCAACTCGCACCTTTCAGGCTATACGGATTTTCATCAATCAGGAGCTTGAAGATCTCGAAATAGGTTTGGCAGCAGCTTACGACGCATTGGCACCGTATGGACGCATGTCGGTCATCAGTTTCCATTCACTGGAAGACCGCATCGTGAAGCAGTTCTTTGCTTCCAAGGTCAAGGTGGAACAGCCTGACCGTCGCTTGCCGATACGTCATATCGATTTGCCGAAACCGCAAATGCGCTTGCTGAACCGCATCAAGCCTACCGAGGTTGAGGTCAGTGCCAATCCGCGTTCGCGTTCGGCCATTTTGCGGGTAGCAGAGCGTTTGCCAGAGGTGGGCGTATGAGTACCCGCTGGAACATTATTCTGGCAGCGGCATTGATCACTTGTGCTCTGTCATTGATTAATGCGCAGTACCAGGCACGTCGCCTGTTTATAGAGCTGGAGCGTGAACAAAGTTTAAGCAAGCAATATGAATTGCAATGGACGCAACTGAAACTCGATCAATCCACTTACGGCAAGCATGCGCGCATAGAAGCAACAGCGGCGCGTGAATTGAATATGGTGGCAGTGACACCCGATCGTACCCAGTACCTGAAAGCGGTGGAGACAAAATGAGCAGATCAGCCAGTACATCCCGTACCGCCGCTGCACGCGGCGTCGCCTTTTCTTCCAGCCCTGTGCTGGACGTGAAGCTGCCTGCCTGGCGTTCACGCTTCGTGCTGTTCCTGTTGTTTGCCGCCTTCATCGCCCTGATCGCCAAAGCCCTGTATCTGCAAGGATTTACCAAGGACTTCTTGCAGAAGGAAGGGGCTAACCGCTACGCCCGTACGCTGGAGTTGCCAGCCACCCGCGGCAAGATTACTGACCGCAATGGCCAGGTGCTGGCCTCATCCGTACCTGTAAAAGCCATCTGGGCCATTCCTGATGATGTGCTGGAAGCGCCAAAAGAAAAACTGCAGCAACTGGCCAAATTGCTGGACATGACTGAGGCTGAATTGCGCAAGAAGCTCGATTCTGACCGTCAGTTTGTCTATCTGAAACGCCAGGTCGAGCCTGCTGTTTCTGACAAGGTCGTGGCGCTGGGCATAGCCGGTATAGAAACCCGCAAAGAATATAAACGCTTTTACCCAGAAGGCGAAGTCATGGCCCATGTGGTCGGCTTTACCAATGTAGAAGATGTAGGACAAGAAGGCATAGAGCTGGCATCGGAAAAAAACCTGGCGGGTAAGACCGGGAGTCGCCGTGTCATCAAGGACAGGCTGGGCCATATTGTTGAAGATATACAAGCCGTACGCGAACCGCATGACGGCAAGGATTTGACGTTATCGATAGATAGCAAGATTCAATACATTGCTTTCACTCACCTGAAAGAAGCAGTAGAAAAACATAAGGCCAAAGCAGGTGGCGCAGTGGTGCTGGACGTGCAAACCGGTGAAGTGCTGGCGTTGGTGAATCTGCCCACGTACAATCCCAATGATCGTTCTGCGCTGACTGGTGCGCAATTGCGTAACCGTGTCATGACCGACACTTTTGAGCCTGGCTCCACCATGAAACCGGTGACCGTGGCACTCGCTTTGGATACTGGCAGGGTAACACCTGATACCGTATTCCAGACTGCGCCTGGTGTCATGGCCATAGGCCCGGCATTGATACATGATGCGCACAAACAGGGCTCTTTGACAGTAGCGCAAGTCATACAAAAATCATCGAATATTGGTACGGTAAAAATGGCATTGCAAATGCCACCACAAGAAATGTGGGAGATGTTTACTACCCTGGGTTTTGGCCAGCAACCAAAATTCGGTTTCCCTGGCGCGGTGGCCGGGCGTTTGCGTAATTACAAAAACTGGCGTCCTATTGAGCAGGCCACCATGAGCTATGGTCACGGTATCTCGGTATCGCTCATACAGATGGCACGCGCCTATATGATTTTTGCCAGGAACGGTGACATGATCCCGCTGACTTTCCAAAAGTCGGCTGAGTTGCCACAAGGCTCACGCGTGATTTCTGAAAAAACTTCAAAACAAATGCGCCTGATGATGGAAGCCGTGACCGAACCGGGTGGCACTGCTACCCAGGCGCGCATCGCTGGTTACCGTGTTGCAGGTAAAACTGGTACTGCCCACAAGCTTGAGGGTGGCCGCTATGTCAATAAATATGTGGGTGATTTCGTCGGCTTTGCGCCAGTATCCAATCCGCGCGTCATCGTCGCGGTCATGATAGACGAACCCAGCTCTGGCGGTTATTACGGTGGCACCGTTGCTGCCCCGGTATTTGCGGCCATTACGGCGAACGTCTTGCGTTCGCTGAACGTGCCGCCTGACTCATCCGTCACCAGCATTATTCCTGATACCAGCGTACAGGAAAGCATGTAATGACACAGAAAAATATAACTATGACAGCAATACTGGACTGGCTGAAGCAGCATGCGCCGAATGCGCAATTGCGCTCAGATTCCCGCTCCATACAAACTGGGGATGTCTTCTTCGCCTTGCGCACCCATATCACTGATGGCCGTGCGCATATCGCCCACGCAATTGCCAATGGCGCAGTCGCCGTGGTATATGAAGCTGATAATTTTGTGTGGGATGAAACACTAAACACTCCTCATCTTGCAGTGCAGGATTTGCAGGATGTGGTTGGCCATGTTGCTCATGCCTGGTACGGCCAGCCTGATCAGGGCTGGTTTAATGTGGCCGTGACCGGCACCAATGGCAAGACTTCCTGCTCGCAATGGATAGCCAGGGCACTGTCACTGAGTGGCACACCTGCTGCCGTTATCGGTACGCTTGGCATAGGCCAGTATCGCAATGGCATCCTCGGACAACTGGCCGAAACTGGTTACACCACACCAGACGCGATAGGTTTGCAGCAAAAACTGGCAGACCTGCAGCGCGATGGCGCACAGGCACTGGCGATAGAAGCTTCTTCCATAGGTTTGCATCAGGGTCGTTTGAACGGCCTGCATTTTGATGTGGCGGTCCTGACCAATCTGACACGTGATCATCTTGATTATCATGGTGATATGCAAGGCTATGCGGCTGCAAAAACCAGACTTTTTGACTGGCAGGGGCTGGGTACTGCTGTCATCAATCTGGATGATGCCTATGGTCTGGAATTGTTGAGGCATTTGCAAGCCAGTCAGCCAGCTACAAAACTGCTGGGCTACAGTCTGGAAAAAGACCTGGTGCCAGGTGTTGATGCACTGATCGCCAGCAATCTGAAAACCAGCCATGCAGGCACCAGCTTCCATCTGGAATCCCCTTTTGGCGCGGCGCAAGTCAAGACTCAGCTCATAGGCAAGTTCAATGTCAGCAATATCCTGGCGGTACTCGCCGTATTGCTGAGCAAGGGCATTGCCCTGAGCAAGGCGGTAGGCATCATAGAAAAACTGACGCCTGTTCCTGGACGCATGCAATTGCTGGGCACTGCCGGTCATGTCATGGTCGTTATTGATTATGCGCACACACCAGATGCGCTGGAAAAAACCCTGGAAGCCTTGCAGCAGGTTGCGCAAGAAAGAACCGGGGCCTTATGGTGCGTGTTTGGTTGTGGTGGTGACCGTGACCCAGGCAAACGTCCGCAGATGGGCAAGATTGCTGAGCTGGCGCAACATGTCGTTGTCACCAGTGATAATCCGCGCAGTGAAAATCCATCGCAGATCATAGAAGATATCCTCAAAGGCATGACAGGCACGCCGCAAGTCATCGAAGATCGCGCCAATGCGATCCTGTATGCGATCAAGCATGCAGATCATCATGATGTGGTTTTGCTGGCTGGCAAAGGGCATGAAACCTATCAGGATATCAATGGGAAAAAATGGCCATTCTCTGATGAAGAGCATGCCGCGCTCTCACTCGCTACCGTGGCAACCAGCGGTAATATGAAGAGGGGAAGCTGATGGAGTTCTCTCTTCAGGAATTGCAGACTGCCTTACCTGCGGCCAAGTTGACTGGCGATGCTGGTGTCATTATCCGCATCACTGGCCTGACTACCGATAGCCGCAAAGCCGGCTCTGGTGATCTGTTCGTCGCCTTGCGTGGTGAAAATTTTGATGCGCATGATTTCTTGCCGCAAGTAGCGGCTGCTGGTGCCGCTGCAGTGATTGCCGAACATCTGCCAACAGACTTCAATCTGCCGGCTTTGCAGGTAGCAGACAGCAAACTGGCACTGGTAAAAGTAGGCCGTTTCTGGCGTCAAAAATTTGACTTGCCTGTCATTGGTGTGACAGGCAGTAATGGCAAGACCACCGTCAAGGAAATGATTTCTTCGATTTTGGCCGCAGCCTTTGGTATTGATGGCCGCCTGGCGACTGCAGGTAATTTGAATAATGAAATCGGTGTTCCTCTGACCATCATGCAATTGCATGCAGAGCACAAGGCCGCTGTTATAGAAATGGGCATGAACCATCCTGGCGAAATCGCCTTGCTGGCATCTGCTGCCATGCCCACCGTGGCCCTGGTCAACAATGCCCAGCGTGAACATCAGGAATTCATGCAAAGCGTGGAAGCAGTGGCGCGCGAAAATGGCGTGGCGATACAGTGCCTGCCAGATGATGGCGTAGCTGTATTCCCTGCCAACGATACTTACACAGCTTTATGGCAATCCTTTGCGTCTGAACGCGGTCAGCGTAAAACCCTGACTTTTGGTCTGACGCCCGATGCTGATGTGCATGCGACTTACCTGCCCAGTGTGTTTGGCAGCGACCTGCAAATCAACCTGGCAGGTCAGATCTTGTCAGTGCGCCTGAGCGCAGCTGGTCAGCACAATGTCTTGAATGCACTCGCCGCTGCAGCTTGCTGCCACGCAACCGGCGTCAGCAAAGAAGCCATCGTTGCCGGTCTGGAAAATTTCGCACCTGTGAATGGCCGTTTGCAACGCAAGCAAGCCAAATCTGGTGCAACCGTCATTGATGACAGCTATAACGCCAATCCTGATTCTGTACGTGCCGCAATAGATGTGCTGGCACAAATCGGTGGCGACACAGCCCTGGTACTCGGTGACATGGGCGAGGTTGGTGAAAACGGTGCGCAATTTCATCATGAAATTGGTGAGTATGCGCAGCAGCGGGGTATCAAAAAATTGTTCTTGCTGGGTGAACTGGTTGCTCATGCAGCGCAAGGCTATGGTGTCGGTGCACAGCATTTTGCCAGTGTAGAAAACCTGTGCCAGAACCTTGATGCGCAAACTGCGGCTGACACCATAGTGCTGGTAAAAGGCTCACGCTTCATGAAAATGGAAAGAGTCGTTGCTCATCTGCTGGCAGCAGACGAAGCAGATAAAAACACATTACAACAAAAAATAATAGGGAATCACTAGTATGTTGCTCTGGTTGGCTGAAATGTTAAAGCAGGATATAGGCTGGCTGCGCGTATTCGGGTTTATTACCTTCCGCGCAGTATTTGCCACAATGACGGCCATCTCCATCGGTATTTTTGCTGGACCAGCGGTCATACGCATGCTGACCAGGCTCAAGGTAGGCCAGGCTGTACGCAGCTATGGCATGGAAACACATCTGGTTAAATCCGGCACGCCGACCATGGGTGGTGTACTGGTCTTGATTTCCATTGGTATTTCCACTTTATTGTGGGGAGATTTGAGCAACCGTTTTATCTGGGTCGTGATGATAGTCACGCTGGGCTATGGTGCAGTTGGCTGGGTCGATGATTATCGCAAGGTAGTTTATAAAGATCCTGAAGGCATGCGCTCCAGGGAAAAATATTTCTGGCAATCGCTGATAGGTTTGATCGCTGCTTTTTACCTGGCGTTTTCAGTCTCCGCACCAAGTAACTCAAAAGTGCTGGAATTGTTTATCGCCTGGGTACAGTCCGGTTTCAATATGGACTTGCCACCGAAAGCAGATCTGATCGTGCCTTTCTTTAAAACCGTCAGCTATCCCCTGGGTGTCTGGGGTTTTATTGCGTTAACCTACTGCGTTATCGTCGGTACCAGCAATGCCGTGAATTTTACTGATGGACTGGATGGCCTGGCCATCATGCCTACCATCATGGTCGGTTCAGCGCTTGGTCTGTTTGCTTACCTGACCGGTAATGTGGGTTATGCCAAATATCTGTTGATACCGCATATACCAGGTGCCGGTGAGTTGCTGATTTTCTGTGGTGCGATGGCAGGGGCTGGTCTGGCTTTCCTCTGGTTCAATGCTCACCCTGCGCAAGTATTCATGGGTGACGTAGGAGCGCTGGCCTTGGGTGGAGCACTGGGTACCGTGGCAGTCATCGTCAGGCAAGAGATCGTGTTGTTCATCATGGGTGGTATTTTCGTGGCCGAGACTTTGTCCGTCATGCTGCAAGTCAGTTACTTCAAATACACCAAGAGGAAATATGGCGAAGGCCGCCGCTTGTTGCTGATGGCACCTTTGCATCACCACTTTGAAAAAAAGGGCTGGAAAGAAACCCAGGTTGTCGTACGTTTCTGGATCATCACCATGTTGCTGGTCTTGATAGGCTTGTCTTCCCTGAAGTTGCGTTAAAAAGTGAATAAGTAGTTTGATGTTTGTTTTGTTGGATAGAAATAGCAGATATGGATTTTTCGGGTAAACATGTACTGGTTCTGGGCCTGGGTGAAACCGGGCTGGCGATGGCGCAATGGTTGCTGCGCGCCGGTGCGCGACTGCGTGTTGCTGACACTCGTGAAGCACCTGACAGATTACTGCAATTGCAAGCCTTGTCGGATCAGGTGGAATTTATTGGCGGTGCTTTCAGCCCGGCTTTGCTTGATGATGTTGAGTTGATGGCAGTCAGCCCTGGCTTGTCACCTCTGCGTGAGCTGCAAGAACTGTTACCTGTTGCTGCTGAAAAAAATATCCCGGTCTGGGGCGAGATAGAATTATTTGCCCAGGCACTGCAGGCTTTGAAAGCCGAGCGCGAATATCAACCTAAAGTCATCGCCATCACCGGCACCAATGGCAAGACCACCGTCACCAGCCTGGTTGGTTTATTAGTGGAGCGCGCTGGCCTGACAGTTAAAGTCGCCGGTAATATCAGCCCGGCTGTACTCGATGTTTTGCGTGAGTGCCTGGAGCAAGACAGTTTGCCGCAAGTCTGGGTGCTGGAGTTGTCCAGCTTCCAGTTGCACACTACGCATAGCTTGCAAGCCGATGTGGCGACAGTGTTGAATATCAGCCAGGATCATCTGGACTGGCATGGCAGCCTGCAAGCTTATTGCACTGACAAGGCAAAAATTTTTGGCGAACAGACTTTGCAGGTCCTGAACCGCGATGATGCGCTCGTCATGTCCATGGCTAAGCCGCTTGGTAATGTCGTCAGCTTTGGTGTTGATGCACCAAAACATCTGGCTGATCTGGGTTTGCTGAATGAACATGGCATGGGTTGGCTGGCAGTAGCAAATCCGGCAGAAGATGCACCAGTAGTGACGAATAGCCGTCGCAAGAAAAAAGAAGTAGAAGAAATGCCGGTCATCGTTAGTCGTCTGATGCCTACCGATGCCCTGCAAATCCGTGGCCAGCACAATGCTGCGAATGCCCTGGCTGCCCTGGCTTTGTGCCGTGGCATAGGTCTGTCATTTGCTCCCTTGTTACATGGTCTGCGTGATTACAAAGGTGAGCCGCACAGGGTAGAGCAGGTTGCCAATATCGCTGGTGTTGATTATATCGATGACAGCAAAGGTACCAATGTAGGTGCGACAGTCGCCGCCTTGAAGGGCCTGGGCCAACAATCCGATGCATTGCACAAGCGGATTATTTTGATTGCCGGTGGTGAAGGCAAGGGCCAGGATTTCTCTCCTTTGGCTGATCCGGTAGAACGTTATACCAAGGCTGTCATCCTGATAGGCAAAGCCAAAGAAGACTTGCAGCAGGCATTGGCGGTTACTGGTGTTTCTGTACATGATGTGACAACGCTGGGAATGGCAGTGCAGGCTGCGGCTGAACTGGCTGCAGATGGCGATATCGTTTTGCTCTCACCAGCTTGCGCCAGTCTGGACATGTTCCGCAATTATGCGCATCGTGCTGAGGTGTTTGTGGATGCCGTGCGCGAAATCGCACTGGCACGTGGGGAGGTTTGTTGATGCGTCAGCTCTTGCTCCCACTGCAAAGATGGTCTCCGTTTGGCGCAGCGCCAGCGAGTACCAACCTGGTCAGCCGGTCCAAGATGATGGACTATGACCAGCCTTTGGTGTGGGTGACAATTATCCTGATGCTGTTTGGTATGGTGATGGTGTATTCGGCTTCCATCTCTTTACCTGATTCACCCAAATACGCCAATTACAAGAATTCACATTTCCTCATGCGTCAGGCGATTTTCGTGGTGGTGGCCCTGATCGCCGGCGCTTTGGTGTTCCGCATCCCTGTCGCGGTCTGGCAAAAATATGCGCCGTATTTATTTGTTGCCACTTTGGTGTTGCTGGTGGCTGTACTGATACCTGGCCTCGGTAAAGGTGTGAATGGTGCCAAGCGCTGGCTGTCTTTCAAAGTATTGAATTTGCAGCCATCTGAATTGATGAAGTTGTTCATGGTTTTATATGCCGCTGACTATACCGTGCGCAAGCAAGAGTACATGCACAAACTGACCAAGGGTTTTGTGCCCATGCTGGCGGCGGTTGGCATCGTCGGTTTGCTGTTATTGCTGGAGCCTGACCTGGGTGCTTTTGGCGTTATCGTCTGTATCGCCATGGGCATCCTGTTTTTGGGTGGTATCAACGGCGTCTGGTTTGGTGGCATTGCTGCCACTCTGATCGGTATCTTTACTTCAGTGATTTTGTTATCGCCATGGCGGCGTGAGCGTATTTTTGCCTACCTTAGTCCGTTTGAAGAAGACCATGCGCTGGGCAAGGCTTACCAGTTGACGCATTCATTGATTGCTTTTGGCCGTGGCGAGTTATTTGGCGTAGGCCTTGGTGCCAGTGTACAAAAACTGCATTATCTGCCAGAAGCACATACAGATTTTTTGCTGGCTGTCATCGGAGAAGAGCTGGGCTTCGTTGGTGTCATGGCGGTGGTGCTTTTATTTTACTGGTTGCTGAAACGTGCTTTCGAAATTGGCAGACAAGCCATAGCGCTGGATCAGACCTTTGCCGGTTTGCTGGCCAAGGGCATCGGTATCTGGATAGGTGTGCAGGCGTTTATTAATATGGGGGTGAACCTGGGCTTGTTGCCTACCAAGGGTTTGACCCTGCCTTTGATGAGTTACGGTGGTTCTGGTGTCATGATTAATTGTGTGGGCCTGGCAATTTTGTTGCGTGTTGATTATGAAAACCGCGTATTGATGCGTGGAGGCCGTGCATGAGCCAGGCCATACAAAAAATGCCAAAAAAATTGTTGATCATGGCAGCAGGTACCGGTGGCCATATCTTCCCTGGCCTGGCGATAGCCGACATCATGCGTGAACGCGGCTGGCAAGTCAGTTGGCTGGGCACGCAAATTGGCATGGAAGGGCAGATAGTCCCTAAACACAATATCGTCATGGACAATATTGATTTCTCTGGCTTGCGTGGCAAGGGTTTGTCGCATACGGTCAGCGGTGCTTTCAAGCTGGTCAAAAGTTTCTTTAGCTGCTTCAGCATCATCGGTCGTCGTAAGCCTGACGTGGTATTGGGCATGGGGGGTTATGTGACTGTGCCTGGCGGCATCATGGCTGCCTTGCGTGGCAAGCCTGTGGTTCTGATGAATGCTGATGCTGCCTTGCTGTTGTCGAATAAGGCTTTGCGTCCTTTCGCCAGCAAATTATTGTTTGGCCTGCCTTCGGCAACGGTGACTGCAGATAACAAAACAACTGTCATCGGCAACCCGATACGCAAAGAAATTTGCGAATTGCCTGCACCAGCAACACGTTATGCCGCACATACTGGTCCTTTGCGCATACTGGTGGTGGGTGGCAGCCTGGGTGCCAAAGTATTGAATGACGCAGTACCGCAGGCAGTGGCCCTGTTGCCAGAAACCCAGCGTCCACTGATTACACATCAGTCTGGCAAACAACATATAGAAGCCTTGCGTCAGAGTTATGCGCAGGCAGGTGTACAGGCCGAAGTGCTGGATTTTATTGATGACATGCCGCGCCGCTATGCCGAGGCTGATCTGGTGATTTGCCGTGCCGGTGCGATTACTGTGTCTGAACTGACTGCGGCCGGTGTGGCTAGCATACTCGTACCTTTCATGGCATCAAGTACTTCACACCAAAAAGAAAACGCCATCTGGATGGCAGGGCAAACAGCTGCCATCCATTTGCCACAAACTGAATTAAGCCCAGCCTTGCTGGCAGAGAAATTAAAAGTACTGGACAGAGCGCAATGCCTGGCGATGGCTGAAACAGCCTACGCCCTGGGGCAGCGCGAAGCCAGTGCCAACATTGCCCATATTCTGGAAGCATTAGCATGAAACACAAAGTAAAACACATCCATTTTGTAGGCATAGGTGGCTCGGGCATGAGCGGTATCGCCGAAGTCTTGTTGAACCTGGGCTACACTATTTCTGGTTCTGATCTCGGTAGTAATGCTGCATCAAAACGCCTGGCGCAACTGGGCGCCAATGTCGTGCAGGGTCATGCTGCTGAAAATATCGCTGGTGCCGATGCCGTCGTGACATCGACCGCAGTCAAGGGTGACAACCCTGAAGTCATCGCTGCCCGTGCCAAACATATTCCCATCGTGCCACGTGCAATGATGCTGGCAGAACTCATGCGTTTGAAAAGCGGTATCGCGATTGCCGGCACGCATGGCAAGACGACAACGACCAGCCTGGTTGCCAGTGTGTTAGCGCAGGGCGGCCTGGACCCGACTTTCGTCATCGGCGGTTTGCTCAATAGCGCCGGTGCCAATGCCAAACTCGGTAGTGGCGATTTCATCGTGGCCGAAGCCGATGAATCAGATGCTTCTTTCCTCAACCTCTTGCCAGTGATTGAAGTCATCACCAATATCGATGCTGACCATATGGAAACCTATGGCCATGACTTCGCCCGCCTGAAACAGGCTTTCATCGAATTTACCCAGCGTTTGCCCTTCTATGGTGTGGCAGTCTTGTGCCTGGATGATGCGAATGTGCGTGAAATCATGCCTTTCGTGTCCAAACCCATCGTCACTTATGGCTTTCATGCAGATGCCGATGTACGCGCAGTTGATGCCACAGCCGCCAATGGCAAGATGCATTTCACGGTAGTGCAAGATGGCTATGAGAATATGCAGGTCAGCCTGAACCAGCCTGGCATGCACAATGTACAAAATGCCTGCGCCGCGATTGCGATTGCGCGTGAAGTGGGTGTCAGCGATGAGGCAACCCAAAAAGCCCTCTCCGAATTCAATGGCGTAGGCCGCCGCTTTACCCGTTATGGAGAAATTGCTCTGGCAAATGGTGGCACTTTTGCCCTGGTTGATGACTACGGTCATCACCCTGTAGAAATGGCGGCGACTTTGGCAGCAGCACGTGGTGCTTATCCAGGCCGCAGGCTGGTGCTGGCTTTCCAGCCGCACCGCTATACCCGTACCCGCGATCTGTTTGAAGATTTCGTCCGCGTGATTTCTGATGCAGATGCAGTGGTGCTGGCAGAAGTGTATGCCGCAGGTGAGGCACCAATACTGGCGGCCGATGGCCGTTCCCTGTCCCGCGCATTGCGCGTCATGGGCAAGGTAGAGCCGGTATTCGTCGAAGATATTTTGGAGATGCCCGACAGTATTTTGCGGGTATTGAAAGACGGCGATGTGGTCATCGTCATGGGCGCAGGTTCCATCAATGCTGTGCCGGCAAAACTGGCGCAGTCAGTGTAAATGTAGAAAACAAGTGATCAGATCATCATGAGCGAATTGAATTTGAAATCTCTGGGCAAAGTAGGCGTGCTGTTTGGCGGGCGTTCGGCTGAACGTGAAATCTCCATCATGTCTGGTACTGGTGTACTGCAAGCCTTGTTGAGCAAGGGCATCGATGCCCATCCTTTCGACACGGCAGAACGCGGCATTGCAGAACTGGCAGCAGAAAAATTTGACCGCGTTTTCATCGCCCTGCATGGCCGCTACGGTGAAGACGGCAGTCTGCAAGGCGTGCTGGAACAATTGAATATCCCTTATACCGGTAGTGGTGTGATGGCATCGGCGATTGCCATGGACAAGATTTTTACCAAACGCATCTGGCAAACCTATGGCCTGAGCACACCTGCTTATGCCGTACTGACCGGTCAGACTGAATTGCGCCGAGTACCGGATGAGCTGGGTTTGCCTCTGATCATCAAGCCGCCACATGAGGGTTCTACCATTGGTATTACCAAAGTCGTGGGTTACTCCGACATGCAGGAAGCTTATGCCCTGGCTGCCCAGTTTGATGAAGTCGTACTGGCAGAAGAATTTGTCGAAGGCCGTGAACTGACAGTGGCGATTCTGGGCAAGGGTGAGCAGGCGTATGCCTTGCCGATTACTGAAATCGTGGCACCCGATGGTAACTACGATTACCAGAACAAGTATTTTACTGACGACACACAATACATTTGCCCGGCTGTGCTGGAGCAGGATCTGACGGATGCCATCCGCAAGATGGCTGTCGATGCTTATCGCGCACTGGATTGCGAAGGCTGGGCCAGGGTCGATGTCTTGTTGCGCAAGTCGGATAACAAACCGTTTTTGCTGGAAATTAATACTTCTCCAGGCATGACAGGGCATTCGTTGGTGCCCATGGCGGCCAAGGCAGTTGGCATCAGTTATGAAGACTTATGTGTAGAAATTTTGAAGACGGCAAGTTTGAAAATTAAATCTGAACAAAAAAAGTAAAAGAGTAAGAGCAAAAAAATGTGGCATGACAGCAAGCTGATGAACAATACCGCGAATGCCCTGTTTGGGCTGGTGCTGTTCATCCTGGTGTTGTCTGGTGTGTGGTGGGTAATACAAAGACCGTTTTTTACTTTGCGGGTGATCCGGGTGGAGGCCAGTAGTACAAGCGATAGTGCGGGTTTGCGGCACGTCAATCCACTCACGATCAGGAACACGGCTTTGCCCAAGATCAGGGGTAATTTTTTTACGGCGAATCTGGATGCGGTGCGGTCTGCATTTGAAACCGTGCCTTGGGTACGCAAGGCAAGTGTACAAAGAGAATGGCCCAACAAGCTTATCGTCACTTTGGAAGAGCATGTGGCACTGGGCACCTGGGGTGAAAATGGTCAATTGATTTCTGCCAAAGGCGATGTGTTTACTGCCAACCTGGCTGAGGCTGAAGATGATGCAGATCTGGTCGCCCTGAGTGGACCAGACGGTAGTGAAAAAGAAGTGCTGGCGCAATATGTGGAATTTAAGAACTGGTTTGCCAAAATTAATCTGGCACCAGACTCAGTAAATTATTCCAGTCGTTATGCCTGGAGTCTGAAATTGAATAATGGCATGCAGGTGCAATTGGGCAGGGTGCAGGATGCAACAACGCTCAAGAACAGGGTGGATAAGTTGATGACAGTTTACCCGCAACTGCTGGCCAGTTTGCAGGACAGTATTGAAAGTGTGGACATGCGTTATCCGAATGGCCTTGCGCTCAAATCGAGCCATAGCAATCTCGGATCAAAAAAGCAAACAAAAGCAAGTGGAAAGACATGACAAAAGACGCTAAAAATCTGATCGTTGGTCTCGATATCGGCACCTCAAAAATTGTGGCGGTCGTGGCAGAAGTCATGCCTGACGGCAGGCATGAAGTCATAGGCCTGGGCCAGCATGAATCCAAGGGCCTGAAAAAAGGTGTCGTCGTCAATATCGAGGCGACCGTCGAATCCATACAGCGCGCTTTGGAAGAAGCCGAGTTGATGGCTGACTGCAAGATACGCAATGTGTATACCGGTATCGCTGGCAGCCATATACGCAGCTTTAATTCCAGCGGCATGGTGGCGATCAAGGATAAAGAAGTCACCGCGGCCGACGTTTCGCGTGTGATAGAAACTGCCAAGGCAGTCAATATTCCGACTGACCAGCAATTGCTGCATACCTTGCCACAAGAATTTATCGTCGATAGCCAGGACGATGTGCGCGAACCGATAGGCATGAGTGGCATACGTCTTGAAGTCAAAGTGCATATCGTTACCGGTGCCGTTTCTGCGGTGCAGAACATCGTCAAATGCGTACGCCGTTGCGGTCTTGAAGTATCTGACCTGATCTTGCAACCGATGGCATCAGCTGAAGCAGTGCTGACCAAGGATGAAAAAGAGCTGGGCGTGGTGTTGATTGATATCGGTGGTGGCACGACTGACGTAGCGGTATTCAGTGAAGGTGCGATACGCCATACCGCAGTGATACCGATTGCTGGTGATCAGATCACCAATGATATCGCGATGGCTTTGCGCACGCCGACATCAGAAGCAGAAGAAATCAAGGTGCGTTTTGGTGTCGCCAAGCAGGTACTGGCTGATCCTTCAGATACGCTGGAAGTACCTGGTCTGGGCGATCGTGGCCCGCGCTCCTTGTCGCGTCAGGCTTTGGCGGCAGTGATAGAGCCGCGGGTGGAAGAATTGTTTGCGCTGGTGCACCAGGTGGTGCGCGAATCCGGCTATGAAGATGTGCTGTCGTCCGGCATCGTTTTGACAGGTGGTTCTGCTGCCATGCCAGGTATGGTCGAGATGGCAGAAGACATCTTTTTGAAGCCGACCAGATTAGGTATGCCGGCTTACAGTGGGCAGTTGGCAGATGTCGTGCGCAGCCTGCGTTATGCCACAGTTTTGGGGTTGTTGTTGGAAGCGAAGAAGCAGTATTTGCGCGGTCATCTGGTCACTAGGCAAGAAGGTTCAGCCAAAGCGGTCTGGCAACGCATGAAAGAGTGGTTTTTAGGGAATTTTTAGCTTGTATTTTGTATCTAAATTAGTGTAGTCATTTTATAATAGTTCGATATACAGTTATTAGTCGCTAGTCGTCACACCCCGGTGATGCCTAGCGACTGATAACTGCCTACCTGGAGGAGTCATGATGGAGTTCGATATGGTTGATAACGCCACACAAGGCACCGTAATCAAGGTTGTCGGCGTAGGTGGCGCAGGCGGCAATGCGGTTCAGCACATGATCAACAAAGGCGTGTCCGGCGTTGAGTTCATAGCAGCAAACACAGATGCGCAAGCACTGTTGCAGTCTAAAGCAAACAACGTGATACAGATCGGCGAGACTGGTCTGGGCGCAGGCATGAAACCGGAAGTCGGCCGCAAGCTGGCGGAAGATTCCCGTGCCCGCATTGAAGACGCATTGCGCGGCGCGCACATGGTATTTATCGCTGCAGGTATGGGCGGTGGTACAGGTACCGGTGCTGCTCCCGTAGTTGCACAAGTCGCCAAGGAATTGGGTGCACTGACAGTTGCGGTGGTTTCCAAGCCATTTTCTTACGAAGGTCAGAAATGCATGGACATCGCTGACGAAGGTCTGGAAGCCTTGTCTCAGCACGTCGATTCACTGATCATCATTCTGAACGAAAAACTCGAAGAGATTTATGAAGACGACAGCATGATCGAATGGCTGCAACATGCAGATGATGTCTTGAACAATGCCGTCGCCGGTATTGCCGAGATCATCAATGTACCTGGCCATATCAACGTCGACTTCAATGACGTGAAAACGATCATGGGCGAACAAGGTAAGGCCATGATGGGTACGGCAACGGCTTCTGGCGTTGACCGCGCACGCATCGCCGCTGAACAGGCAGTTGCATCACCACTGCTGGACGGTATTGATTTGTCCGGTGCCCGCGGCGTGTTGGTCAATGTCACGGCCAGCCGTGGTCTGAAAGGTAAAGAAATCAAGGAAGTCATGTCGACAGTACGCGCCTTTGCTGCACCGGACGCATCGATTGCCCAGGGTATCGCTTACGACGACAACATGGGTGACGATATCCGTGTAACGGTAGTCGCAACCGGCCTTGGCCGTGGCAAGAAAAACATTCAGCTGGTGCAAACACCAATGCTGCGTACAGGTACTCACAATGAAACAGTGATGGCCAGCCCAGTCATGACATCTGCCACCATCAGCACTGGTGCTACAACTGGTTCAGCAGGCTTTGATGGCTTGAGCAAACCTGCTGTATGGCGTCGTGAATCTGCATCAGAAACAGTACGTGCACTGGAAAAAAATGGCATGGAAACTTACGATATCCCAGCTTTCCTGCGCAAACAGGCTGACTGATTTATCTGGTTTTCAGCAGAGCGCCAGCTTCGGAAGAGGCTGGCGTTTTTTATTTGTCATATGGCTTTCTTCTTCAAAGGGGGCATTTGGATAATGTCCTTTGATGACTCCTTCCCCTTGAGAGGGAGGGGGCTCGTGAGTTTTTTTTGCAATACGCGATGTCGACGTTAAAGCGCCTGGATGTTCACACTTTTAACTTCTGCAAGAAAATTCTAGCTCAGGCATACTTGCGTCCTTCACTGTCGGTGTTGATATGGCTCAAACTTTCTGCTTTTTATGCGGAGGCGGCATACAGCAAGGCAATGAATATCCGAATACTTATCTAGGGAGTACATAAAATGACAATCAAGATTGGCGATACCCTGCCTGAAGGCAGCCTGGCAGAATTTATTGAAGTGGAATCAGAAGGATGCTCACTCGGCCCAAATACGTTCAAAGTTGCAGACCTGACCAAAGGCAAAACCATTGCGATTTTTGGTCTGCCTGGCGCGTACACGCCAACTTGTTCAGCCAAGCATGTGCCTGGCTATGTTGCACTGGCAGCAGATTTGAAAGCCAAGGGAGTTGACGAAATCTGGTGTATCTCTGTGAATGACGCATTCGTCATGGGTGCTTGGGGCCGTGATCAAAAATCCACAGGCATCGTTCGCATGATGGCTGACGGCAATGCCGATTTTAGCAAGGCGCTGGGCCTGGATGCAGATTTCAGCAAATTCGGCATGGGCACACGTTCCCAGCGTTATTCTCTGCTGGCTGTTGACGGTGTCGTCAAGCAATTGAATATCGAAGAAGGCGGCAAGTTTGAAGTGTCTAACGCAGAAACACTGCTGGCACAATTGGGCTAATCAGATTTTCTGATCGCATTAAATAAATAGCGCTGAGTGTAACTTCAGCGCTATTTTTTATCCTGCAAATATTTGCTATTCCAGCGACTTGCTCATGATATGTGACTGCACGCCATAACCCTGAGCGGCATAAAAATCCATGGCATTGCGGTTGAAGTCGAATACTTCCAGCCTGATCTCTACTGCGTCATGTTGACGTGCCCAACTGCTTGCACCATCCATCAATAACTTCCCTATGCCTAGCTTCTGATGTGAGTCAGAAACCACGATAGTCCCTATGCGGCAGATGCGACGCCGGTACAAAAAAGGGATGGTCGCATTTTCATGCCAGCTCATGGTGATAAAACCCAGGACTTGCTCTGCATCGCAGGCCAGCAATGCACAACCGACCGGATTTTCAAATGTGCCGTGCCAGAACTGGCGGTCAAGTTCACGATTCGGTTTTTGTACAAAAATCCTGGGGGCGGCAGCATGATGCTGGGCGTTGATCTGATCAGCGAGGTCGCACATGGCATCCAGATCAGTGACCTCTGCGGGACGAATTTGAATTGTTGTTTTTGTATTCATTTTTAATATGTGAAACAGCTAATTTTCCCCACTCCCGCATGGGAAATTGCCTGAAACGCTATAATAGCGCGATGTTAAAGCAAAGAACCATCAAACAAATAGTGAAAACCGTTGGCGTCGGCCTGCATTCCGGCACCAAGGTTGAGCTCGTCATGCGTCCGGCACCAGTAAATACCGGCATTATCTTTACACGTACCGACCTGATACCACCCGTGGTCTTGCCGGCCCAGGCGCTGGCTGTGGGCGATACCCGCATGGCTTCGACCTTGTCGAATGAACATGGCAAGGTGTCTACGGTTGAGCATTTGCTGTCTGCCTGCGCCGGTCTGGGTATCGATAATCTCTACATCGATGTCAGTGCAGAAGAAATTCCCATCATGGATGGCTCTGCTTCATCTTTTGTGTATTTATTGCAGCAGGCTGGCATGCAGGAACAAGACGCGGCCAAGAAATTTATCCGTGTATTAAAGCCAGTAGAAATCCGCGAAGGTACAGGTAAATCCGAGAAATGGGCCAGACTGGAACCTTTTAATGGTTTCAAATTGCATTTCTTTATTGAGTTTAATCATCCGGCAGTCGATGGCACGGTGCAAACGGCAGAAGTTGATTTTGCCAGCGCCACTTTTGTACAAGATGTTGCCAGGGCGCGCACTTTCGGTTTCATGCAGGATGTGGAAATGCTCAGGGGCATAGGCCTGGCACGTGGTGGCTCCATGGAAAACGCCATCGTCATGGACGAATACCGCATCCTGAATTCAGATGGACTGCGTTTTGATGATGAATTTGTCCGTCACAAGATACTGGATGCGATTGGTGATTTATACCTGATCGGCCATCCTTTCCTTGCCAGTTATACAGCCCACAAATCTGGTCACGGCTTGAATAATCAATTATTGCGCGCCTTGCTGGCACAGCCAGATGCGTATGAAATCGTCAGCTTTGACGATCTGGGCACGGCACCACCGACTTATGCCACCCAAGTGGACAGAGAGTGGGCGCTCGCTTAAAGTGCCGGCTTAAAATCAGTTGCCAGAGCGGTGACGCTCTATCAAGCGACTTAGTGCCGCCCGCAAATCTGCATTCTGAGGTGTATCCTCCAGCGCATGTTTCAGTTGCCCAAATGCCTGCAAGGCCTTGCCTGAAAAAGCTATTTGCTTTACGGCAACAGGTTTCTCCACGACGCGCCTGACTTGTACTTTAATCCGGATTGCGTTAATCTGCCATCCCCGTTCTTGCAAAAATGCTTGCAGTTTCGGGCATTGCTGCTTCAATTTGGTCGCCAGTGCGGCATTCGGCGCGGAAAGCGTTAACTGTCCCTCCGTTACTTGCATAACCTCACAAGAGGCAAATATCGGCGGCAGTATGGACCCACAGTCTTTTTGCAGCTTCAGATTGCGCTGCACTGTGGGTAGCAGCTGGGAGATTCTCTCATTACTGCGCAAAAAGTCACCGGCTTCGCTGGCTCCAGGCACTTTGCGACCGCGTTTAATGTTAATCGGATAGGTAGGGCGTGAGAATGTTGACATGCGCAATACCTTACCACAAACAGGACAGGCCAGCTCTCACAAGGAGCTATAGGTCATCCATCGTTTTCAGAGGAGCATATTGATGCAAATCATTTTGATGCACTCCCGTTTTACCCAGGCAAAGTCGGTGACTTTGTCTTCCCGTCATGTCATTTTTGGTTTGTTTGCATTCTTGCTTGTCATTACTTTCTGTGCCGCCCTGATGGCAGCCATGACCTTGAAGCTGGCCAATGCCGATTTACCATTTTTGCGCGATCTGGTGCCAGTGGCTGCAGCGAGTGGTGATACTGGCAATAAAGATAAGTATATGAAAGAAAACCTGGCGGCCATGGCGGCCAAACTGGGTGAGATGCAGGCGCAACTCATACGCCTCGATGCACTTGGTGAACGGGTACAGGGGCTGGCTGGTGTCAAGCCGGAAGAGTTCAATTTCAAGGAATTGCCTGGTCGCGGTGGCCCTGAGGTATCGACACAACCTGCTCAGGAATTGAATCTGGCTGAGTTCCAGGCGGCACTGGCAGCCATGTCGGTAGATATAGAACACCGCTCAGACTATATGAATGTGGTGGAAACCAAGCTCATGGGCTTCAAAGTGCAATCCAAGCTCTTGCCGACTATCCAGCCGGTAAACGTTGCTTATAATGCATCTGGCTTTGGCTGGCGACTTGACCCTTTCTCTGGCCGCAGTGCTTTTCATGAAGGCATAGATTTTTCAGGCCCTACCGGTACCCACATAGTTGCGGCAGCTGGTGGCGTCGTGGTGGCGGCCGAATATCATCCACAATTTGGCAATATGGTAGAAATTGATCATGGCGGCGAGATCATGACCCGTTATGCCCACTCATCCAAAATTCACGTCAAGCTCGGTGATATTGTGAAGCGCGGCCAGCACATTGCCGACATTGGCTCCACAGGCCGCTCAACCGGGGCGCATTTGCACTTTGAAGTCCATGTCAAAGGTGTACCACAAAATCCACATAAATTTTTGTCTGCAGGGGCTAATCAAGCCAATCTTGCCGCCTTGAATCAAAAATAACTTGAGATTGCTGATTCAGTCACCAACTGCAAGCTCATGTCTGGGAATTGTTTGCCTGATGCTCATCCAGTAATTGCCAAATCGTCTATTTTCTTGCTGAATTGGCAGGAGAATTGCGCAATTACTGGTTAATTGAGTGTCACATGGTAAAATCACAGGTTATCCTAATGTTGTTGTCAAATTAAGCACTATTTCAACAATTTTTTTAAGAATTTAACTTTCCGTTCATAGCATGTCATTCCTGACCAAGATATTCGGCAGCCGCAATCAGCGGCTTTTGAAGCAATACCAAAAGACGGTGCGTGAGATCAACGCATTGGAACCCAAGCTGGAAGCCTTGTCGGACGAGGCTTTGCAAGCCAAGACTGCCGAGTTCAAAGCACGTGTTGCGAACGGAGAGTCACTTGATGCCATCCTCCCGGAAGCCTTTGCAGTTTGCCGCGAGGCCAGCAAACGCGTCCTGAAAATGCGCCATTTTGACGTGCAGATGATAGGCGGCATGGTTTTGCATTATGGCAAAATTGCTGAAATGGGCACGGGTGAGGGTAAAACCCTGATGGCGACCCTGCCAATTTACCTGAATGCCTTGTCAGGCAAGGGCGTGCACGTTGTTACGGTCAATGATTACCTGGCGCAACGTGATGCTGAATGGATGGGGCAACTGTATGGCTGGCTGGGCCTGACTACCGGCATTAATCTGTCGCAGCTTGATCATGATGCCAAGCAGGCAGCCTATGGCTCTGATATCACGTACGGCACAAATAACGAATACGGTTTCGATTATCTGCGCGATAACATGGTCTATGAAGCCAAAGACCGCGTGCAGCGCAGCCTGAATTTTGCCGTTGTCGATGAAGTTGACTCGATTCTTATCGATGAAGCACGTACGCCTTTGATCATTTCTGGTCAGGCTGAAAATCACACCGAGCTGTACTACAAAATCAATGAAGTGCCAAAACTGCTGACCCTGCAAATCGGTGAAGAAACACCCGATGGCAAAGGCAAGATTGAGGTACCTGGTGATTACACCAAGGATGAAAAAGCCCATCAGGTCTTGCTGACTGAAGCAGGTCATGACAAGGCAGAAAACATACTCACTCAAATGGGTTTGCTGCCTGAGGGCGCATCCCTGTATGACGCTGCCAACATCACCCTGATCCATCATTTGTATGCTGCCCTGCGTGCGCATGCCCTGTATTTCAAGGACCAGCACTATGTAGTGCAAAATGATGAAATCGTCATCGTTGATGAATTCACTGGCCGTATGATGACAGGCCGTCGCTGGTCTGATGGTTTGCATCAGGCGGTTGAAGCCAAAGAAGGCGTGCGCATCCAGAATGAAAACCAGACACTGGCATCGATCACTTTCCAGAATTATTTCCGTATGTATTCCAAACTGTCAGGCATGACAGGTACGGCGGATACTGAAGCTTATGAATTCCAGGAAATCTACGGCCTTGAAACTGTGGTCATTCCACCTAACCGTCCTTCCCAGCGCAAGGACAGGCAAGACCAGGTCTACAAGTCTGCGCAAGAAAAATACAATGCCATGCTGGTTGATATCCAGGATTGCTATGAGCGTGGTCAGCCAGTGTTGGTCGGTACGACCTCGATTGAAAATTCTGAACTTCTGTCTGGCATATTGGAAAAGGCAGGTTTGCCACACAATGTACTGAACGCCAAACAGCATGCCCGTGAAGCGGAAATCATTGCCCAGGCCGGTCGTCCAAAAGCCATCACTATTGCTACCAATATGGCAGGCCGTGGTACGGATATTGTGCTCGGTGGTAATGTCGCCAAGCAAGTGCAAATGATAGAAGCCAACGCTGATTTGTCTGATGCAGACAAACAGGCGCAATCGCAAAAACTGCGCGATGAATGGCAATCCCTGCATGAAACTGTGGTCAATGCTGGCGGCTTGCACATTGTTGGTACCGAGCGTCATGAATCCCGCCGCGTGGATAATCAATTGCGTGGTCGTTCTGGCCGTCAGGGTGATCCGGGTTCTTCCCGTTTCTACCTGTCGCTTGACGATACTCTGTTGCGTATTTTTGCTGGTGACCGTGTCCGTGCCATCATGGACAGGCTGAAAATGCCTGAAGGCGAACCTATCGAAGCAGGCATCGTTTCACGCTCCATAGAATCGGCACAACGCAAGGTTGAGGCACGTAACTTTGATATCCGCAAGCAATTGCTGGAATACGATGACGTCGCCAATGACCAGCGTAAAGTGATTTACCAGCAGCGTAATGAATTGCTGGAAGCGCAGGACATGGCTGAACTGATTTCTTCGCTGCGTCATGGCATGTTTGAAGACATCGTACGTGAATATGTACCGGCAGAATCAGTTGAAGAACAGTGGAATATCCCTGGCCTGGAAGCTGTCTTGCGCGATGAATGGGCGCTGGATTTGCCGCTGACGCAAATTCTGAAAGATGATGCCAATATCACGGATGAAGATATTCTGGAGCGTGTGCAAAAAGCCGCCAATGAAGTGTATGACGCCAAGATCGCCATCGTTGGTAAAGAGTCTTTTGCCGGTTTCGAGCGCAGTGTCATGCTGCAAAGCATAGATACGCACTGGCGTGAACATCTGGCGGCGCTGGATCATTTGCGTCAGGGTATACATCTGCGCGGTTATGCACAGAAAAATCCTAAACAGGAATACAAACGCGAAGCTTTCGAGCTGTTTGGTCAGATGCTGGAAGCCATCAAGAATGAAGTGGTCAGGAAGGTGGTCACTGTGGAAATACAATCCCGTGACGAGATTGATGGGGCAGAAGAAAGACTGACACAGTCGCAGATAGAAAATGTCCATTATCAACATGCTGACTTTGATGCAGATGCAACGCCAGAAGAAATGCTGGCACCTGATGCAAGCTTTGGTACTGATCAGCCAGAAATCAGTTATGCCCTGAAAGTAGGCCGTAATGACCCTTGCCCTTGCGGCAGTGGCAAGAAGTTCAAACAATGTCATGGCAAGCTTGCCTGATCATTGAGTAGTATAAAAACAAAAGGCGGCCATTGGTCGCCTTTTGTTTTTTTGTCATCCGGCATCAATTTAGTAATTCCTCACACCCTCACTTGACGCAAGTAAAGCCCAGAGTTAAAGTGAACGGGCGTGCTTATTTGAGCATTCATTCTATATTCTGGAATCTCAACTTGTGATGACCAGACCTGAGGGGGCTTATGGACTTGAACTTTAACGATGCAGAGCTGGGTTTTCGTCAACTGGTCCGTCATTTTCTGCAAACTTCATTACCCCAGGCCATCAGCCATAAAGTGCACCATGGAATAGCACTCGAAAAAAACGACTATCAGCAGTGGCAAAAAATATTGCACGCCCAGGGCTGGGGCGCCTCATCCTGGCCTGCTGCTCATGGTGGCACTGGCTGGTCTGCTGTGCAGCGCTATATATTCGAAGAAGAATGCGCCGCTGCCGGTGCGCCTCGCCTGCCACCTTTTGGTATCAAAATGGTGGCACCCGTCATTATGGAATTTGGTTCACCCGAGCAACAGCAGAGATTTTTGTCAAAGATACTGTCCGCCGATGAATGGTGGTGCCAGGGGTATTCTGAGCCGGGTTCTGGCTCTGACCTTGCTTCCGTCAAGACCACGGCTGAACGCAGGCGTGACAGCGAAGGCGAATACTATGTAGTGAATGGTCAAAAGACCTGGACTACGCTGGCGCACTATGCTGACTGGATATTTTGCCTGGTACGTACAGACCACGAAGCCAAGGCCCAGCGCGGTATTTCATTCCTGCTCATAGACATGAAATCCCCCGGCGTCACTGTCAGGCCCATCATCACCATGGACTGCGCACATGAAGTCAATGAAGTCTGGTTTGATGACGTCAAAGTGCCAGCAGCTAACTTGGTGGGTGAAGAAAACAAGGGTTGGACTTATGCCAAGTTTTTGCTGGGACATGAGCGCACCAATATTGCGGGCATAGGCATAGCCAAACGCGAGCTGGCCAGACTGAAAAGAGTGGCCGCGCGTGAATTCAAGAATGGTAAACCGCTCATGGAAGATGCTGCTTTTGCTACACGCGTAGCGCAGGTAGAGATAGACTTGATGGCGCTGGAAATGACCAATCTGCGGGTCTTGTCTGCGGAAGAGCAAAGTCATGCACCCGGGCCGGAAGCATCGATACTAAAGATCAAGGGTACGGAAATACAACAGGCAATTACTGAATTGCTGGTGCAGGCAGTAGGTGAGCAGGCCTTGCCTCTGCGAGACCGTCAGGATACCAGCGAGCTGGCCAGCCCGCTTGCCATCAATTACCTGAACATGCGCAAGCTATCCATCTATGGTGGTTCAAATGAAATACAAAAAAATATCATTGCACAAATGATCATGGGGCTTTGACCCCACGCTGTGAGCGCAGTTTATGACATTGATGTGATGAACCTGGCTATTGCGCGTGAAATTTCCTCAGCGCAAACATGCTTCGCAGTGCAACAAAATGCCCTACAATGTCGGCTTGATTTCAACGCAAGGAAAAACCATGGCCGTTAATTCCCCCATCCCTGTGGCTGCAGATTTGAAACCGGTAGCTGGCATACGCCTGGGCTATGCCGAAGCTGGCATACGCAAGCCCAACCGCAAAGACGTACTAGTCATGGAACTGGCCCCTACGGCAACCGTCTCCGGGGTATTTACGACCAACCGCTTTTGCGCGGCACCTGTGCAAGTCTGCAAAGCGCATCTGGAAGGCCTGCATATGGCATCCAGCCCTATCCGCGCGCTGGTGGTGAACACTGGCAATGCGAATGCCGGTACCGGCGATGCTGGCCTGGCTGCAGCGAATGCAACATGTGCTGCCCTGGCAGAACTGTTGGGTTGTGAAGCTTCCCAAATCCTGCCATTTTCTACTGGCGTGATCCTTGAACAGTTGCCGGTCGACAGGCTGGTAGCTGGTTTGCCAGCAGCTATAGCAAACCTGACAGCGGATAACTGGTTTAATGCCGCTAGCGCCATCATGACTACCGATACCCAGCCCAAGGCGGCATCGGCGACAGTGGAAATCAACGGTAAAACCGTGACCATGACAGGCATCAGCAAAGGCGCAGGCATGATCAAGCCAAATATGGCGACCATGCTGGGCTATCTGGCGATTGATGCCAAGGTTGCGCAAAATGTGCTGGATCACATGGTCAAGCAGGCGGCTGACAAGTCTTTCAATTGCATCACTATTGATGGTGACACGTCCACCAATGATTCCTTCATGCTCATCGCTACAGGTGCGGGTGAAGTTGAAGTCAATGATGTCGAGACACCTGAATATGCCGCATTGGCAGAAGCCGTGACTGCGCTGTCGCAAAAACTCGCCCACATGATTATCCGTGATGGCGAAGGCGCGACCAAGTTCATGACCATTGCAGTGGAAGAAGGCCGTGACGTAGAAGAGTGCCGCAAGATCGCTTACTCCATCGCCCATTCTCCACTGGTAAAAACCGCTTTCTTTGCCTCTGACCCTAACTTGGGCCGCATCCTGGCAGCCATCGGTTATGCCGGTGTGAATGACCTGGATGTCGGCAAACTGAACCTGTATCTGGATGATGTCTGGGTCGCCAAGAATGGTGGCCGTAATCCTGAGTACCGTGAAGAAGATGGCCAGCGCATCATGAAACAGAGCGAGATCACCATACGCGTCAAACTGGCGCGCGGCGATGCGGCAGCGACGGTGTGGACGTGCGATTTGTCGCATGACTATGTCTCCATCAACGCCGACTACCGCTCCTGATCTGGAGAGATAATGACGCAGCTTGATCAATTTCTCTTGCGTGCCGAGCATTTGCTGGGCAGGCTGGAAAACATTCTGCCAGCCAGCACACCAGCACCTGACTGGAATCTGGGCTTTGCCTATCGTTGGCGCAAACGAGGTGGCCAGGGTTATTTGCAGGTCGTGCGTCATGCTTCGACCATAGCACTGGATGACTTGCGCAATGTCGCTGCACAAAAAGCCCAGATAGAACAAAACACCAGGCAATTCGTCCACGGCAAACCAGCCAATAATGTCTTGCTGACAGGTGCCCGTGGTACGGGTAAGTCATCGCTGATCAAGGCTTGCCTGAACCAGTTTTCTGACCAAGGTTTGCGACTCATTGAAGTTGATAAAGCTGACCTGGCTGACTTGCCGGACATTGTCGACTTGATCGCCGAGCGCCCCGAGCGTTTCATCGTCTTTTGTGATGACCTGTCCTTTGAAGAAGGTGAGGCTGGTTACAAGGCTTTGAAGGTGGCACTCGATGGCAGTATTTCTGCTCAGTCTGATAATGTGCTGATCTACGCCACCTCAAACCGCCGCCATCTCTTGCCAGAGAAAATGTCAGACAATGCCAGCTATAAATATAGCGATGATGGCGACCTGCATCCGGGTGAAACGGTAGAAGAAAAAATCTCCCTGTCTGAGCGCTTTGGCCTCTGGGTTTCTTTCTATCCTTTCAAACAGGATGATTACCTCGATATCGTCGCTTACTGGCTGGGCAGCATGGGTTGTACTGCTGCGCAGGTAGAAGAGGCGCGTGGCGATGCCCTGCGCTGGGCTTTGCAGCGCGGTTCGCGTTCTGGCCGTGTAGCCTGGCAATTTGCCCGCGACTATGCTGGCAAGCTGGCGGAGTCCTGAGATGGGTGCAAAACCTGTAGATGTTGCTGTCGGCATCCTGATGAAAGCCAATGGCGATGTCTTGCTGGGGCAGCGTCCCGCTGGCAAACCCTATGAGGGGTATTGGGAATTCCCAGGCGGCAAGGTTGAGCCTGATGAATCCATACTCGACGCTCTCAAGCGCGAATTTCTCGAAGAGCTGGGCATACAAGTGTTGACTGCCGAACCATGGTGCGGCGTAGAGCACATTTACCCGCATGCCCATGTCAGGCTGCATTTCTATATCAGCCGTGAATGGCGAGGTGAACCGCAAAGCCTGGAAGGACAGGCATTTGCCTGGCAGGGTAGTGTAGAGCTCACGCCTTTATTACCTGCCACCATACCGCTGTTGGAATGGCTGGATTTGCTGCGCAAGGACGAGGTCAGTCTGGTTGCTGCAGCTTGAGCACATAACTTAATTTCATTTAATTAGCTTGAATCTTGCAACCAGTGCGCTGGTTTGCGATCCCATTTATCTCCCATCACCCTGAAGAGCATCAGAGCAAACATTAGCTTGTTGGCTCTGTCCCTTTTTCAATCCTGCTTCCTTACACTTTATTGCCACCTGTCTATACTTGGTATCAAGTGCTGCCTGTCTCTTGTCATCAAACTGTCTTTTTATGACAAACAATCCGTAGTATCACTTATTGTCGGATACTTTTTGGGCTGAGATTATCTGTGCTTTATTTTATTACTGATATGTATTGAAAACAATACAGTGTATTGAAAATAGTACAGTGTGCAATTTTTAGTACGCAATAGAGGGTGTTCTCTAGTGCTAAAAGTAGAGGAAAAGTAGTGGCTGTATTAAATTCAATACAGAATTTTGGGTGATTCCAAAATAAATTTTTTAAGTCCTTGAATTTTATCAATAAAATTTTGTGGCACGACGATTGCTATGACTAGTCGCAGTTTCCTTATATGCGATGGAGTGGTGAAATATGAAGCAAGTTGCTGGAATAGCAGGTGCAGTACTTCGTATTGACTTACAGGCAATACGTTATAACTATCGTCTGTTGCGCGGTTTATTGGGCACGGCGAAATGTGGTGCCGCAGTCAAGGCGGACGCTTATGGTGTGGGTGCGGTGCAAGTCGTACAGGCATTGTATGCAGAAGATTGCCGGGATTTCTTTGTCGCCCATTTGCAAGAGGCGATCATTATTCGTGAACATTTGCCTGCGGATGCAGCCATCTATGTCATGCATGGCTCACCAGTTGGGCATGAGGCGGAATTATTGAAATATAACTGCACACCAGTATTGAACAGCCTGCCACAAATGCTGGCCTGGCGTGCATTGGCGCAAAAAGAACAGCGCCGCCTGCCCGCTATCGTGCAGGTTGATACCGGCATGGCCAGAATGGGCTTGTCCGCAGCTGAGGTACGGCAATGGCAGGCCGATGCCAGCTTGGCCGATGGCATAGACCTGCAATACATCATGAGCCATCTGGTCAGTGCCGAAGACCAGGCTAACCCAGTCAATCAACAGCAGTTGCAAGCCTTTAATGCCTTGCGTGCGCAAATCCCGGCTTGCCAGGGTTTGCCAGCCAGCCTGGCCAATTCTTCTGGCATCTTCCTGGGGAAAGACTTTCATTTCGACATGGCCCGTCCTGGCGCTGCCTTGTATGGTGTTGCTCCTGTCGCTGGTCAGGCCAACCCCATGCGTGCCGTTGCCCACCTGCAAGGCCGCATTATACAAACCCGTGAAATCCTGGCTGACACTGGTGTCGGTTATGGATCGACCTGGCGCAGCAACCAGACCACCCGCATAGCCACCGTTGGTGTCGGTTATGCCGATGGCTGGATGCGCAGCCTCAGCAATCGTGGCCTTGCCCATATAGCTGGCCAGGCCGTACCCATGGTCGGTAATGTATCGATGGACACAATCACTCTCGATGTTACTGCAGTCGCCGCAGAACATCTGCAACCCGGCGCACTGGTAGACCTGATTTCTGCAGACAACACGGTAGATCAGGTAGCAGCACGCGCTAACACCATAGGCTATGAAATCCTGACCAGTCTGGGAGGCCGCTATGAGCGTACTTATAGCAATTAAACCTCATTCGTTATTGACGCACAGTTAAAGATAACTGTAGTGCAGCAAAACTTCAGAACAACAGACAAACAGATCAATCCAGCAGTGAGCCGGGAGAAATAAAATGAAAATAGTTATATTGGGTGCAGGTGTTATCGGAACAGCGTCAGCGTATTATCTTGCCAAAGCAGGCCATGAAGTTACCGTCATCGAGCGCCAGCCAGCAGCAGGCCTGGAAACCAGTTATGCCAATGCGGGCGAAGTTTCTCCAGGTTATTCTGCGCCATGGGCGGGCCCCGGTGTTCCCCTGAAAGCGATCAAATGGCTGATGATGCAGCACAGCCCGCTGGCAATACGTCCCAGCTTTGACCCAAGTATGTGGCGCTGGGTCACGCAGATGCTGATGAATTGCACCAGCAAGCGCTATGAAATCAATAAAGGCCGCATGTTGCGTATGGCTGAATACAGCCGCGATATCTTGCAACAATTGCGCAGTGATACCGGCATCAGCTATGACGAACGTACCCAGGGTACGCTGCAATTGTTCCGCAATCAGCAGCAACTCGATGGTGCAGAGGCCGATATCGCCATCCTGAAACGTTACGATGTACCTTATGAAAAACTGGACAAGGCCGGTTGCCTGAAAGTGGAGCCTGCACTGGTCAACGTGCAGGATAAATTTGTCGGTGCCCTGCGCCTGCCAGGTGATGAAACTGGCGATTGCTTCAAATTTACCCAAAGTCTGTCCAAATTCGCGCAAGAACTGGGTGTCCAGTTCAAGTACGGTGTCAGCATACAAAGACTGGTCAAGAGTGGCGATACCATCACTTCTGTCATCACCTCGGAAGGTGAGATCAAGGCAGACTGCTTTGTATTGGCCCTGGGCAGTTACTCCCCGATTCTGCTGAAAGAATTGGGCATCAAGATTCCTGTTTACCCTATCAAGGGCTATTCGATTACCGTCCCCATTACCGACGCACAAAAAGCGCCGGAATCGACGGTCATGGATGAGACCTATAAAGTCGCAATTACCCGTCTGGGCGACCGCATACGTGTCGGTGGTACCGCCGAAATCACTGGCTATAACCTCGACCTGCGCGCAGACCGTCGCGCCACCCTGGAACATTCCGTAACAGACTTGTTCCCTGGTGGCGGTGACGTCAGCAAAGCCGAATTCTGGACTGGCCTGCGTCCCATGACGCCGGACGGCACGCCTGTCATTGGCCCTACACCTTACCGTAACCTGTACCTGAACACCGGCCACGGTACGCTGGGCTGGACCATGGCTTGCGGTTCTGGTCAGTTTATTGCTGACGTGGTTTCTGGCAAACGCCCGGCTATTTCTACTGAAGGTTTATTCATGGACCGTTACGGCAGCGTCAACAGTCCTATTTTTATACACAAGGAGTTGGCATGAATCCAATTGAAGAATTACTGTCATCAACCCAGGTTTTTTCTGATGCCAACCTGAATGCGCGGTTTTTTACCGCCATAGAATTGCTGGCACAAATCATGATGGTAATGCCGCGCACTGCGAACATCACCACCTTGGCTCAAGCCACGGGCAAGACCCCGCGCCTGATACGTTCTATCCTGTCGGTGCTGAGTAAGGATGCCCTGGTCAGCCGTGACAGCAAGGAAAAAGACGCCTGGCATTGCCGTGACTGCAATGGCATCATCACCCTGGCAGATGTCTACCGCAGCTTTGTCAATGCTGAAGAACGCGCTGCCGCCAAGGCAATCGAGAAGTCAGTCCAGGAAGACGAGGCAGAAGTGCCACAGGAAAGACGTAATACCCGCACTTCCAGCCAGCAAAGCGTGGATCTGCTGATGATGCAAGTTAAAATGACGCTCAATCGCGCAGTCTTGCAACAACTGGAGCAATTTGACCTGGGCCGTTTGCGTGGCCTGGCTTCCAACAGCGCCTTCCGTCGCCAGCATGCCCGTCCACGTGGTTATATCCCAGAACCGTATTAATCATACTTGATCAGACTTTCATCGTTTCATCACAAAGCAACGCATGCGCATCAATATCCAGTTCAAGGACAGAGTAGGTATTGCCCACGAAATACTGGCGGTATTGGCGCGTCGCGGGCTCAATGTGGTGGCGGTTGAAGTTGATCCACCCAATATATATATCGACAGCCCTGAACTGCTGGAATTCATGCTCCCCTCATTACAGGCTGACTGCCAGTCTGTACGTGGGGTGGGTGAAATCAAGGTGCTGGATGTCTTGCCCGGCATACGTCGTCGTCTCAATCTCGATACCATGATGGCCGTCATGGAGGATCCGGTGCTGGCGATTGATGCCAGCGGGCATATCGTGATTGCCAATGTTGCTGCTGCCACGGCAACCCGCATGAGTGAAACCAGTCTGTGCCAGCGCAGCCTGAACCAGGTGCTCGATGATGCTGGCATACAGGAAGAATTGGTCAGCTGCGGTTTCCGCCTGCCCAGTCGTGAAGTCAGCCTGAATGGTGAGCCTTATTTCATGGATGTGACGCCGGTATCAGAGCCTCAGGGTCTTGATATTACCCATGGTCGCTCGGTAGGTGCGGTGCTGACCTTCCACGCTCCTACCCGCATAGGCGACCGTCTGCATGCCTTGCAACACTCAGAAGGTAGCGGCTTTCATTTCATCATCGGTGAATCAGAACAGATACGCAGCCTGAAAACCAAGGCAGCGCGCGTGGCCGTGGTCGATGCGCCTTTGCTGATCACAGGCGAGACCGGTACCGGCAAGGAATTGCTGGCTCAGGCTTGCCACGGTGTCAGCGGCCGCAGTAGTGCGGCTTTCCTGGAACTGAATTGCGCAGCCTTGCCAGAAAGCCTTGCCGAGAGCGAATTATTTGGCTATATGTCCGGCGCCTTCACCGGTGCCCAGCGCGGCGGCAAGCCTGGCCTGTTTGAAATGGCTGACGGTGGTACGGTCTTTCTCGATGAGATAGGCGAGATGTCGCTGTACCTGCAGGCCAAACTCCTGCGCTTCCTGAATGACGGCAAGTTCCGCCGCATAGGCAGTGATAAAGAGGTCAAGGTGAATGTGCGCATCATCAGCGCCACTCACAGGAACTTGCGCAAGATGGTGCAGGAAGGCAGTTTCCGTGAAGATCTGTTTTACCGCCTGAATGTCTTGCACCTGGAAATGCCAGCGCTGCGCGAACGTCCTGACGATATTTTGCCGTTAGCCAGGCATTTCATAGAACGTGCGTGTACCCAGGCGCAAAAACCGGTATGTCGTTTGAATTCATCGGCCTGTGCAGCCCTGGTATCCAACCACTGGCCTGGCAATGTCAGGCAATTGCAGAATGTGGTGTTCCGTGCAATTACCATGTCAGACCAGCGCGTGCTGGAAGCGGCAGACCTCGATTGGGCCGAAGGCAGTATTACGGCAGAAGTGGTGAAGAGCGATGCCACCGAGAGCTGGGAGTTGTCAGTGAACGCCTTTGAACGCAGTTTGCTGGAAAACCTGTATCCGCAATATCCATCCAGCCGCAAGCTGGCGACACGCCTGGCGACTTCGCACTCAATGATCGCCACTAAGCTGCGTAAATACGGTATCCCGCAAAAACGCTAAAAACATGTTGACGATCTTGAGCGCGAGCGCAACCGGAGTTCATGCGGGGGCTCATGCGCTGCTCAAAAGGCTCATGTACTAAAGTACATTTCGCTTTTTGCGCTGCGTTTTATATTACGCTGACCCCGCTGACGCACGCCCGCTACAGATCGTAAACACGTTCTAAGTCAGTGACGTGGCTTATTCAGCCAGTTCTTCCGGGTCTTCAGGTAAGTTGACTGCAGGTATTGTGTATTTCTCTTCAGCCCAGGCACCCAGATCAATTTGCTTGCAGCGTTCAGAGCAAAAAGGACGCCAGCGGTTCGCTTCTTTCCATTCCACCTTGGTTTTGCAGGTGGGACAATCAACAAAAGTAGCCATGTTCAGAAATTACAGAGAGTCAGGTCAAACGGGATATCGTTTTCGTAGGCCTTGGGCTTCATGTCGCCATCCTGGGACATAAAACGTATCCACAACATATATTTATTGGCAGAAATTTCGGGTATGGCCCCAAGTTCTTGCAGGACATTGACACGCAATAGCTGATAAACCTTGCCTTGCAGCATCTGCTGATAGCTGCCAGCCTGGGCAATGACTTTCGATGTGGCGCCAGATTCACGTAGCAGGCGCAAGACCACATTAATGGCATCAAACAGCGGGGCGATAGGGGCAAACCAGGCGCTGATGTCGGCAAAGCGCTTTTCTGCCGGATTTTTTTGCCAGGCATGGTAGCTGGGCAAGTCAAATTCGCAGGCCCCGCCAGGGATGATGGTGCGGCCGCGTATGCTCATCAGCCATTCATTGTCACGCACGTTCTGGCCGGTTTTTCCTGTGCTGCCAACCAGGCCGCTACTGGCGCGGTCTACGTCATCCAACACTTTGTCCAGCATGTCTGCCTGCACATTGGGATTGGATTTGAAACTGATGAGCGTATGTCTTTGTCTTTCGAGTTCTTGCAAGAGATCGGATTTGAGGTCGGCACGACCAGCGACTTCCAACATTTCGAAAATGGTGGCAAGGGCAACGTGATGCTGCATGGGGTCAGACTGATGTAAGAAAAACGTGAATTTTTCGTATAAGTCTTCCAGCCGCAATAACGTGCGAATACGCTCGTTAAAAGGGTATTCGTAAACAATCAAAATAGTTTCCCTGTCAAAATTTGGTGCCAATCAAAGCTGCACATGATTCTGAACCATACTGTGTGAAATTACAAACACCGCGTGCAGATTTCCATTATATTTTTTTGTAGGGAAATGTTGCATGCGCTGCGCATCTTCACTTGTTGCTCCCTGCAAAAATCAGATACTGCCTGTGCAGACGTAAAACTTCTTCCCGTATATTTTTCAGGTCACCGTCATTGACGATGACATCATCTGCTGCAGCCAGTCTGTCCTGTCTTGTGGCCTGGTTACGCATGATCGCTACTACCTGCTCCCTGCTTAACTGATTGCGTGACATGACGCGCCTGATCTGCGTCTCTTCATCACAATCGACTACCAGAATACGGTCTACTCGTTTCTTCCAGTTGCCAGACTCAACCAGCAGGGGGACGACAAAAATGCGGTAATCGCCCTTGGCTGCTGCCGCCGCGCGCTCGGTTTCCGTGCGTATCAATGGATGCAGTATGGCTTCCAGCTTGAGTTTTTGCGCAACATCTGCAAACACCAGTTGTCGTATGGCAGCTCTGTCCATGGCACCATCTGCTGCGATAAATTCGTCACCAAATTGTGTGCGTATGGCGGGGATGGCCAAGCCACCCGGTACTGTCAACTGATGGGCGATCAGGTCGGTATCAATGAGCGCTGCGCCCAGTTCGCCCAGCATATTGGCAATCGTGGTTTTACCACTGCCTATGCCACCTGTCAGACCCAGTGAAAATCCAGATGAAACTCCCCCGGTCATTACAAGGTACTCAGATAAAAGTCGACAATTTGCCGGCCCCAGATCAGGGCAATCAAACCGGCACCAGTCAGATAGGGGCCAAAAGGTATCTCAGTTTCCCAACCAAATTTCTTCGAGACGATTTGTGCGATGCCTATGATAGAACCAACCAATGTTGATAATAAAATAATGACAGGCAGCATGCTCCAGCCCATCCATGCGCCAAAGGCTGCCAGCAATTTAAAATCACCATAGCCAAAACCTTCTTTGCCGCGTGTCAGCTTATAAATCCAGTAGACGGACCACAGTGACAGGTATCCGATAACGGCACCTAATACCGCGTCTTTCAAGGGGACAAAGCCGCCGTAGGCATTGAGCAGCAAACCCAGCCACATCAAACCCAGCGTCAGGTCGTCCAGCAGCAATTTGTGATCAAGGTCGATGAAAGTCATGGCGATCAGCAGCCAGACGAAAACCACGGCAGCCATGCCGACTACGCCACTACCGAAGTGCCAGATCATGCCCGCAGTGAGCAAGGCCGTCAGTGCCTCTATCAGCGGATAGCGTATGGAGATTTTGGCCTTGCAGCCTGTGCATTTGCCACCAATGACGAGGTAGCTGATGACCGGTATATTTTCCAGTTCAGTAATCTTGTGCCCACAATGCGGGCAGGCAGACCCTGGCAGCATCAGATTGAATTTATCCTGATGTGGCAATTCTTCCTGGCGTTGCTCGGCAACAAAATTATCTACCTCGCGCAAGTACATTTTTGGCAGACGGTAGATCACCACATTCAAAAAGCTGCCGATCAAGAGCCCCAATAGCCCGAAGGCTATTGTGGACAAATAATCATGCGGCATTGCAAAAAGTAATACTTCCATTATCCCGCAACCGAACCCATTTTGAAGATAGGCAAGTACATGGCAACCACCAGACCACCAATGACCACACCGAGAATCACCATGATGATAGGCTCCATCAGACTCGATAGTGCAGCAACGGCTTCATCAACTTCATCTTCATAAAAGTCGGCAACTTTACCCAGCATTTGATCCAGCGCGCCTGATTCTTCACCGATCGCCACCATTTGGGTGACCATGGATGGGAATACATTGGAATTTTGCATGGCTACCGTCAGGCTGGTACCTGTACTAACTTCAGTCTGGATTTTGATCGTCGCATCCAGATAGACGGCATTACCGGCAGCGCCACCAACAGAATCCAGCGATTCAACCAAAGGTACACCCGCCGCAAACATGGTCGCCAGCGTGCGCGTCCAGCGGGCTATGGTTGCTTTTTTTATCACATCGCCAAAAATCGGTGCCTGTAACAGCAATCTATCCATGGTTTGCTGCATTTTCAATGAGCGGCGCCATGTCTGGAAAAAGAAGTAAATACTGCCAAACAGGCCACCAAAGATGATGTACCAGTATTTGACGAAATTGTCAGAAATGTTCATGACGATCAGTGTTGGTGCCGGTAACTCTGCGCCAAAGCTGCTGAACGCCTGTTTAAACGCAGGAACCACCCAGATCATGATAACGGCGGTGACGATGAAAGCGATACCCAGAATGGCAATAGGATAAGTCAGTGCTGACTTGATCTTGGCCTTGATGGCCATGGTTTTTTCTTTGTAGATGGCCAGACGGGTCAGCAAGTCTTCCAGAATACCAGCTTGCTCACCTGCACCCACCAGATTACAGAACAGCGGGTCAAAATACAGTGGAAATTTGCGGAAAGCCGCGTTCAGGCTGGTCCCGGTTTCTACGTCACCACGGATATCCTGCAATAACTTGGACACTGAGGGGTTGCTATGGCCTTTAGACACAATATCAAAAGATTGCAACAGAGGTACACCTGCCTTCATCATGGTAGCCAATTGGCGCGTGAACAAGGTGATGTCCTTGTCAGTAATTGCCTTGCCCGAGGTATAACTCTTCTTTTTTAATTTGGTAACAAGGATGCCTTGTCTGCGCAAGGTGGCATTCACGATGGCTTCACCGCCAGCACGTGTCTCACCCCTGACGACCTTGCCAAATTTGTCCTTGCCTTCCCAGGCATACAATTGCTCTTTGGGTTGGCCTGCTTTTGCCGATTTTGCCAGATTGGTTGCCATATTAATTTTCTCTTATTATTCGTTGGTACATCCGAGGACTTCTTCGAGGCTGGTCAGTCCCTGTCTGACTTTCATTAATCCGGATTGACGTAAATTCCTGATACCCTCGCGTTGTGCCTGTTCTTCAATATCAAGGGCACCGGCGCTGGCAAGAATCAGGCGTTCTATAGGCTCTGAAATAGGCATCAACTGGTAGATGCCGACACGCCCCTTATAACCGCCGCCATTACAGCGTTCGCAACCTACCGGGCCATAAGGCTTCCAGGTACCATCCAGATCATCATCCTTGAAACCGGCCTGCAGCAAGACTTCATCGAGTATCTCAACAGGTTTCTTGCAAGTGCACAGACGGCGTGCCAGCCTTTGTGCCGTAATCAGGATGACAGATGAAGCGATATTAAACGGGGCCACACCCATATTCATCAAGCGGGTCAGGGTGGCTGGCGCATCATTGGTATGCAGAGTGGAAAACACCATGTGGCCGGTTTGCGCAGCCTTGATGGCAATATCGGCGGTTTCCAGGTCGCGAATCTCACCGACCATGATGACATCAGGATCCTGACGCAAGAAAGACTTCAGGGCCACGGCAAAAGTCAGGCCAGCTTTGTCGTTGACGTTGACCTGATTTACGCCAGGCAAGTTAATCTCCGCCGGATCTTCTGCCGTCGAAATATTGATGCCAGGCTTATTGATAACGTTAAGGCAAGTGTACAGAGAGACAGTTTTGCCGGAGCCTGTGGGCCCTGTGACCAGCACCATGCCGTAGGGGCGTTGAATGGCATCCAGCAAAATGGCTTTATGGTCTGGATCGTAGCCCAGGGCATCAATACCCATCTGCGCTTGCGAACCGTCCAGGATACGCATAACGATCTTTTCACCAAACAGGGTAGGCAAGGTGCTCACACGAAAGTCGATGGACTTGTTGGCATTCAATTGCAATTTCATGCGACCATCTTGCGGAATACGTTTTTCCGAGATGTCGAGTTTGGAAATAACCTTGATACGGGAAGACAGTTTGTCCTTGATGGCCAGTGGTGGCTGGGCAATCTCCCGGAGCTCACCGTCGACACGGAAGCGTATGCGATAGAATTTTTCGAAAGGCTCAAAATGTAAATCTGATGCACCAAGATTAATGGCGTCAATCAGCATTTTTTGCAGGAACTTGACAACAGGTGCATCATCAATTTCTGTTGCTTGCGCTTCTGCAGCTGCACCTGCGCCGAGATCATCTTCCTTGAATTCCAGCTCAAATTCATCGCCACCGATTTCGTTCAGACTTTGTTCAGAAGACTTACCCAGTTTTTCCAGTAATTTGACCAAGGCATCGTGTTGCACGATGATAATGTCTATGCCCAGGCCAGTCTGGAATTTGACCTGATCCAGGGCAGAGTTATTGGTCGGGTCAGATATCGCCAGCGAGACTTTATTGCCTTTTTTGGCAATGGCAATCAGGCGCTGCGACTGCATGAGTTTTTGATCGACCAGTTTTTCGGGGATCTGTGACTCATTGATCAGTGATAAATCCAGCAAGGGGTAGCCAAAGGCGTCTGAGCAAAATGTTGCCAGATCGCGCGCGCTGACCGTGCCACTTTGCGTCAGTGCATCAATGAAACCGCTTTTATCTGCCTGTGCTTTCTTATTGACAGTGTCAACCTGGGCAGGGGTCAATAAGTTGGCCTGCGTCAACGCTCTTGCCAGGCCAGAGCTTGGCATCTGGGATGCTGAATTTGGTAAGACTGCGGACATAGGATCTTTTGAGTAAAATTTGCCAATACAATCAGTTGCTTCAGGATAATGCAACTAAGCCTGTTATTTGTAAAGTCGTTCCCTAGCGCGCAGGCCTGGGAATGGGCAAAAAATGCAGCGCTGCAACAGCTGCATCAAGTTTTAAATCTATCTGCTATTGACGACAAAGATTTACCGCTTCTTTACTCTGTATAGAATGTTTTCTGGCAAATTGCCACGCCGAATTTACCAGTCTTTTATTTCCGTGGCGGCGCACGGATTTTAAGCAGGGGTGCGACCCTGCTTAATTTTGTAACAATCTGTTAAATCCACTCAATTTGCGATTTAATGATTCCTGCCAACTGCAAAGGCGCACAGCTTGACCATTGCCTGTTTATACTGATTGTCTGGCCAGGCTGAAATGGCAGCGGCTGCACGGTCCGCCGCTTTCACAGCTTCATTTTGTGTATATGCAAGCGCACCTGACTGAGTAATTGCAGCCAGTATGGCATCAAATTTGGATTCATCGCCGTTTTCTATGCAGGCGCGCACCAGTTCGCGTTCTTCTGCCGTACCGTTTTTCATCAGATAGATCAAAGGCAGGGTAGGTTTGCCTTCGCGCAAGTCATCGCCAACGTTTTTGCCTATGTCTTCGGCATTGCCAGAATAATCCAGCACATCATCAATCAATTGAAAAGCCGTACCCAAAGATCGGCCATATTCGCCGGCAGCTTCGATCTCTGCCTGATTGGCTCCAGCGATGAGTGCACCGATTTCTGCTGCCGCTTCAAACAGCTTGGCGGTTTTTGAGCGTATTACCTGCAGGTAGCGTTCTTCAGTCACGTCAGGGTCATGCATATTCAGCAACTGCAAAACTTCGCCTTCAGCGATGACATTCGTTGCATCCGCCAGGATTTGCATGATTTGCATGCTATTGATGGACACCATCATCTGGAAGGCGCGAGAATACAAAAAGTCACCGACCAGCACTGAGGCAGCATTACCAAACAAAGCATTGGCGGTCTTGCGGCCACGGCGCATGGAGGACTCATCCACCACGTCATCATGCAACAGGGTAGCTGTATGGATGAATTCGACGATGGCGGCCAGCTCATGATGATGCTTGCCCTTATACTGGAAAGCATTTGCCACCAGCAGGACCAGTACCGGGCGTATGCGTTTGCCACCTGCGCTGATGATGTATTCAGCGATCTGGTTGACCAGGGCAACTTCTGAGTGCAATTTGTTGCGAATTACCTGATTCACTTCGTCCATATCGACGGCGATCAGTTCAGTGATGGGGTTTTGGTTGTTTGTGGCAGACAAGGGAGAACCTGCATAAGAATCCGGGATGAGCGCGATTATACGATGCAGTGCTGGTATTTGCTTGAATTGCACCAGTTCTCTTGCGCTTCATCCATTTATCAGCAGCCAATTGCTTGTTTACTATGGGTGTGCTGAAAAAATATGCAAATAGTCTTTGACGCTTTTGGCTGGATTATGTACAATTTGGGGTTTTCCCGACTTCCCAGGTGTGTTTTTGTCTGGCGGGGAGAAAATTCCTAATTTTTATTTGATGAGGTTTCACATGTACGCGGTCATAAAAACCGGTGGCAAACAATATAAAGTTGTCGCTGGTGAAAAACTTAAAGTAGAACAGATACCTGCAGACATTGGCTCCGAAATCACCATTGATCAAGTGCTCGCATTGGGCGCTGGCGAGACCATTAAATTTGGTGCTCCATTGGTCGCAGGTGCTACGGTGCTGGCTAAGGTTATAGATCACGGTCGTCACGACAAAGTGCGCATTTTCAAAATGCGTCGTCGTAAGCACTATCAGAAACGTCAAGGCCATCGCCAAAACTACACTGAATTGCAAATCGTTTCTATCAACGGCTAATCTGTAGATCAGCAATCAATCTACCTGTATAAGGAGCTAATTAAAAATGGCACACAAAAAAGGCGGCGGCACCACGCGCAACGGTCGTGACTCAGAATCAAAACGCCTTGGCGTTAAAGTTTACGGCGGCCAGGCTATCAATGCTGGCGGTATCATCATTCGTCAACGCGGCACTCGCGTACACGCTGGTGAAAACGTTGGTATGGGCAAAGACCATACTTTGTTCGCACTGGTTAACGGCAAAGTACAATTCGCAATCAAAGGTGCAGCACGTCACCAGTTCGCAATTGTAGTTGCAGACGCAGCAGCGTAATGCTTTGAAGTAATTCAAAGCAGGGCGCAAGCCAGTATGATAAAAAGGCTCTGCCATCGGTAGGGCCTTTTTAGTTGGATCAGTCTCCGATCCAACTCATTGCGGCAATCCTTTACCGCAAGCTCACCTCTCCGTAAGTACGCCCTGCATAAGCAGTTTGGTGTTTACCCTTTTAATTTGAAGAAATCCTGTATAAATTTATTGTTCCATCAGGTTACAAAAATTTATACAAGCTTTTTTAGGTGGTAAAAATGAAATTTATTGATGAAGCCCGTATCGAAGTAATCGCCGGCGATGGTGGCAATGGTGTGGCATCCTTTTGCCGTGAAAAATTCCGTCCATTTGGCGGCCCTGACGGTGGGGATGGCGGCCGTGGCGGCAGTATCTGGGCTGTAGCTGACCGTAATATCAACACTCTGGTTGATTATCGCTATTCCAAATTGCATAAAGCCAAAGATGGTGAAAATGGCCGTGGTGCAGACTGTTATGGCAAAGGCGCTGACGATATCCGTCTGCGCATGCCAGTTGGCACGCAAATTTGCGACAGAAATACCGATGAAGTCATCGCCGATCTGACTGAACATGGTCAGGAAGTTGAACTCGTCAAAGGCGGCGAGGGCGGCTGGGGTAATATCCACTTCAAGACTTCGACCAACCGTGCGCCACGTCAGCGCTCTGATGGTAAAGAAGGTGAACGCCGTGAATTGCGCCTGGAATTGAAAGTACTGGCTGACGTAGGTCTCCTGGGTTTGCCAAATGCCGGTAAGTCGACTTTCATTACTGCAGTATCGAACGCACGCCCGAAAATCGCTGATTATCCTTTCACGACCCTGCATCCTAACCTGGGCATGGTCCGTGTCAGCCATGAAAAAAGCTTCGTCATCGCCGATATTCCTGGCCTGATCGAAGGCGCAGCTGATGGTGCTGGTCTGGGCATACAGTTCCTCAAGCATTTGCAGCGCACAGGTTTGCTCTTGCACATCGTTGATCTGGCACCGTTTGATGAAGCCGTCGACCCTGTCAAAGAAGCCAAGGCCCTGATCAAGGAATTGCGTAAATACGACGAAAGCCTGTATGAGAAGCCACGCTGGCTGGTTCTCAACAAGCTCGACGTGCTGACTGAAGATGAGCGCAAGAAAAAGGTTAAAGACTTTATTAAGCGCTTTGCCTGGAAGGGCCCAGTCTTTGAAATCTCCGCATTGAATCGTGAAGGTTGCGAAGAGCTGGTGACCGAAATCTATAAATATCTGGAAGAAAAGCGTACGCATGAACAGCGTTCGCAAGAAACCACGATGAAAGAAGAGGCGCAGGGTATCTTGTCCATTGATCCGGATGATCCGCGTTTTAAAGTAATAGAAGACTAAAAAAAGACCTGGTGAAAGCCAGGTTTTTTTATGTCTGCCATTAACTGATCATCAGTTGCTAATCAATTGTTCATCAAGCGCCTCGTACCCACGAACAATTGAATATCAATGATTATTTTGATATTGAAATAATTTCTTTTTAATAATGAAAATCTCATAAAAAGTAGAATATAGCTTTTAAATGTGAATTAAATTTAGATTGCAACGAAAGTATCCATATAAAGTATAATTTTGATTTGTTTGCCGCTTTAGAGTGGCAGCGTCGCCAAATCACATTCGTATTCATTTATGCAATCTGTCATTCAGCAAGCAAAACGTTTGATTATCAAAGTAGGTTCATCTCTGGTCACCAATGATGGCAAGGGGTTGGACAAGCAAGCCATTGCCAAATGGGCTGCCCAGATCGCTGGCCTGCGTGCCATGGGCAAGGAAGTCGTCCTGGTCAGCTCCGGTGCCATTGCTGAAGGCCGGCAACGCCTGGGTTTTGACAAGCGACCGACCGCCATCCACGAATTGCAGGCTTGTGCTGCCGTGGGCCAAATGGGCCTGGCACAAATTTACGAGAGCAGCTTTCGCGAGCATCAGCTAGGTACGGCTCAAATCTTATTGACGCATGCCGACCTGGCAGACCGTGAACGTTACCTGAATGCGCGGTCGACGCTGTTCACCTTGCTGCGCCTGGGCATAGTCCCCATCATCAATGAAAATGACACGGTGGTTACTGATGAAATCAAGTTTGGTGACAATGACACCCTTGGTGCTCTGGTCGCTAATTTGATTGAAGCCGATGCCCTCATTATCCTGACCGACCAAAAGGGCTTGTACACCGCTGACCCCCGCAAAGACCCGAATGCCACCTTCGTCCATGAAGCCAGGGCAGGTGACCTGACGCTGGAAGCCATGGCTGGCGGTGCTGGTTCCAGTCTTGGCAGTGGCGGCATGCTGACCAAGATACTGGCAGCAAAACGAGGTGCCCGTTCAGGCGCGCATACCGTCATCGCCTGGGGTCGTGAAGACAATGTCTTGCTGCGTCTGGCGCAAGGTGAAGCCATAGGTACACAATTGATTTCGCAAATGGCACCAATGGCTGCGCGCAAGCAATGGATGATGGATCATCTACAGACCTTGGGCCAGGTCGTACTGGATGCCGGCGCAGTGCAAAAACTGACACGCGAAGGCAAGTCCTTGTTGCCGATAGGCGTGCTGGATGTGCGCGGTGAATTCAGTCGTGGTGCAGTAGTTACTCTTTGCGATGAAGCGGGTACGTCAGTGGCCAGGGGATTGATTAACTATTCAAGCGCAGATGCACGCCGCATCAAGCGCCATGCTTCTTCTGAAATTGAATTCATACTTGGTTTTGTTGAAGAATCTGAACTCATACACCGCGATAATTTGGTTTTGTTATAAATCAGACATAAAAAATGGGCGGATGAATTTGTTCAAATTCATCCGCCCATTTTATTCCTGCATCTTGTTACAGCATTTTAGTAATACGACATCTTTTTCCCGCGCAGCTTGTCCAGCAACACACTGGCTTTGCCTGCTATGGTTTTGCCTTCGCAAAAATAATCAGAGAACAAAGTAGCATGCTGTTTGTTGGCGCCAGTGTTGATGATGGCATCCCACTGATTGCGGCGCGAACGCGACCAGGTGCCGTCCGGACGGCCAAAGGCATATAGTTTGACTTCATACGATTGACAGCGCAGGCCTTCATAACTGATGTTCTTGGCACCACCAGAACTGGTGGCAACCAAGGTGTAGCGTATGGTGCCATCCGTTGCTACGGTGAGAGACTTGGTGTCAATTGCAAAAGACTGGCTGGGGCTCTTGTAAAAATTCAAGAGATTTTCGGCCTTTGGTGCTTCAGGCAATTGCAGCGCGACTTCATGCCATTCCTTGTCATCTTCTTCAAGGTCCGCTGCATGGGCAAAGCTGACTGGCAGCAAGGCGAGGGTAATGATGACGATATGACCTAATTTTTTATTCAACATAAATTATTTGGATTCTTCCGGCTCGGTTTTCTTGCAATCCTGATTTTTTTGCGACTGCTGCGACTGCTGCGATTGTTGCGACTGTTGCTGATTACGCAAATAGCGGCTGCGATTGGAGTTGGGATGCTCGGTACGGTGCACATAGCGTGACAATTCCTGCAAGGCCAGTTGATACACGCCGCGCTTGAATTCAATCACTACATCCAGAGGTACCCAATAGTCATGCCAGCGCCATGCATCAAATTCAGGATGGGTGCTGGCCCGCAGATTGACATCGCAATCACGGCCTATCATGCGCAACAGGAACCAGATCTGTTTTTGCCCGCGATAATGCCCGCGGATTTCACGCTTGATAAAATGATCCGGCACTTCATAGCGCAGCCAGTCACGGGTACGACCTATGACTTTGACATGCTCAGGCAGTAAGCCGGTTTCTTCTTCGAGTTCCCGGTACATGGCCTGTTCTGGGGACTCACCATATTTAATGCCCCCCTGGGGGAATTGCCAGGAGTGCTCGCGCACCCGCTTTCCCCACCAGACTTCATTGTTGGCGTTTAGCAAAATTATGCCAACGTTAGGGCGGAAGCCTTCACGATCCAGCATGTTCAACCTCAAAACTTTCTGTGGCTAAACGGCTTGCTCCTGCAATAGATAGCGTAGAGAGCGTTTGTTTCGTCGAAAAATACCGCTTTTTTCAGCGGACAGCCCCCATGGAGGCGAACAAATCGCAGTTTCCTTCATCAAATGTGCAAAGAGTGGGCGCATTAGCCAGCTAATCCTTTAAAATTGAGTTGATTATAACCCTCCATTTAAAAAGAATCACTGTCATGCGTGCTACACGATTTTTTATTTCTACACAGAAAGAAGCTCCTGCCGATGCCGAGATCGTCAGCCATAAACTGATGATGCGTGCGGGCATGATTAAACGCCTCGGTTCCGGCATCTATAACTACATGCCCATGGGCTTGCGTATTATCCGCAAAGTAGAGAATATTGTTCGTGAAGAAATGAATCGCGCCGGTGCGATAGAAATGCTGATGCCCGTCGTGCAACCTGCAGAACTCTGGCAAGAAACTGGCCGCTGGGACAAGATGGGCCCGGAGCTCATGCGCGTCAAAGACCGCCATGGCCGCGATTACATCATCCAGCCTACTTCGGAAGAAGCGATCACGGATGTCATACGCACAGAAATCCGCTCTTATCGCCAGTTGCCGGTGAACTTCTATCACATCCAGACCAAGTTCCGTGACGAGCGCCGTCCACGTTTTGGTCTCATGCGTGGCCGTGAGTTCACCATGAAGGATGCCTATTCCTTTGACCGCGATGTCGAAGGCATGCAAAAGTCTTATGAAATCATGTACGACGCCTACACCCGTATCTTCCAGCGTTTTGGCCTGGAATTCCGTGCGGTAGCTGCCGATAATGGCGCGATTGGTGGTTCTGGCTCACATGAATTCCACGTCATTGCCGACACTGGTGAAGACGCGCTGGTGTATTGCCCGACTTCTGATTACGCCGCCAATATGGAAGCAGCAGAAGCTTTGCCGACACAAACCAGCCGCCCAGCCGCTGCTGCCGCGCTGACCAGGACTGCCACGCCTGGTAAAGCCAAGTGTGAAGATGTTGCGCAATTGTTGGGTATTCCGCTGGAAACCACGGTCAAGTCCATCGTGCTGGCTGTTGATGCAGAAAAAGACAGCGGCAAGCCAGCACAAATCTGGCTGCTGCTGTTGCGCGGTGACCATGAACTCAATGAAGTCAAGGCAGGCAAGATCGCTGGCATGGCCAACTACCGCTTTGCGACTGAGGCTGAAATTGTCGAACATTTTGGCACCAAGCCAGGCTACCTCGGCCCTATAGGTACACAAAAACCAGTCAATATCGTGGCTGACAGAACCGTTGCCAACATGGCTGACTTTGTCTGTGGCGCGAATGAAACTGACTTCCACTTCACCGGTGCCAACTGGGGCCGCGATTTGCCTGAGCCAGCAGTTGCTGATTTGCGCAATGTCGTGGCTGGTGATCCATCACCAGATGGCAAAGGTGTGCTGGCTATCCAGCGCGGTATTGAAGTTGGCCATGTATTCCAGCTCGGCACCCGCTATTCCGACGACATGAAAGCCACTTTCCTTGATGAAAACGGCAAGCCACAATTACTGCAAATGGGTTGTTATGGCATAGGCGTCACCCGCATCCTGGGCGCAGCCATAGAACAGAATTTTGATGACAAGGGCATTATCTGGCCAACGGCGATTGCACCGTTTGAGGTCGTCATCTGCCCTATGGGCATGGACCGCAGCGAAGCCGTCAGGACCGAGGCTGAATCGCTGTACCACGCCTTGCTGGCGGCTGGTGTTGACGTGATACTGGATGACCGTGGCGAACGCCCTGGTGCCATGTTTGCGGACTGGGAACTGATAGGCGTACCGCACCGTGTCGTCATTGGTGACCGTGGCCTCAAGGAAGGCAAGCTGGAATATCTGGGCCGTCGTGATACTGAAGCCAGCATTGTGCCTGTGGCCGGGATGCTGGCCTTCATCCAGGCCAAGATGGCTGATAAATAAGCCGCAGGATGAAGTATTTTTTCTTGCGCTTTTGCGTCTGGTGCAAAGGAAGATGTAGCGATAGCAGCAAGTTTGGTCTGCAAGCCATGCAAGTGATCCATGTGATGTATGCAGGGTGGAAAAAATCCACTCTGCATCTGGCTGTCTGCCTGCTGGCGGTTTCTGTGTTACCAGCGCAAGCCGGTAATCAAAAAGAAGAAGCCATGGCAGACTCTGTACGTCTTGCGCTGGCCAAAGCTGTGTCTGATTCCACGCCACCTAAACCTACGTTTGCCAATATCGAAGAACGTATTAAATACCTCAACTGGCAGGGGGAGATGGCCACCCGCCTGAAGCGGCGCATCCCCGATTTGCAGACCCGCAAGGAATTGCTGGATGCCATCTGGTATGAATCCAAGCGAGCTGGTCTGGATGTTGCCATGGTCATGGGTTTGATACAGGTAGAGTCTGCCTTCCGCAAGTATGCGACTTCTGTGGTTGGTGCGCGCGGTTATATGCAGGTCATGCCATTCTGGTCGCGCGTGATTGGTGATGGCGACGCAAAAAAACTGTTTCAGATGCAGACAAACCTGCGTTATGGCTGCTCGATTTTGCGACTGTACATAGATATGGAAAAGGGTGATCTTTACCTGGCCCTGGGTCGCTACAATGGTAGCCGTGGCCGCCCTGAATATCCAAAAGCCGTACTGTCCAACTGGAAGAACTGGGAATTCACCGGCTGATTCATTTGTTGAGTAAAATCGGCCTCGCTGCTCAGGTAGCAATTGACGCTACTCCAAGTCTTGTAAAACTATCCTTTTAATAAATGACGGGTCAAGTATGATCGGGCATTCCAAAATGCCCGATCATATTCAGGATAAACCAAGACCGGACATGCAGGCACTCTATTACCACCAAGAATTTGGCAGTACAGACTGGCGTAAACTATTGCGCTCACGCTGGCAATTGTTGCTGACGGTATTGCTTGTCCACCTCTTGTTAATCATATTATGGCCAAGTATCACCAGGCATAAAAACGAAGCGAGCGCCCCACTGGCGTTTGTTGTGCGCATGCTGGAAGCACCAGAACAACACAAGCCTGAGAAGTTTGTGCCTGCGACCAAACCACTGCTGCCACCCAGTCAATTGCCTGTGTCAAATAAACCCCGCACACCGGCCGGGCCAGCTACGCCCAGCATACCCATTACCAGTAACGCAGATACAGGCATCACCACTGTCCCGGCAGCGAATGCAGAAGCAGGCACACCCACATTGACTGGTGAGAGCCCTGTCGTCATCCAGCGTGACATCAGCAAAGTCATCAAGCAGGTGGAGCGCGAAATGCCGAACCGCATTCTGACAGATATCAAGCCAGAAAAATCATCCATGGTGCAATTCGGCATCAATGTCGCAGCTGCTGCCCGCCCACGTGGCACCAGCTACCAGAACATCACCATGTCAGATGGCACCGCCATGACCAAGGTGACGACATCAGCAGGGTCATATTGTGTGATAGGTGCCAAGCCCGGCGCAGATATCACCAGGACTCCTGGCATACAAACTGTCAGTTGCGGCAGTTATTGAGGTGAGGGCAGATCCATGCTGGCAGTTTCTTATCGCCCGGCTGCTCAAGGGAATGCATGGCGTATATTGCTCGGAGTCCTCTTGTTACACGCGGCTTTGTATATGCTGTGGCCGCAGTTGAAAGCGATGCACAGGGATGAATTGACTCAGGCAATGAGTGGCAGCCTGATTTTTTTGAAACAGCCTGAGCAAGTGAAACTGACACCGCGTCTGCCAGTAACACAGGATTTTGCAGAACCATCCCGGCAAGGCAAATTCATACAGGCACCACGACACAGTTCTGCTATCAGTGTTACTGACCAGGCGACTGTCAGTGACAAGCAGGGATCGATTCATTCGGTCGAACAAGAACGGACAAGTCCCCCAACAGAAGCTACCATTACCCGTGATACGCGAGAGATTTTCAATGGCCTGAAAAAAGATTTTCAGTACCGTGATCAGGTCAGTGCCAAAGTAGCGCCTTCGGCGATGGGGAAATTTGGTGCGGCGGTAAAGTCAGCATCTGCCATTATGCGTGAAAACTATAAACATGAAGTGCAGATCCTTGGTGATGGCAGGCCAGTGTCAGAAGTAGCGACGCCTTATGGCACCTATTGCATCGCGCATCGCAAGCCGGGTGAAATTCTGGGTAATGAGCAACCTGCCGTGCCTGGGGCTTGCGTCAAGTTTTAATCCGAATTCAAAGGCAGAAAACAAAAATGCCCGCGCGATGCGGGCATTTTTGTTTGGGATGGGACTGACTGCTTCCCTTGAGTTTCCCAAAGCAACTACGGAAATCTCTTCCTGAAAATCAGGACAGATGACCGGAAATGAGTTTAGTCATTTCAAACATGGACACTTGTTTCTTGCCATCGAAAACGGCTTTCAATTTGTCATCCGCGTTGATGTTGCGTTTGTTTGCTTCATCTTGCAGTTTGTGTTTCTTGATGTATTCCCATACTTTTTTAGTGACTTCAGTACGAGGAATCGCTGCTGCGCCGATGACTGCTGCCAGAACTGGAGAGATAGTCATAGGTTTCATGAACGCTGCATTTGGCTTGCGTGCTGCTGCTGGTTTGGCCGCCGCTGCTTTTTTAGGAGCTGCTGCTTTTGCTGCCGGTTTAGCTGCTGCCTTTGGAGCTGCTGCTTTCGCTGCCGGTTTAGCTGCTGGTTTAGCCGCTGCTTTAGCTGCCGGTTTTGCTGCTGGTTTCTTTGGTGCTGTTGCCATAAATAGCCTCCTTCACAAATTTCGTGGACGGAGCTTTGATCGTTTTGAAAAGCTCCTGCATTGCGTCACTTCACGCATCGCTAATAGTGGTGCGGTTTTTACAGGGATGCAAGTGTTTTTTGTGGGTTTTTAGTGAAAAAGTGCAGGAATTTGCCTGTCGTTGGATTTCCGCATAAAAAAATGCCGGATTAGCGCCATTTTGGCTGCTATCCGGCATTTTTCCATAGGGGGAAATGCGAACAGAAATACTGAGAAAAATTTAGCGGAATTTAGAACTCATTTCATAAATAGGATGAGTGCGAACAAGACGATTTGGGATGCAGTGCAAGGCGTGACCTGCAGCTAAGGCTCCTGCCTTAGCAAAGGGCACAACGCTGCAATGCGCCCAAATCGTCAGTTCCCGAAGGGTTTGCCTCATAGCGCGTGCTGGACTGCGTTGGACTCGTTATCAATAGCACCGCTATTGACTGCCTCGTCCGCCTTGCCAGCCCACGTTATGAGGCAAACGCATCTCACCCTATTTATGAAATGAGTTCTAGCAAAATCTGGCAAAACTTAGCGCTTGCCCGGCATCATGCCCTTCATGCCGCGCAACATCTTCATCATGCCGCCACCGCGTAATTTCTTCATCATGGACTGCATTTGCTCAAACTGCGCAAGCATGCGGTTGACTTCCTGTATTTGTACACCAGCACCGGCAGCGATACGGCGTTTGCGCGAAGCCTTGATCAATTCTGGCTTGGATCTTTCTTGCGGCGTCATGGAATTGATCATGCCTTCCATACGGCGTACCTGTTTTTCAGCCTGATCCATATTGGCACCGCTGGCTGCCTGCTGCATTTGTGCCGGCAATTTATCCATCAGGTTAGACAGGCCACCCATATTCTTCATCTGCGAAATTTGCATCTTGAAGTCATTCATGTCGAACTTGCCGCCATCCTTGATCTTGTGTGCCAGATCCTGAGCCGCGGCCACATCCATGCCTTTTTGCGCCGACTCCACCAGCGCCAGGATGTCACCCATGCCCAGAATGCGATTGGCCATGCGGGTGGCATCGAAGGATTCGAGGCCATCGAGTTTTTCAGCAACACCGACAAACTTGATTGGTTTGCCCGTGATATGACGTACTGACAGGGCGGCACCACCGCGTGCGTCACCATCAAGCTTGGTCAGCACCACACCAGTCAAAGGCAGGGCATCATTAAAGGCTTTTGCCGTATTCACGGCATCCTGACCCAGCATGGCATCGACCACGAACAGGGTTTCTATCGGCTTGACGGCAGCGTGGACGGCAGCAATCTCTTGCATCATCGCTTCATCTATACCCAGGCGACCGGCAGTATCGATGATCAGCACATCGTGATAATGTTTTTTTGCGTAATCAAGTGCGGCCAGCGCAATGTCCACTGGTTTATCGGTAGGCAAGGACGGGAAAAAGTCTGCACCGACCTGCGATGTCACTGTCTGCAACTGGCCTATTGCGGCGGGACGGTAAACGTCGGCAGAAACTGTTAATACCTTTTTCTTTTTTTGTTCGCGCAGATATTTAGCCAGCTTACCCACAGTGGTGGTTTTACCCGCACCCTGCAGACCTGCCATCAGGATGATCGCCGGTGGCTGGCAATTAAAACTCAGTTGAGAAGCATCTTCACCAAGGTCGGCACCCATCAGGGTAGCCAGTTCTTTCTGTACCACACCGACCAGTGCCTGGCCTGGCGTCAGGGAAGAAATGACTTCTTCACCCATGGCTTTTTCTTTGACACGGGCAATCAGTTCACGTACTGCAGGCAGGGCGACGTCGGCCTCCAGCAAAGCCATGCGTACTTCACGCAACATCTCAGCGGTATTGGATTCAGTCAGGCGGGCTTCGCCGCGCATGGTCTTGACGACTTTGGCTAGGCGCTGGGTAAGATTATCGAGCATGTTGGCTTAGGGGGTGTTAAGAAAAAATCAATAGGGCTGTGTTCACTGCTGCCTGTCACAGGCGATAGTAGCAACTCAGTGATAACAACAAGCAGGCATTTTACCTGAACCCGTGACAGAGTCCGGCATTTCGCCTAATGTGCAGAGTAGATGCGGGCGAAATTCTGAAAATCCAGAATAATTTCAAAATGCCGTGCGGATTTTCAGACGCATGAGGGATAGTACTGATATATTTTGCTTTAAAAATCAGTTAAAAACAGGGTGCGGGTCTTCATTCGTGCTTGGTATGAAGTCTGCTAATAAGAGCGCTATCCCAGAGCTTGTGACAAAGTAAAGATGGCTGGACATTCTGCAATGTCAGTCTGATTTTGTCGCCGGTTCAAAAATAGACGCTCAATAATCTGGAGACAATCATGAGACGACTTCATCGTGCCTGGCGCTTGCCACGCATACTTACCCTGTGCACCCTGATTGCTTCGTCCGGCTATAGCCTGGCAGAGGAAGGCGTCACTGACAATAGCATATTAATAGGACAAACCGTGGGGCTGACAGGGCAGATTGCCGGGCCAGTCAAAGAAATGAATGCCGGAGCTGCGGCTTATTTCAACCAGATCAACAAGAATGGTGGCGTGCATGGCCGCAAGATAGAACTGCATATCGTTGATGACAAGTTCGACCCCGCCATCGCCGCCACCAACGCTGAGGCGCTGATCAAGAAAGACCATGTCTTTGCCCTGTTCCAGTCCCGTGGTACACCGCATACCCAGGCCATCCTGCCCATCCTGGCGTCCAGCAAAGTGCCACTGGTGGCACCGAGTACCGGTGCGGCAGTGTTCCATAACCCGGTTAACCGCTATGTCTTCAATGTCAGGGCCAAGTATCAGGATGAAGTTCAAAAAGCTGTGGAACAGTTTTCCACCATAGGCTTGAAAGATATCGCCATCGTGCATGTCGATGATACTTTTGGCAGTGACGGCCTGGCGGGTTTTACCAGTGCGATGGACAGCTTCAAATTAAAACCCTCTCTGATCAGCAAGTATGACAGGGCAAAGCCGGATGTGGCCAAGGCGATTGATGAGGTTGTCAAATCGCCAGCCAAGGCGCTGATCATTGTGGGCTCAGCCACCACGGTGTCAGAAATTATCCGTGGCTTGCGTGCCAAAGGCAGCAGCATACAAATCATGACCTTGTCGAATAATGCTTCGCAATCCTTTATCGATTCTCTTGGGCCGGTAGCGACTGGCATCATGGTCTCGCAGATCATGCCGGCACCTCACCTGGTCTCAAGTACCCTGGGGCAGGAGTTCAAGACCATTGCCAAAGAAAATGGTGTGGCACCTTCGTATGCCGCGATGGAGGGCTTTGTCTCTGCCAAATTATTAGTAGAAGGTTTGAAACGGGCAGGCAAGGGGCTCACGCGCGAAGGCCTCATCCGTGCACTGGAATCCATGCACAAGGTGGATCTGGGCGGTATTACAGTAACTTATGGCGAACGAGATCATAGCGGTAGTGAGTTTGTGGATTTGACGATGATAGGTCGTGACGGTAAATTTTTGCGCTAGTTCATGTTAACAAGCCAGTGCGAAAACACGGAACGTGCGGTGGACATAATCCGGGTTTTCGCATCGAGTCTGGCAAGTCCGTATAAAAACTTGAATGAAATCAGTTGTTTACTAAAATCCTGATGCTGGCACAATATCTGCTAATCAGTACGTGTAGGAAAAAATCAAATCAAAACTCAGGAGACAAAGATGTTCAAAAAGATTTTGCTTGCCACTGTTATTACTTCAGGATTATTCGCCAGCGCAGCCCAGGCCGAAGAAGTTGTCCGCTTGGGTAATCTGAAATTTGCCCACTATGGCGCAGTGTCCTATATCAAGGAAATCGCCCCTAAATGCGGTATCAAGGTAGAAGAGCGCGTATTCGCCAAAGGGCTGGACGCCATGCAAGCCGTCATCGCCGGTGAGCTTGATGTGGGTGCAGTGTCTTCAGAAGCAGTGATTTCTGCCCGTGCCAGTGGTACACCGATTTATCTGGTGGCCGGTTTTGCCAAAGGTGGTGCACGCCTGGTTGGACGTACTGACCTGGGCATGAAGACGGTCAAGGATTTGAAAGGCAAGAAAGTTGGCGTTACCCGTGGCGGTATTCAGGATATCTTGCTGGCAGCCGAACTGTCACAGCATGGTCTGACGTATTCAGATCAGCCAGGCAAGGACGTGCAAATCATTTACCTCGGTTTCCCTGATCTGAACCAGGCTTTGCTGGGCAAGAATATTGATGCCATCATGCAATCTGAGCCTTATTCTTCCCAGGCCATCAACAAAGGTTTTGGGAATGAAATCATCAAGCCTTATGACACACCGATAGGTGAACCAGTGCGCACCATGGTCATGACTGAGAAGTTCTACAAAGAGCGTCGTCCGGTCGCCGAAAAATTTATGCGCTGCTTTGTCGAAGCCACTAAAACCTTCATCGAAAACAAGGAGCTGGCTGAGAAATATGTGCGTGAAAACATGTTCAAAGGCCAGGTCAGTCATGAAGACTTCGTCAATGCCATAGAAAACTCGCCTTACACCTATGACGTGACAGCTGAGCACATACAGATCACTACTGATCTGATGCAAAAATACGGTGTAGGCAAAATGCTCAAGCCGCCAGTCGCCAGAGAGTGGGTAAAAACCGATCTCCTGGAACAAGCCAAGAAGAGCTTGAACATAAAATAAGCATCAGGTAAGTCTGTAGCTTGAGCAAAGGGTGAGCCTGCTTTTTTGAGCAAAATCTGCTCACCCAGCTCCTTAATTCTTGAAGGAAAAATCATGAAATTCAAATGGCGTGAAATGGGCGCGGGGTTGATTGTGCCTGTTATTCTGATTGCGATCTGGCATATGTTTTCTACTAATGGCTGGGTCAACCCGCAAATGCTTCCACCTCCAGGCGAGGTTTTACTAAAATGGATTGCCTATGCAACTCCGGCAGAGGCTCATGACGCTGCACAGGGAAACATATTGCAATGGATATTTTCAGGTGAACTAGTACGCGATACCATGGGAAGCTTATACCGCGTCGTGGTGGGGTTTCTGATTGGTGCTGGTCTGGCCTTACCTCTAGGCCTTTTCATGGGGGCAAATCAGTTTGTGTATACGCTGCTGAATCCTTTGGTTCAGTTGCATCGTCCAATACCACCGATTGCCTTCATTCCTTTGGCGATTTTGTGGTTTGGTTTGGGAAATGCCCCAGCTATTTTTCTCATTGCGCTGGGCGCATTTTTCCCAGTTTTGATGAATACCATCGCTGGCGTTCGTCATGTTGATGGTATCTATATCAGGGCTGCCCGCAACTTGGGGGCAAGTCAAATGACTATGTTCACCAGAGTGATGCTGCCAGCTGCCGTCCCTTATATTTTATCCGGTGTGCGTATTGGTATAGGTACAGCTTTTATTGTCGTAATCGTCTCAGAAATGATTGCTGTTAATAATGGACTTGGGTTCCGCATTTTGGAAGCACGTGAATATTTTTGGACCTCAAAAATTATTGCGGGAATGTACAGCATAGGACTTCTTGGCTTGATGATCGATATCGCGATGAATAAACTGAATAATTATTTGCTGCGCTGGCACCGTGGACTGGAGAACTGAGATGAACCCTACCCATATTAAAATTGAAGCTGTGAATAAGATTTTCAAGACAGCGGATAAAGAAGTCGTAGCCTTGCGGGATATCAATCTGGAGATACCGGAAGGCCAGTTTGTCTGCCTGCTAGGTCCTTCAGGCTGCGGCAAGTCGACTTTGCTGAATGCGGTTGCCGGTTTTTCTTTGCCAACTTCTGGTCATATTATTGCAAATGGGCAGAAAGTCAGCGCCCCTGGTCCGGACCGTGGCATGGTGTTTCAGGAATATGCACTCTTTCCCTGGATGACGGTTGAACAGAACATCGCCTTTGGCCTGGAAATCAAGGGCATGGGCAAGGCAGAAATCCAGCAGCGTGTCGCCAGCCTGCTGGCTATGCTGGGTCTGAGCGATTTTAAAGCACGTTTCCCCAAGGATTTGTCTGGCGGTATGCGGCAGCGCGTTGCAATTGCCCGTGTATTGGCGCTGGATTCGCCTATTATGTTAATGGATGAGCCCTTCGGTGCATTGGATGCCCTGACGCGCCGCAATCTGCAGGACGAGTTGCTGCGCATCTGGTCAGAACTGAAAAAAACCATTATCTTCGTTACCCATAGTATAGAAGAGGCAATTTATCTGGCTGACCGTATCGTCGTCATGACTTACCGGCCAGGCACGGTGAAAAAAGATTTGATCGTTGAATTGCCACGCTCACGTGATCCTTCTGACCCGGGTTTCAATGCCTTGAAGCGAGAACTGGGACAACTGGTCATGGAAGAACAGCAAAGACACCATAATGATGAGCTGAAGATGGCGGCAGTAGATTGATCAACAAGTAGAAAGTAGTAACTGGACGTACCCATAAAAAACATAAGGAGAGACATCATGCTGAAATTCGCACGAATTGTAGTAGCGGGATTGGTTTTCTTGCTGGGCGCGTCCAGTCAGGCGCAAAGCACCCATGGCACGGCCCCCGAGGCCGTCGCCATGGTGCAAAAAGTGATTGCCAGTATCAAGGCGAATGGCAGGGACAAGACTTTTGCTGATGTCAATAATCTGCAAGGCCCTTTCCGTGACCGCGACCTGTATGTCACGATCAATGATATGAATGGCAAGAATCTGGCTCACGGCGCGAATGCCAAGATGCAGGGCAAGGACCTCATGGATTTAAAAGATGCCGATGGCAAGCTGTTTGTGCGTGAGCGTATGGAGCTTGCCAAAACCAAGGGCAAGGGTTGGCAAGACTATAAGTTCGTCAACCCTGTCTCTAAACAGATAGAACAAAAATCCATGTACTTTGAAAAGTATGAAGACATTGTTATCAACTGCGGTATTTATAAGTAAAAACTTGTGACGGCGCCGCCTACCGAAAATGCCCGTGGGCGGCGCCTGGTTTTTATCTGCGTTGCAGCGGCGAGCATCGCACTGGTGGTCGCCAGCTATTTTGTGGCTGTCAGCATCGCCAGGGACAACAGCCGTCAGGCTGGTGACCGGCAGTTACAGATCATTGCCCTTGATATTGAGTCTGTGCTGGAGCGTTATGAAACCCTGCCCTTCGCCATTTCTTATTTGCCGCTGACGGCAGAAGCCTTGCAGCAAAAGGGCGATGCCAGTCAGATACAGGCTCTGAACCTGAGTTTGCAAGAGTTGGCTGAGCAAGCCAAAGTTGCTGCAATCTACCTCATGGATGTGCAAGGCAATACCATCGCCGCCAGCAACTGGAATACTGAGCAAAGTTATCTGGGGCAGAATTTTGCCTTCAGACCCTACTTTTCTGAAGCCTTGAAACAGGTCAAGCCCGGACATTTTTATGCAATAGGCAACACCACAAATATTCCTGGCTATTTTATTTCCCAGCCTGTCTATCCACCCGGTAGCAAGCGCGGGACGCAGGCACCGATAGGAGTGATTGCCGTCAAGATCATCCTGAATGAATTTGAGCAAGCCTGGCGCAGCAGCGAAGAACCTATTGCACTCAGCGACAGACATGGAGTGGTGTTTTTAAGTAATCGCGCATCCTGGAAATATCATAGCCTGCAAACGCTGACGCCGGCCGTGCAGCAAGACCTGAAAGCGACTTTGCAATATGGTGGCAAGCATATAGATGCAATTGCCAAATTGCCGCTGGCAGAAAAAAAAGGGTATGACGAATATTTGCAAAGGCAGATAGGGCGCCTGAATTGGCAGTTAATGTTGTTCCCCGATCAGGGTAAAGTCATGCGGACGGGTTTGCAATCAGCCTTGGTAGTTGCCCTGATATTGGGGATAACGCTGGCTTTTGCCGCTGTACTTGACCAGCGCCGCCGCAGGCTGGAAGAAGGGAGGCTGGCACAACGCGCTTTGAAAAAAGCGGCAGACGAGCTGGAGCTGCACATCGCTGAACGCACCAGGCAATTGACACAGGCGAATGCAGAACTTGAAAGCCGTTACCTGACACTCAAACAGACCGAAACCCTGTTGCGATCTACCCAGAATGAAATGGTACAGGCGGGCAAACTCGCCATGCTGGGGCAGATGGCCACCGGCATTACCCATGAATTGAACCAGCCACTGACTGCGATACGTGCCTTTGCCGACAATGCCATCACCTTCATGAGCCGGGGCAAGGCAGAGCAGGCTTTGGCCAACCTTGAACATATCAGTCATGCCAGCGAACGCATGGGCAGCATCATTGCTCAGCTAAAAGGTTTCGCCAGAAAAAGTCCGAATGCGATTGCCGAAGTGGATGTGCAGACAGCTATCCAGTCTGCTGTCAGCTTGTTGCGCAGCGAGACCGACAGGCGCGGCGTTATCCTGCAAGTGTATGTTGCCGAAGCTGTCAAGGTGCTGGGTGACACCGTCAGGATAGAACAAGTCTTGATCAACCTGATACGCAATGCGCTGGATGCAGTAGAAAATAGCCGTGTCAAGGAAGTCGATGTCAGACTTGGTAGTGAGCAGGGGATGGCAAGGATCACAATTGCCGACAGTGGTACTGGCATACCCGAGCATGTCGCCGGTCATTTGTTTGAACCGTTTTTTACCACCAAGGAAATTGGCCAAGGATTGGGCCTGGGGCTGGCGATCTCTTCTTCCATCGTGCAGGCAATGAATGGCAGCCTGGTAGCGAATAACCGTCCAGACGGTGGTGCTGAATTTACAGTCTGCATCCCGCTGGCTGATCGCGCATGACTGCATATAGTAAGGAAACAGTATGACTCAAATGCTCGCTATATTAATAGAGGATGAACAGGCAGTGCGCCTGGCAACGACCCAGACGCTGGAGCTCGGTGGTTTTGAGGTGCAGGCCTGTGCCAGTGCAGAGCTGGCAGATGCCTATATCAAGGATGGCTATGCCGGCATTATTGTTACTGACGTACGCCTGCCCGGCAAGTCAGGACTGGAGGTTCTGGAAAAGGTGCGGGCCATCGATGCCGAACTGCCCGTCATCATCATCACCGGCCATGGCGATGTCAGCATGGCGGTGGAGGCCATGCGCCACGGCGCTTATGATTTTTTGGAAAAACCTTTTGCGGCTGAAAGATTGCTCGATGCCTGCCTGCGCGCCCAGGAAAAGCGGCGGCTGGTCATGGAAAACCGCAAGCTCAAATTGTCCTGGCTAAATCATTCCGCGACGCCAGATTTGATAGGCCAAAGCCCGCAAATAGAAAAAGTCAGGAAATTCATACAAAGCATAGGGCCAACCCAGGTCGATGTATTGATCAATGGCGCGACCGGTTCCGGCAAGGAAGTGGTGGCGCGACAATTGCATCTGGCCAGTGGCTGTAAAGGCGAATTTGTGGCCATCAATTGTGGTGCCCTGCCTGAATCTGTATTCGAGAGCGAAATCTTTGGTCATGAAGCCGGTGCCTTTACCAGCGCCCAGAAACGCCGTATAGGCAAGCTGGAGTATGCGCATGGTGGCACGGTATTTCTTGATGAAATTGAAAGTATGCCGCTGAACCTGCAAATCAAACTGCTCAGGGTTTTGCAAGAACGCAGTCTGGAAAGGTTGGGGGGTAATCAATCAATCGCGCTGGATTGCCGCATTATTGCCGCAACAAAAGTGGATTTGCTCAAGCTCAGCGCGCAAGGACAGTTCCGCGAAGACTTGTATTACCGCCTCAGTGTCATCAGCATGCATTTACCAAGATTGAATGAGCGGCGTGAAGATATTCCCTTATTGCTCTCGTATTTTGTACAAAGGGCGGCCCTGCGTTATCAAAAGCAGGTGCCAGCCTGGTCAGCCGCACAAATGCAGCACTGGATGCAGGCTGACTGGCAGGGTAATGTGCGTGAGTTGCGCAATTTTGCTGATCAACTGGTGCTGGGTGTGGCTGAATTTGCTGATCTGCCAGCTTTGCAAAGTGAACAAACCCAATCAGCTGCTGCCTCCAGCCTGCCTGAAAAACTGGATGTGTATGAAGCCAGCCTGATACAGGCTGCGCTCGAAAAGAATGCCAGTAATGTGGCTGCAGCAGCGGAATCATTGGGCATCCCCAAGAAAACCCTGTACGACAAGATCAAAAAATATCAAAAAACTTTATCGCCGATCAATCCGGTGACAGGATAGAGCGGGCCTGTGGAAACTGCTGAACATGCATAATCCAACTTTTCAGGCGACATGGTGTAAACTTGTCCCATGCAAATCTATCTATCATTTCTTGCCGCTGCCTTATATATATTGAGCATAGTCCTGCCAGGACGCTGGCTGACGCTCACGAATGTCGTCAGTGCACTGGCCTGGCTGACGCATGGCGTGGCTTTATGGCTGACTATTTTTCCTGACCATGCGCTCAGGGTAGGCTTTGCTGTCATGTTGTCAGCTGCGCTATGGGTCTCGGTCTTTGTGTGCTGGCTGGAAAACCGCAATGCCTCTCTTGACGGTTTGCGCCTGTTGCTGATGCCGAATGCTGCCATGATGGCTGTCCTGCCCAGTTTCTTCCCTGGTAGCCTGATTGCTCTGGCTGGCAAGACTGCCATGTTCCCCTGGCATGTGGTGATTGCCATGCTGGCCTATAGCACGCTGACGATAGCGGCTTTTCATGCAGTCGTCATGACGGTGCAAGACAAGCACTTGCATCAATTGCGCACAGCTCAGAAGGCGGAATGGCTGAATGCCTTGATAGACAGACTGCCAGCATTGCTGACCATGGAAAAGATACTGTTTCGTTTTGTGCTGCTTGGTTTTGTCTTATTGACACTGACTGTTTTGTCGGGCGTGATATTTTCAGAACAGGTACTGGGCGTCGCCTTCAAATGGGATCACAAGACCCTGCTTTCACTCTTGTCCTGGCTCTTGTTTGCCATTTTGTTGACAGGGCGCTACTGGCGTGGCTGGCGTGGCAAGACGGTATTGAGTTTCACCCTGTCAGGCTTTATCACCTTGTTGCTGGCCTATGTCGGTAGCCGCTTCGTGCTGGAAGTCTTGTTGCACAGGAGCCTGTCATGAGAATCCTGTTCTGGTTAGGCTTGCTGGTCCTGATCATCCTGGCCTTGAAAAAGAAAATGCAGCCACCCAGTGCCGGGTCTGGTAGTAGCGGGTATCCGGGAAGCCCTGCAGGCCCGGAAAATGCTGGACCACGGAATACTGAATCAGCCGAAACCATGGTCTGTTGCGCGCATTGCCAGATTTATTTGCCAGCATCAGAAGCCGTGCAACGTGGCGGGCAAGTGTACTGCAGTCAAGAGCATGCTGACCTTGCATGAGCCTGCCTGACGACACCCTGCTGATGCCTGAAAACCGCGCAGCAGCATCTGAGCCATCGCATTCTTTCTGGCGTTCACTGCAAACGCTGAATGCTTCACGCATTGTGGTGGCCGCCAGTTTGCTGATCTTGCTGAGTTTGCGCAGTGGCAAAGATATCTGGACCAGTGAACCTTTGTTCGGTCGGGACATAGGCCTGATTTATTTGTCAGTGGCCATAGGCTTTGTGGTGCTCAAGCAACTGTACCCACGCCGTTTCATGTGGCAACTGAGCACCCAGATACTGCTGGACATCATCATCATTTCAACCATGTATCTGGCGAGTGGTGGTAACAAGAGCGGCCTGGGTATCCTGTATTTGTTCCCGCTGGCAGGTGCAGCGATACTGAGCCCCCTGCTCTGGTCTTTCTTTTTTACTTCCATCGTCGTCCTGTTTTTATTGGGAGAGAGTGTTTATCATTATCTGCAACTGGCAGACGGGGCACCCTTTTCGCAATCAGGCTTATATGGCGCAGCCTATTTTGCTGTGGTGTCTGTGGTCAACCGGCTGGCGCACAATCTCATCAATCAGGAGCAACTGGCAGTGCAGCGCGGTAATGCGCTGGCCATACAGCAAGCCATCAACCAACTGGTGATTGCCGACATGGGTGATGGCATTTTGGTGCTGGACCAAAACGGCAGCATGTTTGAAATCAATCCCGCTGCAGCACGTATGCTGGGGGGGAATCTGAGCAAGGAAATGATAGGGGTAGAGTTGGGCAGCATTGCGGCTTTACGTCCGATTGTTGAAGTGCTCAATAATATGCAGGCGCGTCCCAGTCTGCCTGACCGTCGCAAAGAAGAAGAAATTTCCTTCGTTTCCATACGCTGTTATCTCGATGATCCTAAGCCGGAACTGGGCGAAATGGCAGCCGATACTGCCACCAGGGAACGTACGGAGCGTGAGCGCCCACACTTTGTGACGCATCTGAAACTGCGCTTTGTCGCAATCAAGGGGGTCAATGCGGGTGGCCTCAAGGAACGTAATGGCAGCTATACCATCATCTTCATGCAAGATGTATCAGATATAGAAAATCAGGCGCAGCAACTGAAGCTGGCTTCCATGGGACGCCTGACGGCCAGTATCGCCCATGAGGTGCGTAATCCGCTGTCATCAATTTCTTATGCCGCCTCACTATTGAATGAAGACCTGGGTCATCCCGGCCAGGAAAACAAGCAGGCACAACGCCTGCTGAAGATTGTTGATGATAATGTGGCACGTTTGAATCAGCTCATAGAAGATATCCTGAAGCTCTCACGCAAGGCACAATCGGATGTGGAGCCTTATCAGGTTATGGACCAGATTGAAGAAATGGTCAGGGATTTTGTAGAAACCCGCAATTTGCCTACCAACTTTATTGTCGTCGTTAAAGACAAGAACTTCCTGGTGAACTTTGATCCCAGTCATTTGCGTGAAGTGGTGTTAAATCTTTTGTCGAATGCAATACGCTATGCCAGCGGGCAAACGGGTAGTATCAAACTGTTTGCCTATATTAATAGTAGCGGCCGGCAAGAGTTGCATATACAAGATGACGGTCCGGCAATTCCTTACGAAGTCCGCTCCCATCTGTTTGAGCCGTTTTATACTACATCGCGTATGGGTACCGGTCTTGGCTTGTATATGGCAAGGGAGTTGTGTTTGAATAACCATGCTTTGCTTGATTATGAATATCGCGTTGAAGAAACCGAAGAAGGCAAGAGCGAGCCCAGCGGGCGTTTTGTAATTAATTTCTCTGGATATAGTGCATGAGTATGAATGAAGTTGTGGTCTGTCCTCGCATCCTGGTAGTGGATGATGAGGCGCATCTGCGCGAATTGCTGGAGATTACGCTCATCAAAATGGGGCTGGATGTAGACAGTGCAGAAACCCTGGCATTGGCACGTGCCCATCTGAGCAAGCGCAGCTATGCTCTGGTATTGACAGACATGCGCCTGCCTGATGGTTCTGGCATGGAACTGGTGCAGGAAGTGAATGCCCTCTATAAGAATACGCCTATCGCCGTGATTACTGCTTTCGGCAGTGCCGACAATGCCGTGGTTGCCTTAAAGGCTGGTGCTTTCGATTATGTCTCCAAGCCGGTTGCCCTGGATCAGTTGCGTAAGCTGGTCAGGTCTGCGCTGCAAACCAATGAGGTTCAAAAAGTACAACTGACGACGCCGGAAAAGTTGAGCATCCCTGCCAACTCTTTCATGATAGGCCAGTCGCAAGGCATGCAAGAAGTGAGGGCGCAGATCAGTCGTCTGGCACGTAGCATGGCGCCTGTCATCATTACTGGTGAGTCTGGTAGCGGCAAGGAACTGGCCGCCCGGGAAATACATACCAGTAGTGCCAGGTCTGACAAGCCCTTTATTGCCGTCAATTGCGGTGCGATTCCCGAGACTTTGATGGAGGCCGAATTTTTTGGCTATAGAAAAGGGGCATTTACCGGCGCTGCTGATGACAGGGAAGGTTTTTTTCAGGCCGCCAATGGCGGTACCCTGATGCTCGATGAAGTGGCTGACCTGCCTCTACCCATGCAAGTCAAGTTATTGCGTGCCATACAGGAAAGACGGGTGCGCAAGGTGGGGGCTACCGTGGAAGAAGCGGTAGATGTACGTATTATTAGTGCTACCCACCAGAATCTGGCTATCTGTGTAGAAGAAGGGCGCTTCCGGCAAGATTTATATTATCGCCTCAATGTCATCGAATTACACTTGCCACCTTTGCGCGAACGGCTGGAAGATATCGTCGAACTCTCGAGCAATATCCTGAAAAAACTGACTGGCAATGATATTAATATGTCAGTCGAGGCAATCGATGCCCTGATCAGTTACGATTTTCCCGGCAATGTGCGCGAGCTGGAAAACATACTGGAACGTGCCGTTGCATTTGCTAACGATGGCTGCATCGAAGTAACCGACCTGGCTTTGCGCGGCACCAGAAAAATGCCTGACTTACCCATCGTGCAGCCGGTGCCTACCGAGGTAGTCATTAATAACGGGCATGTTGCGCCAGTTGCCCTACCTGTTGCCGGGCTGGATGTATTTTCAGCGCCGAGCTTGCCCTGTTCACTTCCCGATTATCTGGAAAACGTAGAGCGCGAAATGATACGTCGTGCTTTGCACCAGACCCGCAACAACCGCACCCAGGCGGCAGAGTTGCTGGGTGTGAGCTTCCGCCAACTGCGTTATCAGATACAGAAACTGAAGATACAGGAATAATCATTTACCTGTTTCTATCTTTGATGACGAGTCAGGCCGCATGTGCCTGACTTCTCATGCACCCACTTGCGCGGGATAGTCTTAGCCGCAAGACCATCATCGTCCTCGCTTCATTGATCTTATTGCCTCACTTTCTTATTTCCTTTTTGTGTGCATTCGTCATGGGCTTGCAAGACCCTGCTCCTAGCATGTATTTGCACGTTAGTGGCCGCTCTCGGCTGAACTTACGCATTTCTGTGCTTTGCGAAAGTCAACACCTCGTACACATATTTACAGAAAAAATAATTCAATTAATTAAATAAAAAGCGGTTGCATATCGTTTGATGCAGCACTAGAATTAGGGCAAATAAAAATTAGCGCACTAGATGTAGTGGTTTTAAGAATTTGTTTGTTTTCTTGCCTTGCTTCAATTTCCCTCATGTTTTGCAATTGAATTTGTGTTTGATGTAAACAAAATAAACCGGATTTGGCGAATTTTCGCTGCATCCGGCTGTGAGCCTTATTGTGTCTTGCCTGCTTAACTACCTAGTCGCTTCACTGTTTAACCCATGTCCGGCAAAGTCGTCTTTCTTCAACTTTGCTGGCAAAAAATAACACCGCATCCGGAGGATCAATGCACTCTTCTATTGAAACATCTACTACGTCCAAACCAGAACTGGGATCGGTTTTGAACATGGCAGCAACACCTGCCACCAATAGCCTGAATAGTTATAGCGAATACCGCATCATTCGCCGTAATGGTTCGGTGGTTGGCTTCGAACCATCCAAAATCGCCATCGCCATGACCAAGGCGTTTCTGGCAGTGAATGGTGGACATGGTGCAGAGTCCGCCCGGGTGCGTGAACTGGTAGAACAACTGACAGCCAGCGTAGTTGCAGCCTTGTTGCGCCGCCAGCCTGCTGGTGGTACTTTCCATATAGAAGATGTGCAAGACCAGGTTGAGCTGGCGCTGATGCGCTCAGGTGAACATGATGTCGCCCGTTCTTATGTCCTGTACCGCGCCAAACGCATGGAAGAACGCCGTCGCGTGAATGATGCGCCTGGACATGCTGAAGCCGTTGCACCACAATTGCACGTCATCGTTGATGGTCAGTCCCGTCCGCTGGATGTGGCAGAAGTGCGCAAGATGATCGCCGCTGCCTGCCTGGGTCTGGACAAGCTGGCTGATCCTGATGCGATTCTGGCTGAGACTTTGAAAAACCTGTACGACGGTGTACCGGTAGAAGAATTGTACAAGTCCGCCATCCTGGCCGCCCGCGCGCTGATGGAAAAAGAACCGGCCTACAGCCAGGTCACCGCACGTTTGCTCTTGCATACAGTCCGTAAAGAAGTGTTTGGCAAAGAAGTGGTGCAACAGGATGCCGCCGCAGAATACCTCGAATACTTCCCGAAATTCATCAAGAAGGGTATCGAAGCAGATTTGCTGGATGCCAAACTGGGTCAGTTTGATTTGAAGAAACTGGCGAATGCCCTGGTTGCTGACCGCGATCTGCAATTTGGTTATATCGGTCTGCAAACTTTGTATGACCGTTACTTCCTGCACGTACGCGGTACCCGCATAGAAATGCCTCAGGCTTTCTACATGCGCGTCGCCATGGGTTTGTCGTTGAATGAAATCGATCGTGAAACCCGCGCGATAGAATTTTACAATCTGTTGTCCAGCTTTGATTTCATGAGCTCGACACCGACCCTGTTCAATTCCGGCACGCAACGTTCACAACTGTCCTCTTGCTACCTGACGACAGTTGCCGATGACCTCGATGGTATCTACGAAGCCATCAAGGAAAATGCACTGCTGGCAAAATATGCCGGTGGCCTGGGTAATGACTGGACACCAGTCCGCTCGCTCGGCGCGCATATCAAAGGTACCAATGGCAAATCTCAGGGGGTTGTCCCGTTCCTGAAAGTCGTCAACGACACGGCTGTGGCCGTTAACCAGGGCGGTAAACGCAAAGGTGCAGTGTGCGCCTACCTGGAAACCTGGCACATGGATATCGAAGAATTCCTCGACCTGCGTAAAAACACCGGCGATGACCGCCGCCGTACGCATGACATGAATACATCGAACTGGATTCCTGACCTGTTCATGAAGCGTGTCATGGAAAAAGGTGACTGGACCTTGTTCTCCCCATCCGATGTACCTGACCTGCATGATAAATTTGGTAAGGCTTTCGAACAGGCTTATGTCGCTTATGAAGCAAAAGCTGCCAATGGCGAACTGACCTTGTCCAAAAAAATCCCGGCGCTGGACTTGTGGCGCAAGATGCTGTCCATGCTGTTTGAAACTGGCCATCCATGGATCACCTTCAAAGATCCTTGCAATATCCGCTCGCCACAACAGCACGTCGGCGTGGTCCACAGCTCCAACTTGTGTACAGAAATTACCCTGAACACTAACGACAGCGAGATCGCGGTATGTAATCTGGGTTCGGTCAACATGCCTGCCCACATGAAAGACGGCAAGCTGGATCACATTAAATTACAAAAAACTGTGCGTACAGCGATGCGTATGCTGGATAACGTCATCGACATCAACTACTATGCAGTGAAGAAGGCACGCGATTCCAATCTGCGTCACCGTCCTGTCGGTCTGGGTATCATGGGTTTCCAGGATTGCCTGCACATGATGCGCATCCCTTATGCATCGATGGATGCCGTACAGTTCGCTGATACTTCCATGGAAGCCGTCTGCTACTACGCTTATTGGGCATCGACTGAACTGGCTGAAGAACGTGGCCGTTACAGTTCTTATCCTGGCTCTTTGTGGGACCGTGGCATCCTGCCGCAAGATTCCCTGAAGATGCTGGCCGAAGAACGCGGCGGTTATCTGGAAGCTGACTTCTCAGAAACGCTGGATTGGTACCCACTGCGTGACCGCATCAAGAAATTTGGCATGCGCAATTCCAATTGCGTGGCGATTGCGCCGACTGCAACAATTTCTAACATTATTGGTGTAGCGGCCTGTATCGAACCGACTTATCAGAACCTGTATGTGAAGTCGAATCTGTCCGGTGAATTTACCGAGATCAATGAACATCTGGTGCGCGATCTGAAAGACCGCGGCATGTGGGATGAAGTCATGATCTCTGACCTGAAGTACTTTGACGGCAGTCTGGCCCGCATTGACCGCATCCCGGAAGATCTGCGTGCACTGTATGCGACTGCATTTGAAATCAGTCCATCCTGGCTGGTTGAGGCGGCTGCGCGTCGTCAAAAATGGATAGATCAGGCACAATCCCTGAACATCTATATGGCAGGTGCATCCGGTAAAAAACTGGATGAGACTTATAAACTGGCATGGTTGCGTGGTTTGAAAACTACTTACTACCTGCGTACCATTGGTGCGACACACACTGAAAAATCCACCAGCAAAACTGGTGCATTGAATGCGGTGGGAGTCGATGGCAACGGCGGTGGTTATGGTGCAGCGTCTGCTGGCATCACCGCAGCAGCACAGGAAACCGATGGCCCGGCCTGCATGTTGCGTCCAGGAGATGCCGGTTTTGAAGAGTGCGAAGCCTGCCAATAAGTGTTCAATCATTGTCATAAAGTTTTATGACAATGCGCAAGCCAGGCCGCAAGACCTGATGGCCTGAACGTTGCGGGAAGAAGCCTGGCTTCTTCCCCGAAAAAATAAGCTGTTACAAAAAGTAAGGAATTAATAATGTTATCTTGGGATGATGAAGTTCAGCCGACCAGTCCAGCAACCCCGGCAGCGCGTCCAATGAGTGCTCCGTCCGGTGCCCCATCAGGTGCACCAGTCAGCGGCATGGATTTGCAAGCACGTTTGCAAACACAGGAAGTCGCCCTCAATCCTGCCCTGGTCAACAAACCAGTTGCTGCGCCAACGCCTGCAGCCACCGCCAGCGGCGAAGTGACAAGGCGTGTCAATGCTGCCGACAAGCGCATCATCAACGGCACCACTGACGTCAATCAGTTAGTCCCTTTCAAATACAAATGGGCCTGGGATAAATATCTGGCAGGTTGCGCCAATCACTGGATGCCGCAAGAGATCAATATGCAACGCGATATTGAACTCTGGAAAGACCCGAATGGTCTGACGGAAGATGAGCGCCGCCTGGTGAAACGTAATCTGGGGTTTTTCGTGACCGCTGATTCTCTGGCCGCCAACAATATCGTACTCGGTACTTACCGCCACATCACGGCACCTGAATGCCGTCAGTACTTGTTGCGCCAGGCGTTTGAAGAAGCTATCCATACTCACGCTTATCAATACATCGTTGAATCGCTGGGTCTGGATGAGGCAGAAATCTTCAATGCCTACAATGAAGTTGACTCTATCCGTGACAAGGACCAGTTCCTGATTCCTTTTATTGACGTGCTGACCAACCCTGAATTCAAGACTGGCACAACCGAGGCAGACCAGACTTTGCTCAAGTCACTGATCGTATTTGCCTGCCTGATGGAAGGCCTGTTTTTCTATGTCGGCTTCACACAAATTCTGGCGCTTGGCCGTCAAAATAAAATGATGGGCGCGGCTGAACAATATCAATACATCTTGCGCGATGAATCGATGCACTGCAATTTCGGAATCGATTTAATCAATACAATTAAGATGGAAAATCCGCATTTGTGGACGCCAGCATTTCGTGATGAAATTAAATCGTTGTTTTTGCGTGCTGTGGAGTTGGAATATCGTTACGCAGAGGATACAATGCCGCGTGGAGTGCTCGGTTTGAATGCGCCAATGTTCAAAGGTTATTTACGGTTCATTGCAAATCGCCGCGCACAACAAATCGGTCTTGAAGCGCTGTTCCCTCAGGAAGAAAATCCTTTCCCTTGGATGAGTGAAATGATAGACCTGAAAAAAGAGCGCAACTTTTTTGAGACACGTGTGATTGAGTATCAAACTGGCGGAGCCCTCAACTGGGAATAAGCGCTGAAGACAGCGAACGCCAAAATCCGGATCAGGGATTTCTGATCAAGTAGTGCGAGCAGGTTGATTGAAGTTTTTAATGTGATGTTGAATTTGGGTTTGCAAGACCCCAGATAGAAAAGGCAGTCACAAGAAATCATTAAATCAGGAAACGCCGCAAGCTGTCAGTGTCCCCCGGGATTGCTCATGATTTGCACAAGATGTAAAACGCGAGAGGCCTCACCAAACTGAATGGACAGTCATAGACAACATTGTTTTGAACTGTTAGTGCCGCAATACCTGGCTACACTGGGTATTGTGGCTATTGGTCTTTGTGTTTCACAAAAGAATACCGACGTCTGTAGCTAATGCAGGCGTTTTTTGGGTTTGCCGCCAGGCCAGGAGCCGGCATGGAACCTATTTATGGTCTGTAGCGAGTGTCAGCGGGGTCAGGGTGACAAAAACGCAGCGCAAAGAGCGGAATGTACTCCAGTACATGAGCATTTTGAGCAGCGCATGATCCCCGGTCACGCCCGCGCTTAAGATCATAAACAGGTTCTAAAGCGAACCATGATGGCTGAAGCGCCCCATCAATAGAGGGGATGGAGCAGTTCGGCCGGTGCAGAATTCATTAGCGCAAACAGCGATCATGTTTGTGCCGATGAATAATCCGCTTGAATGGATCGAGCGGATTTAATTTTTATCTGATTTTTTCCATCAATCGAAGGAGAAACAAAATGGCAACAGCACCACAACCGTCCCCGGACGAACCAGTAGCAGCGAAGAAGCCTGCTGCAAAAAAAGCCGCAGCTAAAAAAGTAGCAGCTAAACCAGCAGCAAAAGCAGCCGCGAAGCCAGCAGCAAAAGCTGCAGCTAAACCGGCAGCCAAGGCAGCTAAACCAGCCGCTAAAAAAGCAGCAGCTAAACCAGCAGCTAAAGCAACTAAGGCAGCCGCCAAGCCAGCAGCAAAAGCTGCAGCAAAACCAGCAGCCAAGGCAGCTAAACCAGCCGCTAAAAAAGCAGCAGCTAAACCAGCAGCTAAAGCAGCAAAGCCAGTAGCGAAAAAAGCAGCGGCAAAGCCAGCAGCAAAAGCAGCAGCTAAACCAGCAGCAAAAGCAGCCAAGGCAGCTAAACCAGTCGCTAAGAAAGCAGCAGCTAAGCCAGCAGCAAAAAAAGCAGCAGCTAAACCAGCAGCTAAGGCAGCTAAGCCAGCAGCGAAAAAAGCCGCAGCAAAGCCAGCAGCTAAAGCAGCAGCTAAGCCAGCAGCAAAAAAAGCAGCAGCTAAACCAGCAGCTAAGGCAGCTAAGCCAGTAGCAAAAAAAGCAGCAGCAAAGCCAGCAGCTAAAGCAACTAAGGCAGCAGCAAAGCCAGCGGCTAAAGCGGCAGCAAAGCCAGCAGCTAAAGCAACTAAGACAGCAGCAAAGCCAGCGGCTAAAGCAGCAGCTAAACCAGTCGCAAAAAAAGCAGCAGCCAAGCCAGCAGCGAAAGCAGCAGCTAAACCTGCCGCTGCAAAGCCAGCAGCAGCGAAGCCAGTCGCAAAAAAAGCCGCGGCTAAGCCAGCCGCAAAAAAGGCCGCTCCAGCAAAACCAGCGACACCTGATGCAAAAACCGTTGTAAGTCCAAATGCAGCATGGCCTTTCCCAACTGGTAATCGCCCGGCATAATCTTTGATATGCTTGGTGGCCTGGTTTTATTCAGGCACAATACCCACTGTCTGATTCGTCATGCAGTGGGTTTTTTTTAAGGGTGCGTCGTGTTACTGAATAATTTAATTTATGTTATCAAAGCTGTCACGGGTGTATTTGCCGGCTTTTTGTTACTGCGTTTCTGGATGCAGGCACAGCGGATACGGCCTCCTGCAGCACTGGCGCAGGCAATTTTTAAATTAACAGACTGGCTGGTGCATCCTATCCGCCGCATCATTCCCGGGTTTGCCGGTTATGACTGGGCGACACTGATAGGCGCCATGCTGGTTGCTCTGGTTACTGCAGGCTTTATAGTCTGGCTGGCGCTACCCATATTCATGATTGAGCAGGTTTTCATCGTGGCGGGGATCATGATGGCGCAATGGATAATTTATGAGGTCATGGCCTTGCTCTTGCTGGAGGTGCTGTTTAGCTGGGTAAACCCAAGCGCACCTTTTGCACCTTTTGTCCGGGCTTTGAACGAGCCCATCCTGAGGCCAGTAAGGAAGCTGATTCCTGCAATCGGTGGCCTTGACTTTTCCCCCTTGATTATTTTGATCTTGTTGCAGGTTTTGATTAACTCTATCTCTTAGCTTTATTCAGCGCTGCCCATGCGGGCTGTCGATTGCCGTATCACCAGTTGCGACTTCAACATTTCGCGCCTTAAGGGCGCCTCCGGGTCGACAATGCGGTTGACCAGTATCTGTGCCGTCAGATTACCTATGGCCTGTTTGGGCTGCGCTATCGTCGTCAATGGCGGGGTGCTGAAAGAAGCCAGGGCAATATCATCGTAACCAATAACGGACAAGGCTTCCGGTATCTTGATGCCAGCTTCATTGGCTGCCCTGATGCCACCTATCGCCATCAAATCATTACTAGCAAAAATCGCCGTAGGCCGCTGGGGCAGCGCCAGTAATTGCTGGAAAGCGTTAAAACCACCCTGGCTGGTAAAGTCAGCATGCAGCAGATATGCGCTGTTGAACTCCAGCCCTGCTTCCTGCAAGGCGCGGCGGTAGCCGGTGACGCGGTCGCCGCTGGGTAGCAGGATATCGGGTCCGGCAACGCAGGCAATACGCTTGTGACCAAGTCCTATCAGATAACGGGTTGCTTCATAACCACCCTGTTCATGGTCAGCTTCAATAAAGTCTGCCACCACACCCGATACTTCGCGATCCACCAGCACCTTGGGTATGCCTTCGTCAGCCAGTAATTGCGTCAGTTCTTCATCTGAACCGGATGACACCAGGATCAGGCCATCGATACGTTTTTCCATCAGCACGCGGATATAGGCAGCCTGCTTCTTTGGGTCATCGTAGGAGTTGCACAGGATAATGTTATAGCCCAGCTTGAATGAAGCGTCTTCTATCCCCTGTATGATTTCTGCAAAATAGGGATTGGAATTATTCGGTATCATCATGCCCAGGGTGTGGGTGCGGTCGTTCTTGAGGCTGCGGGCAACCGCGCTGGGAATATAGCGCAATTCCTGTATCACGGCCAGCACACGCTCACGCGCATCTTCACTGACGACACGGGTATTATTGATGACGTGAGAAACCGTGGTCGTTGAAACCCGGGCTTTCTCTGCGACTTGCTTCATTGTTGCCATAAGATTCCTGCCTTTCTGTGCCAAGATTATGACGCAGGATGAGGCCGGTGGCGCATATTTTCTGTAATAACTATTGTGTACTAATAATATAGAGGGATTTCTGATGAACGATCTTGTCATTCGCAATGCCAGTTTGCCAGATGGGCGCAAGGGTATCGATATCGCCATCCAGGATGGCCGCATCAGCGCTGCTGATGTCGCTTTGGCTGTTAGTGCGGCAGAAGAAATCAATGCTAATGGCAACCTGGTGACACCGCCATTTGTCGATGCCCACTTCCATATGGATGCAGTGCTCAGCTATGGTTTGCCGCGGGTTAACCAGTCCGGCACTTTGCTCGAAGGCATAGCCTTGTGGGGCGAACTGAAACCGATATTGACACAGGAAGCGCTGGTCGAGCGGGCCATGCGTTATTGCGACTGGGCAGTGGGGCGGGGTTTGCTGGCAGTGCGTTCACATGTTGACATCTGTGATGACCGTTTGCTGGCGGTGGAAGCCTTGCTGGAAGTGAAACGCCGCGTTGCGCCTTATCTGGATTTGCAACTGGTGGCATTCCCGCAAGATGGCATCTTGCGCAGCGCCACGGCCATGGATAATCTCAAGCGTTCCATCGCCATGGGTGTGGACGTGGTCGGCGGCATACCGCATTTTGAACGCACCATGGCTGATGGCGCAGAATCGGTACGCCTGCTGTGCGAGTTTGCTGCAGACAAAGGCCTGCGAGTCGACATGCATTGTGATGAATCGGATGACCCTTTGTCGCGCCATATAGAAACCCTGGCGTATCACACGCACAGGCTGGGTATGCAGGGGAGGGTGGCAGGTTCTCACCTGACCTCCATGCATTCCATGGACAATTACTATGTCAGTAAATTATTGCCATTGATACGTGAAGCTGGCGTGGCTGCCATTGCCAATCCCCTCATTAATATTACGCTACAAGGCCGTCACGATACTTATCCCAAGCGTCGTGGCATGACGCGCGTGCCGGAGATGCTGGCCGCTGGCATAGAAGTCGCCTTCGGCCATGACTGCGTGATGGACCCCTGGTATAGCCTGGGTTCTGGTGACATGCTGGAAGTCGCACAAATGGGTCTGCACGTGGCACAGATGACGGGGCAAGATGCCATGCGCCAGTGTTTCCAGGCAGTGACGACTGCACCAGCGCGCATACTGGGCCTGGAAGGGTATGGGCTGGACGTGGGTTGCAATGCCGACCTGGTGATACTCGATGCCAGCGACCCGGTGGAAGCAATACGTTTGCGTGCCACCCGCACCCACGTGCTGCGCCGCGGCAAAATCATCAGCCAGACGCCGGTGCCGCATGCGAATTTGAATTTGCCGGGACGGCCAGGACAGGTGGATTTCAGATCGAAGAATTGAACATACTAATATATAAGGGAGCTTGATTTGCAAGCTCCCTTATTTATATGGTTTCTGATGGCCCGAGTATCAGAGCTGCGCGAAAGCTTTTTCAGCCGCAGCAATCGTATCGGCAATGATGGCATCATCATGTTGTGCAGAAACGAAGCCAGCTTCAAATGCCGATGGTGCCAGGTAGACGCCCTGGTCCAGCATCAGGTGGAAGAAACGATTGAATCTTTCCTTGTCACTGACCATCATGGCGGCATAAGAACTTGGTACTTCATTTGCAAAATACAGGCCAAACATGCCGCCAACCGCATCTGCGCAAAAGGTGATGCCTGCAGCTTTGGCGGCGGCGCTCAGACCATCTACCAGTTTGCGGGTTTGTGCTGTCAGGTTTTCATAAAAGCCTGCCTGCTGGATAATTTTCAGAGTGGTCATGCCCGCTGCCACGGCGACCGGGTTGCCTGACAAAGTGCCAGCCTGATAGACGCCACCCAAAGGTGCCATGTGCCCCATCAAATCGGCGCGACCACCAAAGGCTGCTACCGGCAAACCACCACCGATGACCTTGCCCAGGCAAGTCAGGTCAGCCTGCACGCCATACAATGCCTGCGCACCATGCAGGCCTACACGGAAGCCACACATCACTTCATCAAAAATCAAGATGCTGCCATGTGCAGTACACAGCTTGCGCATGGTGTTGATGAATTCTTGCGTTGCACGGATCAGGTTCATGTTGCCAGCCACCGGTTCAACGATTACGCAAGCGATCTGGTCGCCGATGGACTTGAACACCTCTTCCAACTGCTCGCAATTATTATAGTCAAGCACCAGGGTGTGTTTACTGAAGTCTTCCGGTACACCGGCAGAAGTCGGGTTGCCAAATGTCAGCAAGCCACTGCCAGCCTTGACCAGTAAAGAATCTGCATGGCCGTGGTAACAACCTTCAAACTTGATGATCTTGTCACGCTTGGTGGCGCCACGCGCCAGGCGCAAGGCACTCATGGTGGCTTCTGTGCCGCTGGACACCAGGCGTACTTGTTCTATGCTGGGCACGAGTTTACAGATTTCTTCTGCCATCTCGATTTCACCTTCGGTCGGTGCGCCAAAGCTCAGGCCGCGGGCGGCTGCTTCCTGCACTGCACTGATGACTTCAGGATGGGCATGGCCAACGATGGCCGGCCCCCAGGAACCTATGTAATCGATATAGCGTTTGTCTTCTGCATCCCAAAAATAAGGGCCAGCGGCGCGCGTAATGAAACGCGGCGTACCACCAACGGAGCGAAAGGCGCGCACAGGAGAATTCACGCCACCAGGCGTGGTCTTTTGGGCGCGGGCAAACAGGATGTCGTTTTTATCGGTCATGATGGAGCTTCAGTAAGTGATGATGCAAATGAGATAGAGTAAAAAATCAGGTGCTCTATAAATAAGGACTTATATTTATATATAAGAGGGGCACAGGTTCTAACTGGTTTCTCTGGCCCAGAAATAACGGTCCGGTATCAGCCTGCCCATGCCCAGTCTTTGCGCATGGCTTAAGGCAGCGTGGGTAAACTCCTGGGCTTCCAATACAGCTTCCGGGATTTCCAGCCCATTCGCCAGCAGTGCAGCAATTGCCGCGGACAGGGTAGAGCCTGCGCCCGCATGCGAGCCTGGCAGGCGTTGCCAGGTATCGCGCCTGACTACACCGGATTCATTATATAAAGTGTTAACCACTTCACCAGTTTCACCCGAAGTGCCCGTGACTAATATATACTCGCAGCCGGATTCGATCAGCGTCATGGTATCGGCGGCCAGATCTTCGGTTTCAGGTTCAGCTTCAGCCTCAGCGCTCTCCTTCCAGGTTTCTGCCAGGCGCGACAGTTCTACTGCCGAGATCATGAGCAGGCTGGCCTGGGGTATCAGCAATTCACGGATCGCCAGTACCAGGTCTTCGGCTTCAGGGCCTTGTTCTGTCAGGGCAGCATTGAAGGGGTCGAGTACCAACGGCAGTTCTGGATAGTCTGAAACGATCTCGGCGATGACGGTGACATTCTCGACACTGCCTGCCTGGCCTACTTTAAAGGCCAGCACAGGCATGTCTTCCAGCACGGTGCGGGCCTGTTCGTCGACTAAATCTCCATCAAGTGGATGTAAATCATCGATTTGCGACGTATCACCAGTTAAAATGGCGGTGATAACGGGTAAGCCATAACAGCCCATGGCCGCAAACGATGCCAGATCAGCATGGATGCCAGTGGCAGCAACAGGATCTGATGCGCCAAAGCTAAGTATTAGTGGAGAAATTTGGTTTTGCACGTTGGGTAGATTAATATAGCTGACTTCGTGAGGACTTAAATTACTCGCGCAAATGCCATTAGTAACACATTGCAAATAGAATATTTGCAGCAGTTTCAATATTTTACTTGATTGAAGGGTTTTAGTCGTGACTGATACGGTAACGGAAAAGGTAGTTTTCAAGGCGTGGATGTGCTTGATTTGCGGTTGGGTATATGATGAAGAGCAAGGTTCACCTGAAGACGGGATTCCGGCCGGTACCAAATGGGAAGATGTTCCCATGAACTGGACCTGTCCCGAATGCGGCGCACGGAAAGAAGACTTCGAAATGGTGGCAATCTGATCGATTTGTCGATTTTGATGTTGCTTAATATGTTTATTCAAGGAAAAAAAGCGCAAATGTGCGATTTTTTGTTACAGTGATATGTAACCTTAATACTGCCGGGAAGAGATGATTTTATGTCAACGTTGACAGGCAACGAGAACTTGAAAATCATGGTGATTGACGATAGCAGCACCATACGCCGTTCGGCCGAGATTTTTCTTGGGCAAGCCGGATACAAAATAGTGTTGGCTGAAGATGGCTTTGACGCACTCGCCAAGATTAACGATTCTCATCCAGACCTGATTTTTTGCGATATCCTCATGCCAAGGCTGGATGGATATCAAACTTGCGCTTTGATTAAAAAAAGTGCGAAATTCCGGGACACACCGGTAATCATGTTGTCTTCTAAGGACGGTTTATTTGACCGTGCCCGCGGTGCGATGGTCGGCTCTGATGAGTATCTGACCAAGCCTTTTACAAAGGATAGTCTGCTGAAAACAGTAAGAAATTACACTTCGGCGACCTAGATTTATATAGTTAAGTTAGTTAATGTGAGGTAAAACAAGATGGCCATTCAAAAAATTCTGGTAGTAGACGATTCTCCAACAGAACGCTATTTCCTGACCGACGTATTGGTGAAAAATGGTTTTTCAGTATCAACAGCTGAAAACGGTGAAGAAGCCCTGAGCAAAATCAAGGCTGATAAACCACAGTTGATCTTGATGGACGTGGTCATGCCTGGGCAAAATGGTTTCCAGATTACCCGCGCGATCGCCAAAGATCCTGATACGCAAGACGTTCCCGTGATCATCTGCACCAGCAAAAATCAGGAAACTGACCGTATCTGGGGTTTGCGTCAGGGTGCCCGTGATTACCTGGTGAAGCCTATTGATCCGGCAGAACTGCTGGCGAAGATTTCTGCCCTCGGTTAATCCGTATAGACAAGTATAATTCTTGTATCAACAATAAGATATCTTCGGATTGCCTCATGAATCAGACTGTGCGTGAAACTGCTGCAGCAAATCTGGACGTTGTCAAACCTGAAAAGGGCGTGCGTCGTACCCGTTTGCGTGAATTTCAGGCGCAGCTGGTTGAACGCATGCAAGCTGCCCAGCGCGGTGGCTATACGAAACTTAGCCAGTTGGGCATTATGATAGGACAGGGACGTTATCTCCTGGATTTGCGAGAATCCGGAGAAATCGTCAGTGCAGGTACCCTGACCAGGGTGCCTTTGACGCGCGATTGGTACATCGGGCTCTCCAATATCCGCGGTAATTTAACTGGTGTCGTCGATTTGCCGCGCTTCCAGGGTATGGATAATACCAAGCTTGATACACAATGCCGGATCGTTGCTTTTGCTCCCGGCATGGCATTTAACAGCGGTTTGCTGGTATCCCAGGTTCTAGGTTTGCGTACAGTTTCAGAGATGGAAGAAATCCCTTTTGAAGACAATCAGTTTGAGAGCAAGGCCTGGTTGAGGAAAAAGTACAGGGATAAGGATGGCAACATCTGGTTTGAGCTTAGTCTGGCCACTTTGGTACAGGACCAGGATTTTTTGCAAATAGGTATTTAAGTCAGTACGTGCACTCTAGCAGTACTGACAGCTTTTCAATCGTTTAGGAGACTTAGTAATGGCATTTAATCTACCGTTCTTGTCCAAAGATAAAGAAAATCCGGAAATTGACGGAGCAGAAGGTTCGGCAAGGTCGTTCGGGAATGCTGATTCGATTGAAATTGAAGAAGCAAGCAATGTAAAAATGCTGACACCGGAGCAGGAAGCGGCCGCCGCTACTCCTGTTGTGGCAGAAACTGCTGCTTCAAAAGTTGAGTCGTATGGCGACGCCACCTTTATCGGTGACGCGCTGGAAAAGGGCAGCGGTATGCGCCTGCCCATCATTGGCGGTATGTCAGTTCGTCGTCAGACCAACTTCTTGCTCGGTACCATGGCATTCTTCCTGTTGCTGGGTGGTGTCTCCGTGTACCTGAACTCTGAACAATCGACACTGATATCGACGCAGGCACAGATCGCCGGTGAGGCGCTGATGCACTCGCAGCGTATCGGTAAAGCGGCACCAAATGCGATTCAGGGTAACGTTGAAGCGTTTAAACAGCTCAAGGACAGCCGTAGCGAATTGAATGCCGATTTGAGTGTTCTGCTGAGTGGTGGTCCTTACCAGGGGCGTGTCGTCAAACGTGCTGACTCTACTCTTGAGCCAGTCGTCAAAGAGGCGCAAAAAGCCTGGAATAACTCCAATAAGGCTGCGGAAACAATCTTGAACCGTCAGAAAGAATTGACGGGTTTCGGTCAGACTCTGCAAAAAATGAATGCCCTGTCCCCAATCCTGCTGGAATTGACGGAACAAATCTCTACCCTGAAAGTACAGGGCGGCGGTTCGGCTCGTGAAATTAATGCTGCCGGTCAGCTGGTCATGTTGACCCAGCGTCTGGGTCGTAGTGCGAATGAATTCCTGACTTCCGAGGGTGTTAATCCTGAAACGGCATTCTTGCTGGGTAAGGATACAAATACTTTCCGTGATCTGGTCGATGGTTTCCTGAAAGGTAGTGACGTATTGCGCCTGACAGCCACCAAGGATGCAGATACTCGCGACAAACTCACTGAGCTGCAAAAAACCTTCTCTGAATATCAGGTATGGGTTTCCAGCATTCTGGGCAATCTGCAAAACTTTATTGCTGCAAAACAATCCGAACAGCTGGTGTTTAACGAGAACGAAGATCTCAAAAACAAACTGTCCAAATTGCAGAAAACCTATACGGCTGAACAAGATGGTACCAGTATCTATTTCTGGGCCATGTTGGGTTCTGCCTTCTTCGCTCTGCTGGCTGCGGTAGGTATCGGTTTCGTTCAGTTGCAGGAAAGCCGTAACCGCGCTAAAGAAGCGAATGATCGTCGTCTTGAAGCTGCGGCACAAATGATGCAAGCGCAGAAACAGGAAGAAGAAGCGAAAGCTGCGAACGATCAGAATCAGGCCGCGATTTTGCGACTGATGAATGAATTGCAAGAGGTTGCGGATGGTGACTTGACTGTGCAGGCGACGGTTTCTGAAGATATCACGGGCGCGATTGCCGACTCGGTTAATTACACGGTGGAAGAGTTGCGCGGCCTGGTAGGTCGTGTTACCGCAACTGCAGAACAGGTTACTTCAGCATCTACACAAGCGCAGAATATTTCCAGCGATTTGTTGACTGCGTCTGAACAACAGTCACGCGAGATTTCTGATGCTGGTCAGGTGGTTCTGACGATGGCGGCTGAAATTACTGACGTATCCCGCTCTGCGAATGAATCAGCACTGGTTGCGCGTCAGTCGGTTGCTGCGGCAGAGCAAGGTGCCCATGCGGTGGAAAACGCCATCAAGGGTATGAACGAGATTCGCGAGCAAATCCAGGAAACTTCCAAACGTATTAAACGTCTGGGTGAGTCTTCACAAGAGATTGGTGAGATCACGGAACTGATTTCCGACATTACCGAACAAACCAACGTTCTGGCGCTGAATGCGGCGATTCAGGCGGCATCTGCGGGTGAAGCAGGTCGAGGCTTCTCGGTGGTTGCGGAAGAGGTTCAGCGTCTGGCGGAACGTTCAGCTGAAGCGACCAAGCAGATTGGTGCGCTGGTTCGTACGATTCAAACAGATACCCATGACGCGGTTGCCGCGATGGAAAAATCCACGCAGGGTGTGGTCGAGGGAGCAAAACTGTCAGATGCGGCCGGTACGGCGCTGTCTGAAATCCGTAGCGTTTCCAACCGTCTGGCGGAACTGATTCAAGGTATCTCGCTGGCGACGGAACAACAAGCTACCTCAGCCAACGGCGTTGCGCAAAATATTCAGCACATTTTGACCATCACCGAGCAAACGCAGCATGGTACGCAGCAAACTGCGGTTTCCATTAAAGAATTGTCCATGCTTGCGGAAGAACTCAAGAACTCTGTGTCACGGTTCCGGGTTGCCGCCTGATTTTCACGCCCCGGTTGTGAGAGTGGACTGTAACAGTGAAAAGCGAAGTGCCTGCCATGTGCGCGCCGACCAGGACTGCGTTGCAAATACTCGCGATAGCCCCGCTATCGCTGTGTTTTGCTCCTAGCCCTGATTCGCCGGGCACATGTCTTTCACTTGCGCTTTCACTGTTACAGCCCACTAGCTGCAACCCTATCATATTTGCACGGCAATGGACTGCGGTCCATTGCCCTTGAGTTTGCGGAGTACGCATGACATCCGATTTATCAAAATCGCCAGATCTCCCACAGGAACAGTTCGACATCGGGCCGCTATCCTGGGTGATGGGAGAAGTGCGGGAAGCAATCACGAACGCTGGCAAGATGCTGACGGACGCACTTGGCCAGGACACTGAAACCCGTCCCACCACTTTATTGCATGCAAAAAGCTATCTGCATCAGGCCCATGGTGCCTTGCAGATCGTTGATATCGATGGTGTATCCATCGTTACAGAAACCATAGAAGAATTGCTCGAGCGCCTGCAAAGTGGGCAGCTTGAAATGACACAAGCGAATGTCGAAGTCATCGTCGATGCCTTCCATGCGGTCTTGCGCTATCTGGAAGACTTGCTGTCTGGTTCGCTGCACCAGCCGGTACGCCTGTTTCCGTATTACCGAGCCCTGCTGGAACTCAAGGGTGCCGAGAGAATACATCCGGCCGACTTGTTTTTCCCGTCCCTGTCCGCCAAAGAGCAAATACCTGAACTGGCCGTCAGCAGCAAGGCTGTGGCAATCAGTTATACCGGCTTGCGCCAGCGTTTCGAAAAGCTATTGCTGACGGTATTGACTAGCAAGGACAAAGAACAACAACGCGCCGCCACGCAATCCATGCATGACATGATTGCGGAAATCGAAAATGGCCAGACCAACTCACAAGCCAAGGCTTTCTGGGTCGTCATGCGTGCTTTTGTTGAAGCCGTAGGTCATGGTTCCATCGACAACCAGCAATATGTCAAACAGATATTTGGCCGCATCAATCTGCAAATCCGTCGTCTGGTAGAAGGTGTCAGTACCATCCCGGAACGTCTGTTGCGCGATGCCCTGTTTTTCCTGGCTCAAGTTGAAAATCCTTCCCCTTTTGTCACCAGGGTACGCAAGGCTTACCAGCTGGACGATACGGTGCCGCTTGATTACGACAAAAAAAATTATGGTCAGATCACTGCAGGTGCACTGACAACGGCAAAAGAACAATTGTCGGCTGTCAAAAATCTGTGGGGCAGGATAGCCAATGGCGAAACTGGCCTGGCAGAAAAATTCTCACAAAAAATGACCGACCTGGCCGATACCGGCGCAGGTCTGAATGCTCCCGCACTGGCAAAACTCCTGCGCGAATTGAACGGTATTGCCCGCAGTGTCGCGCATTCGCCCGATGGCAGCAAACTGGGTATAGAACTGGCAACCAGCTTGCTGTTTGTTGAGCATGCACTTGATCACATAACGCGCCTGCCCGCGCATTTTGCCGAGCGTGCTGAAGAAATTACCACCCGTCTGTTATCTGTCGTGTCAGGTGAAACACCACAAACCCAGGCCAGTTGGATGGGTGAGATTTCCCGTGAAGCACAGCAGCGTCAGACCATGGGTGTACTGGTTGCTGAAATGCAATCCAGCCTGCGCCATATAGAAAAAGTGCTGGATGAGTATTTCCGCAATCCTGCTGACAAAGAAACCCTGAAACCTATCGATGGCAATCTGCATCAGATCGGTGGTGCCCTGGCCATGCTGGATCAGGACGATGCGATGGCTGCAGTAGAGCATACCCGTCAGATGATCAGCGGCTTCAAAGAAGAAGATGCAGTTGACCCGGTTGCGCAAGCTGCCTCTCATGAAAACGTGGCGCAAAACATAGGTGCGCTGTCGTTCTTCATCGAGACTCTGCAATCTCAGCCAGATACCGCGAAAAAGAAATTCAGCTTCGACAAAGAAGCAGGCTTGTTCCGTTCCAATTTGCTGGAAGCCCAGGCAAGCAAAGAATTGTTGCCTAGCGCAGACATACATTTGCCTGGTGACGAAGCACATGGTCAGGAACCCAAGGTCGCCGTATTGCAGACCGCCGAGCAGGAACTGGCTCAGCAACAGCAAGAGTCTGCCCGTTTGGCTGCATCGCTTGCTGAAACCCCAGAAGACGCAGGCTTGCAAGCACAACTGAAAAGCTCGCTGGAATCAGAGCGTTCAGTCGCTATTTTGCTGGACGATACTGCTGCGTCGGAACGTGCCAAATCTGCCATCGCCCTGCTGGCACAAACTGATGCTGCAAGTGGCTCGGGTGCCTTGCAGGAAATCGTCACGACACCACCAGCCGAAACAGTCGCCGCATCTGCACCAGCCCAGGATATTCCTGATGGCGATGATGCCATTGACGCTGAATTGCTGGAAATTTTCCTCATGGAAGCTGATGAGGTGCTGGAGTATGTCCAGACCACCTTGCCGCTGTCCAGAAAAGATACCAATAACCAGGAATACCTGACCAGTTTGCGCCGTTCCTTCCATACCCTCAAAGGCAGTGGCCGTATGGTTGGCCTGATGGTATTTGGTGAAGCCGCCTGGAGTATAGAGCAGGTCATGAACCTGTGGCTGTCTGATTCTCGCAGTGGTGATGAAAACCTGTATGCCCTGCTGGAACGCACTGCGCGTGAAATGGTAGAGTGGGTCGGTGAATTGAAGCAGAACGGCGTTTCTTCACGCACTGGCAAAGCCATTATCGCTGCTGCTGAACGTGTCAAAGCCGGCGAAGATTATCAGGACATTCCTGAAGTAGTTACCGCCCCGGTAGTTGAGCCCGTCCTTGCTGCTCCGGTGCTTGAAGAGGTTGAAGCAGCGGCCTTGCCAGAAACTCTTGAAATTGAGGCCGTCGCTACTCCTGTCGTTGAAGATACAACTGCGGAAGCGCTTGCTCCGGTGACTGCAGATGCTTCTTCCGAATTCGACGCATTTGAGTTTACACCAGTAGAGATGGTGAATGTCGAAGCACCTGCCGTAGCAGAAGTACCGGCAGCAAGTGAACCTGTCGAAGTACCTGAGCCTGCTGCGGAAGTGATTGCAGTTGCACCTGTATTCGCCAGCTTGCCTGAGCTGACACTGGATGCTCCTTCCCTGGCCGAAGAATCAGTTTTGCCAGAAACCAGCTTGCCGCTTGATCGTGCGCTGGAAGTGGCTGTTGCGGCAGAAGATATGCCAGTTCCGGAAGCTGAAGAACTGGTGGCTGATTTGCCGCTGGAAGCTGTACAAGAAGAAATTCTCGTCTCTTCAGCCTTAACAGAAGAAACTCCGCTGGAAGTTCTGACTGAAACAGTCGCAGATATCCCGACGCTGGAATTGCCAGAAGCCATAGAATTGACGGCGCTGGCAGAGACAAAACTGCCTGTAGCAGAAGCAGAGTCTGTGGACGCAAGCCTTGATAGCCTGGTATCTGATCTCGCTATGGCGGATGAGTTGACTGAAGCAGCCTTGCCAGTTGAGATTGCTGCCAGCGAAGAAGCCGCAAAAACACAGGAAGTACCAGAAGCTGCAGAAATTGCGACTGCAAAAATCATCGATTTCCCTGACTTGTCAGCGCCTGCACCTAGTGTGGACGACAACATCAAGCGCATCGGCGATATAGAAATCAGCTTGCCGCTGTATTCCATTTACATGGCAGAAACTGATGAAATCGTCCGTTTCCTGGTACAGGATTTCGCTGAATGGAGACATGAGCCACATCGCCACGTTTCTACGCATGCCATCCATGCCAGCCATTCTCTGGCCGGTAGTTCTGCAACTGTAGGCCTCAAGCCTTTGCAGGAACTGGCGCATAGCCTGGAATTTGTCTTGCAGAGACTGGAACGTCATCCTGTCGTACTGCTGGAATCAGAATACGATGTACTGGATCGTTCTCTGGATTCTGCCAAACGCATGCTGCAAAAATTTGCCTTGTCAGAAATGGCGGCATCCGCACCTGAAGAAATTCGTCAGCTTGAGCATTTGTTGCAAGTCGTCATCGAGCGTTCCAACGCTGGAGCAGATGAAGAATTCATCACATCCACAAATGAAAAACTTGATCCGGTCACTTTGTCAGAAGAGCTGCAACCTGTCGATCTGATCGCAGCGGAAGCCTTGACTGCAGATACGCTGGAAAGTTTGCCTGCACTTGAAGTCAGTGAACTGGCCGAAGCTGTTGATACGCACGAATTGGCAGCCTCGCCAGCGGAAGAAGTAAAAACTGCCGAAGTAATAGCTGACGAGGTAATAGCTGCTGAAGTAACCGCTGCTGAAGTAACTGCTGATATCCCAGTAGTCACAGAAACTTTGTCTGAAGCAGAAATCAATCTGGATGATGCAGACGTGCTGGAGGCTTTGCCTGTTCTCGAAGACGCATTGCCTGAAGAATTGATTGCCGATTTGCCGCAGGAAGCAGAAATCGTTGTTGCCGAAGCTTTGCCAGAACCAGAAGCTCCTGCAGAAACCATTACTGACCGCATCGGCTCTATCATGCTGGATGCCATGGATGATATTCATCCAGTGGAAGCACATGCCGAGCTTGCACCTGTCGTTGAGGCTGAACCAGCTGCTGAACCAGAAATAGTTGAAGTAGCAGCGCCGGCCGCCGCTACTCCGGTGGCCCAGCCTGCGGTTGTTGAATATGCAGCTCAGACCAGTGATGGTACTGTGCAGATCCGCGATGATCTGGATATGGACTTGTTACCTGTCTTCATAGAAGAAGGTAATGACTTGCTGCCTATGGTCGGTCAGTTGTTGCGTACCTGGCAGGAAAAGCCAGACGACATGGCAGCACCGCAATCCATTGCCCGTATCATGCACACCATCAAGGGTAGTGCACGTATGGCTGGTGCCATGGCGCTGGGTCAGCACATTCATGATATGGAATCACGCATCGAAACTCTGATGCATGGCGGTAGCGCGGTCCGCGTATCACTGCTGGATGATTTGCTGGCACGTCACGATCACAGCATGCACATGTTTGACCGCTTGCTGCATCCTGAAGCACATGCAACCCCGGCACAAGCTGATGCACCGCTGACTGCTGCCCAAGAACTGGATCAGTTCCAGGAACAAATGGCGGCTACTAATACAGATGCGCCAGTGGTCATCAATGAATTGGTGAACCTGACACCTGTTGTGCCGCTCATGACCCGCGCCATACCGGCCAGGGAAGTTGCTGCACCAGTTGCAGTAGCAGCCAATACGCCAGCCACCCTGGTGCGTGTGCGTGCCGACATTCTTGACCGTCTGGTTAACCAGGCCGGTGAAGTTTCCATCTCGCGTTCACGTCTGGAAAATGAAGTCAGCACCTTGCGCTCATCCCTCAGTGAGTTGACAGAGAACGTCAACCGTCTGCGCGATCAGTTGCGTGAAGTAGAGATTCAGGCCGAGACCCAGATCACCTCACGTATGGCGCATTCTGGCGACCGTGAATTTGATCCACTTGAATTTGACCGCTTCACCCGCTTGCAAGAACTGACGCGCATGATGGCCGAAAGCGTCAGCGACGTTGCTACCGTACAAACCAACTTGACCCGTACTATTGACGGTGCATCCAATGACTTGCTGGTACAAGCGCGTTTGACACGTGACTTGCAACAGGATTTGATGCGCGTACGTATGATTCCTTTCGCCAGTATTTCCGAGCGTCTGTATCGCGTGACCCGCCAGACTTCCAAAGAAGTCGACAAGCGCGTGAATCTGGATATTCGCGGTGCAACGGTAGAGATGGATAGGGGCGTTCTTGAAAAAATGGCAGGGCCTTTCGAGCATTTGCTGCGTAATGCGATTGTCCACGGTATTGAAAGCCGTGAAAACAGGCGCAATCACGGCAAAGAAGAAACCGGTGAATTGCTGATCGAAATCCGTCAGGAAGGTAATGAAGTTGTGATCCGCTTCAGCGATGACGGACAGGGCTTGAACCTGACCCGCATTCGCGAAAAAGCGCTCTCTGTCGGCTTGATTTCTAATGAAGATCATCCTAATGAGCTGGAAACAGCCAATATGATTTTCGAACCTGGTTTCTCGACAGCGACTGAAATTACTGAACTCGCCGGTCGTGGTGTAGGTATGGACGTGGTCCGTTCTGAAGCTGCATCGCTGGGTGGTCGTGTTGAAGTCATCAGCAATGAAGGCAAGGGCGCTGAATTTACTATTCGCCTGCCTTTGACGCTGGCAGTGACGCAGGTCGTGTTGCTGAGTTCTGGTGGCCGTACATTTGCCGTACCTTCCGTTCTGGTCGAGCAAGTACAGCAACTGAAATCAAATGCCCTGGCCAATGCCTACAACGAAGGCGCAGTCATGTGGCAAGGTCAGCGTGTGACCTTGTACTACCTGTCCTCCATGCTGGGCCAGGACGATGCCACGCCGATGACACAACAATACAGCCCGTTGCTGATCATGAAGAGCGGTGGCGAGCGTGTTGCGATTCACGTCGATGACGTTCTGGGTAACCGCGAGGTGGTTGTTAAAAACATCGGCCCGCAACTGGCACGTATGACAGGTATCGCCGGCGCGACCGTACTCGGTTCCGGTGAAATCGTTCTGATCCTGAACCCGGTACCGCTGGCACAACGCATGGAACATGAACATGCGCGTCTGCAGCAACTGGGTACAGAAGCCACTCCTGAAATGGGCGCGGTTGCCAACCTGCATGCAGCAACGGAAGTGGCTGAAACCAAAGCCCAGCCAGTACAGGGCTTGCGTACCCAGCATACTGTCATGGTAGTCGATGACTCCCTGACCGTACGCCGCGTGACCCAGCGTTTACTGACACGTGAAGGTTATCAGGTCATCCTGGCAAAAGACGGTATTGATGCGCTGGAGCAGTTGCAGTCCGTCACACCAGACGTGATGCTGGTCGATATCGAAATGCCACGCATGGATGGCTTCGATCTGACCCGTAACGTACGCAGCGATTCACGTACCAGCCATATCCCTATCATCATGATTACTTCGCGTACTGCGGATAAGCATAGGAACTATGCGAAAGAACTCGGCGTGAATGAGTACTTTGGTAAGCCTTATCGTGAGGATGATTTGTTGGGGGCGATTATGGGGTTCCTGGGTAAAGATGCAGCGGTGATTGTGTAAGCCTGCTGTAGATTTAAGTTGCTCAAAAAGCAGAGAGTGATCTCTGCTTTTTTGTTTTGCTTTTAGCTTTATGTGACCGCTAATACACATCGGCTGAATCACCGTAAACTAAATGTCGTCATTCCTGCGTAGGCAGGAATCCAGCGGCGTCCATAGCAGGCCGTACATTGATTTACTGGTGCACATTTTTGAATACCTGCATTCGTTGATTACGATTGCAGGCCGGTGGTAGACCGGCGGCTACTTACCTTTTTGCTTCGCCAAAAAGGTAAGCCAAAAAGGCGACCCAGGCGTAACCGCCCCTGCGGGGTTCCCATTTGTGCAGTGCAGAAAAATGGGAAAGTCCGAAAACTCGCCTGCGGCTCAAACATCGGCCTTTCTTTTTCCATTTTCTGTACCGCACAAACGGTGTCTACACATGGGAACTGCAAAAATCAAAAGCAGATACAACTGCAACGGCAAAGTCAAAACCAACGGCAACGTCAAAAGCAACGTCAAAAGCAACGTCAAAACCACATCAACACATTGCTATCAGCACTGGTTCTTCAAACTTTTAAGCGTCACTCATCCTCATTATGAGCAGCCACTTTCTTCACCACCGCATACCGCGTCAATGTTTGCTTGCGCGCCACGTCATGTTCGACGAGTGGGAACGGATAATCCCTGCCTATCTTAATCCCAGCCTGTTCCAGCAATAGCGGTGCAGTTTTCCATGGTGCATGGATGCTGCGCTTATCCAGTTTTGATAATTGCGGCAGGTAGCGTTTGATGAACTTGCCATCAGCATCAAATTTTTCTGACTGGGTGATGGGATTGAATATGCGGAAGTAGGGCTGGGCGTCGCAGCCGGATGAGGATGCCCATTGCCAGCCGCCGTTGTTGGCGGAGAGGTCGAAGTCGTTCAGGTGTTCGGCGAAATACGCTTCGCCGCGGCGCCAGTCTATGCCGAGGTCTTTGATGAGGAAGCAGGCGGTGACCATGCGCAGGCGGTTGTGCATGTAACCGGTCTGGTTCAGTTGCAGCATGGCGGCATCGACCAGGGGGTAGCCGGTGCGGCCTTCGCACCAGGCGGCGAAGTTGGCGTCAGCTTGCGGGCCGGTTTCCCATAGTATGGCATCGTAGTCTGGCTTGAACGAGCGGCTTGCCACGTGCGGGTGGTGATGCAAAATCATGAAATAAAAGTCGCGCCAGACCAGTTCAGACAACCAGATTTCTGCTCCGCGATTGGCAGATATGCGCATTTGCTGCACGGCTTCCTGCACCAGTTGCCGTATCGATATCGTGCCAAAGCGCAGGTGGACTGACAAATAGGATGGTCCCTTGATCGCCGGGAAATCGCGCGACTGGTCATACAGTTTCATGCGGCCGACAAAGTCTTCCAGCAAACTGCGTGCGCCCGACATGCCGGCGGCGACTGGCATGCGGCGCTCAGCGGCCAAGGCAAAACCCATTTCGGCCAGCGTCGGTATGGTTTGTGCTGACATGGTGCTCAGCTTGTGCGCATATTTTTCTATGGGGTAAGAGCGCGAATAAAAGTCGCTGCCTTCTGCATGGAATTTTTTCAGCCAGGCATTTTTGTAGGGTGTAAAAACAGAGAAGGGCGCGTTCGCCAGCGACAAGACTTCAGCCTTTTCAAAAATGACCTGGTCTTTAAAGCTCAGAAATGCACAATTTCGTTTTGATAATTCTTGCCTGACAGACTCATCACGGATCCCTGCCTGTGGTTCGTAATCATGATTGGTGAACACGGCATCCACACCAAGCTCGGCCGCCAGTTGCAGTATGGCTGTTTCTGCATGGGCATAACGCACCAGCAAGCCACCACCCATTTGCTGTAGTTCTTGATCCAGTTCAACAATACTTTCATGAATAAAGGCCAGCCGCCTGTCATTTTCTGGCAAATTGTCTAATATTGTCTTATCGAAGATAAAAGCGCAGTAGATCTCGTCACTTTGCCGCAGGGCATGGTACAGGGCTGCATGATCAAAATTTCGCAGGTCGCGGCGGAACCAGACCAGCGCGCGAGGGAAATGGGCTTTATTTTCTTGCATGATCTGTCTGATAGTGTGGTCAAAACGCAGTGTGGCACCTTAGCACACATCGAAAATACACGCTAAAAATGCTAAAATGTGACCATGGCGAAGCAAACAAAATCACTACATACCAATCTGCACGACGATGCAACACAGTCGGCCCCCATGACTTCCAGACATAAATTCCAGGTGAAAAGCGAAGACGATAACAATTTGGAATTGAATTTAACCAATCATTTCCTGATTGCAATGCCATCCATGATGGATCCCGTCTTTGGCGGCACGGTGATTTATCTATGCGAGCACAGCCCGCGCGGTGCCATGGGCATGGTCATCAACCGCCCCATAGAGCTGACAGTGGCTGGCCTGTTTGACCGCATAGACTTGAAACTGGAAATCATTCCTGATTCTCATCCCATAGGCAAACGCCCCGTCATATTTGGCGGGCCGGTGCAGGATGACCGTGGCTTTGTCCTGCATACCCCTGTTGGTGAATATTCATCTTCATTAAAAGTGACTGACGAGATCGCCTTCACCACCTCACGCGATGTGCTGGAAGCCGTGGCCGCCGGTGACGGGCCTGAGCAAGTCCTGATCAGTGTTGGTTATGCTGGCTGGGGTGCTGGCCAGCTGGAGCAGGAGATACTGGCCAATGGCTGGCTGACAGTTGCTGCTGACGCGCGCATCCTGTTCGATTTGCCGCTGGAAGAACGCTTTGCCGCCGCCATCAAATTGTTGGGCATCGATCCATTGATGCTGGCAGCCGAAGCGGGGCATGCCTGATGGCTGCAAGCGAAGGTACGGTACTCGCCTTTGATTTTGGTTTAAAGCGCATAGGCGTTGCCGTTGGCAATACCTTTTTACGTCAGGCTGAAGCGCTCAGCATCATCCACGCTCCTACCAATGACGGCAAATTTGCCGACATCACCAAGCTCATAGAAAAATGGCAGCCCGTGCTGTGTGTAGTGGGTTTGCCCATGCACCCCGATGGTGCCGATAATGAAATGACACAGCGCTGCAAGCGCTTTGCCAACCAGCTTAATGGCCGTTTCAACATACCCGCCGTACTGGTCGATGAACGCTATTCTTCTGCCGTACTCTCAAGCTCGCGTGGCGAGTTCATCGACGACGATGCGGCTGCCCTTATTCTGCAACAATATTTTGACGAAACGCCATGACTACCACGACCACCAATGCTGCCCCGCTTGATGCAGAAGTCTTGTATCAGCAGTTACTGGAGCAAATCAGACCACATGCGCTGGCACAAGATAAACTGGCCATCGTTGGCATTTACTCAGGCGGCGCCTGGATAGCCGAGCGGCTGGTGCAAGACCTGGGCTTGCCGAATAAAGCGGGCCTCATCGATGTGTCCTTTTACCGCGACGACTATGCCGCCAAGGGCCTGCATGCCGAAGTCAAACCTACGCAAATTCCTTTCGATGTCGATGGCGCGCAAATCATCCTGGTAGATGACGTGTTGTACACGGGCCGCACCACCCGCGCCGCCATCAATGAATTATTTGATTATGGCCGCCCGGCCCGCATCATGCTGGCCACCCTGGTAGACCGTGGTGGTCGCGAATTGCCGGTGGCTGCTGATTTTGTAGCCCATACTGCCTCATTTGAACCCGCCGTCTCTGTCAATCTGCAACGCGCAGATGATGGCACTTTCAGCATCTCTGTCGACCATGCATAATCCCCAGCTCAATAAACACGGCGAACTCCAGCATTTGCTGACGATAGATGGCTTGCCGAAAGCCATCGTCAACCATATTCTCGATACCGCTTCTTCCTTCGTCAGCGTCAGCGACAGGGAAGTCAAAAAAGTGCCGCTGATGCGTGGCAAAAGCGTCTTCAATCTGTTCTTTGAAAACTCTACCCGCACACGTACTACGTTTGAGATTGCCTCCAAGCGCTTGTCGGCAGACGTGATCAATCTCAATATCGCTGCTTCCAGTACCAGCAAAGGTGAATCCCTGCTCGACACCATCGACAATCTGGCGGCCATGCATGCCGACATGTTTGTCGTGCGTCATGCGACTTCCGGCGCGCCTTTCCTGATCGCCAAGCATCTGAACGACACCAAACAACACCATGTACACGTGGTGAATGCCGGTGATGGTCGCCACGCCCACCCCACCCAGGGTTTGCTGGACATGTACACCATACGCCACTACAAAAAAGACTTCACCAACCTGACAGTGGCGATTGTCGGCGACGTCTTGCACAGCCGCGTTGCGCGTTCCGACATTCATGCCCTGACAACCCTGGGCGTGCCAGAAGTGCGTGTGATAGGTCCACGTACCTTGTTGCCCGGTGGCCTGGATCAGATGGGGGTGCGGGTATTCAATAACATGGATGAAGGCCTCAAAGGTGTCGATGTCATCATCATGCTGCGCCTGCAAAATGAACGCATGAGCGGTGCCTTGCTGCCTTCAGCACAAGAATATTTCAAGAGCTATGGCCTGACGCCAGAACGCCTGGCGCTGGCAAAACCGGATGCCATCGTCATGCATCCCGGCCCCATGAACCGTGGTGTGGAAATTGATTCTGCCGTGGCCGATGGCCCGCAGGCAGTGATATTGCCGCAAGTGACTTTTGGTATCGCCGTGCGCATGGCTGTCATGAGCATCGTTGCAGGCAACAGCGGCGGGGTATGAGGAGAATATGAAGATACATATCAAAAATGGCCGTGTGATTGATCCGGCAAGTGCTACCGATGCAGTACAGGACGTGTTTATCGCTGCTGGCAAGATCGTCGCTATAGGCCAGGCACCTGCCGACTTCGTTGCCAATAAAACTGTGGATGCAACAGGCCTGATCGTTGCCCCTGGTCTGGTCGATCTGAGTGCCCGCCTGCGTGAGCCTGGTTTTGAATACAAGGCCACGCTGGAATCTGAATTACAGGCCGCCATGCGCGGTGGCGTCACCAGCCTGGTGTGCCCACCAGATACTGACCCTGTGCTTGATGAGTCTGGCCTGGTAGAAATGCTCAAGCAAAGAGCGCGCATGCAAAACAAGGCCCACGTTTATCCGCTGGGTGCATTGACTGTCGGTTTGAAGGGTGAGTCCCTGACAGAGATGGCCGAGCTGACACAGGCTGGCTGCATAGGTTTCTCTCAGGCTGAAGAAACCATCGCCAATACCAATACCCTGCAAAGGGCTCTGGATTACGCAGCCACCTTTGGTTTCACCGTCTGGCTGCGTCCACAAGATGCCTATATAGGCAAGGGTGGCGTTGCCCACAGCGGCCCTTTGGCTTCACGCCTGGGTTTGTCTGGCGTACCTGTCATGGCCGAGACGATAGCTCTGCATACTCTGTTTGAACTCATGCGTGCCACTGGTGCCAAAGTGCATCTATGCCGTATCTCTTCAGCAGCTGGTCTTGAGTTGATACGCAAGGCCAAGAAAGAAGGCTTGCCGCTGACCTGCGATGTTGGCGCCCATCATGTACACCTGACTGATGCCGACATTGGTTTCTTTGATTCCAACGCCCGCCTGACCCCGCCTTTACGCAGCCAGCGAGACCGCGATGCCATTTCTGCGGCATTGAAAGACGGCACCATCGATGCGATATGCTCAGACCATACGCCAGTTGATGATGATGAAAAACTGCTGCCCTTTGCCGAGGCATCACCAGGTGCTACCGGCCTGGAATTATTGTTATCGTTAGCATTGAAATGGGCAGAAGACAGCCGTGGTGAAGTCAGCCTGACGCTGGCCCTGTCCAAGATCAGCCAGCATGCCGCCAAAGTGGCAGGCGTGCCAGCCGGGCAAATCGCAGTTGGCCAGGCAGCCGATATCTGCATTTTTGATCCTGCCACACGCTGGAAGGTAGAAGCCAAAGCCCTCGCCAGCCAGGGCAAGCACACGCCTTTCCTGGGTTATGAATTGCCGGGCGTGGTCAAGACGACAATAGTTTCAGGGCATATTGCGTTTGATACTCTGCACTGAAATGCGCTTGGGGCCAGTGCAGGGGGGCTCGTAAATGATGTAGCTATATATTTGGTAATTATTGGGCAATAAAATGGTTTGCTGGGAGTATGGTTCACCGTACTCCCGTTTGTTTTATTGAGATTGATTTTTTTTATTCTTACCCTGTATGGGTATGGGCGTTCGGGCATGATCGTTTGGCATTTTTTTCGGATATTTCTCCATCTCACGGCAGGTCTGCTGACTTGCGCCGTGATCTTTCCGTTTTCTTCTGATGTCAGGCGTGACGATCTGGTCCGTCGCTGGTCGGTCAAGTTGCTGGCTATCTGTACTGTGGATGTTACTTTCAAGGATAAAAGCGGAGGCGCGGTGAATCCGGCGGCGATGATCGTCTCTAACCATGTGTCGTGGTTGGATATTTTTGTCATCAATACCCTGCACCCTTGCCATTTCGTCGCCAAGTCAGATATTCGCAACTGGCCTTTGCTGGGCTGGTTATGCGAAAAAGCGGGCACGATTTTCCTGGTGCGTGGCAGGCAGCGTGATGTGCGGCGTATTTATGAAGGTCTGGTACATCAGATAGAAGCGGGCAAGCGCATTGCGTTTTTTCCTGAGGGTACAACAGCGGCACAAGGCAATTTGCTGTCTTTTCACGCCAACCTGTTTGAAGCAGCAATAGAAGCACATGTACCTGTGCAACCCTTTGTTGTGCGATATCTTGATGCGCGGGGGCAGTTCCATTCTGCCGCTGATTTTATTGGTGAAATGACTTTTGCAGAAAGCATGCGCATCATCTTGCTGGCACCGCGCATGACGGCAGAACTGGTGCGCTTGCCTGCTATTCCTACCGAAGGTGCACACCGCAGAGAAGTGGCGCAAGTGGCTCGTGCGGCGGTGATGAAAGAACTGGGTTTAAGAGAGTAAGGCTTAACCCGGTTTTTGCTGCTGCGGACAATCTACCTGCACGACTTGCCTGTCTTCCAGCGCGACGGCTGTCAGCTTGCCACCCCAGACACAACCAGTATCAAGGCTGATCAGATTGTCACGCAAGATCAGGCCCAGGGTAGACCAGTGACCAAATACCACAGAGTTTTTTTCACTGGCGCGTGGCAGGTCAAACCATGGGGCAAATCCTTCTGGTGCGCCATCCAGACCATCCTTGCTGTCAAAATCCATGACGCCATCAGCACTACAAAAACGCATGCGTGTCAGGGCATTGATGATGCAGCGTGACCTGTCATAACCTTGCAAATCATCGCACCATTGCGCGGGTGTATTGCCATACATATTGCGCAATAAATCTATCCAGTTTTTATTGCGTAACTGTGTTTCGACTTCATGCGCCAGCTTGATGGTTTGCTTTGCTGACCATTGCGGGAATATGCCTGCATGCACCAGCAAATGCTGATGCTGCAAAATCGCAATAGGCCTGTGTCTCAGCCAGTCCAGCAATTCTTCACGGTCTGGTGCCTGCAGTATATCGTCGAGGGTATCGCTACGACTTGCCTTGCGTATGCCATTGGCAACGGCCAGCAAATGCAGGTCATGGTTGCCGAGCACGGATTCTGCCCGGCCAGCGATTTGCAAATCACGTATCAGGCGCAGGCTGGCCAGTGACTTTGGGCCGCGGTTGACGAGGTCCCCTGCAAACAAATACTGTGCATCCGGTTCGGTCAGCTCTATCTGCTTGAGCAGGCTTTGCAACTGGTCGGCACAGCCTTGTATATCACCGATAAAATAGGTTTTTGCCATTGCTGTCTCAGGGTTCTCCACCCAGACGTTTGGCTTCTGCGCGGCTGATCAGGGCTTGTTGCTTTTGTTGTTCACGCACGCTGGCAGTGATCATGGTTGGCCAGCCTATCAGATGCTGTTCTGCAATTTCAGCCAGGCCACGCATCCATGCTGGTGATTCATTCAGGCAGGGGATGTAGTTGAATTCCTTGCCACCTGCTTTGAGAAAATCGGTCTTTACTTCCATGGCGATTTCTTCCAGTGTTTCCAGGCAATCAGCGATAAAACCTGGGCAAATCACGTCGACCCGCTTGATGCCTTCTTTGGCCAGTTTTGCTACAGTCGGCGCAGTATAAGGTTGCAACCATTCTGCACGTCCCAGGCGTGACTGGAAAGTGACCACATAATCATCCTTGCCCAGCCCAAGCTTCTCCGCCAGCAGGCGGGCGGTTTTATAGCATTCGCAATGGTAAGCATCGCCACGCAGTAAAAAGGCCTTGGGCAAACCATGGAAACTCATGACCAGTTTGTCCGGGCGGCCATGGCTTTGCCAGTGATCCATCACTGATATGCGCAGCGCCTGTATATAGCCATCATGATCATGATAATTCTTGACGAAGCGCAGTTCAGGCATATTCCTGACTTGCTGGTAATGCTGGACTACGGCATCAAAATTGGATGCCGTCGTGGTGGCAGAATATTGCGGGTAAGCAGGCAATATCAGTATGCGTTCACAACCGTCGGCTTTTAGCTTTTGCAAGACATCGGGTATCGAAGGTGAGCCGTACCGCATGGCATACGCAACTTGTACTTCATGCCCACGCTCACCCAGATAGCCTTTCAGCAATGCAGCCTGTTTTTGCGTATGTATCTTCAGTGGCGAGCCATCCTTGGTCCAGATGGACGCATATTTTTTTGCTGACTGGCCAGAACGGAAGGGCAGGATAATCCCATGCAAGAGCAGCCACCAGACCGGGCGCGGCACTTCAACCACACGCCTGTCCCATAAAAATTGTTTGAGGTAGCGGCGCACAGCCGATGTCGTTGGTGCATCAGGCGTGCCCAGGTTGATCAGCACTACTGCTGTCCTGGGGATTTTGCCGTGTGAATATTCAGGTTCTTTAAGGAAGCGCATGATGTATTTTTTTTCTTAAGATGCCAATAATTCTCTGGCGTGTTTGCGCGTAGTCGCTGTAATTTCTATGCCGCCCAGCATGCGGGCAATTTCTTCCACTCTCTGCTTATTATCGAGTGCTTCTATCTGCGAAACGGTTTTGCCATTCTGGTTGGCTTTGCTGACCTGGAAGTGCTGGTTAGCCTGACTGGCTACTTGTGGTAGATGCGTCACACACAAGACTTGCCTGTCTTGTCCAAGACGTTTCAATAAGCGTCCAACCACTTCAGCCACGCCACCACCTATGCCGCTATCAACTTCATCAAATATGAGGGTAGGGGTGGCCGTAGCACAAGAGGTGATAACAGAAATCGCCAGCGAGATACGTGCGAGTTCACCGCCAGAGGCCACCTTGGCCAATGGCCTTGCCTGCACACCTGCATGGCCTGCCACGAGAAATTCCACTTGCTCCAGACCATAGCCGGCTGGTTCGACCGGGTTCAGGGCGACCGAGAAACTGCCGCCGCCCATGCTCAAGTCTTGCATTGCCGTGGTTACTGCTGCGCCCAGGTCCTTGGCAACTTTTTGTCTGGCCCTGCTGAGTTTTTCTGCGGTTTGCAGGTAAGCCAGCCTGGCTTTTTCTTCCTGTGCTTTCAGGGCATCCATGTCAGTCGCATTGGATAGTTGTGCCAACTGGGCAGACAGCGTGGCAAATTCTTCATGCAGTTTTTCTGGTGCGACGTGAAAGCGCCTTGCCGTGGTGTGTATTGCTTCTACACGGTTTTCCACGACGCGCAGGCGGGCCGGGTCAAGTTCGGTGCGGCTCAGGTAAACATTGAGTGCATAAGTGGTTTCCTGCAAGTTGATGCAGGCAGATTCCAGCGCATCGGTGACGGGTTTGAGCGCTGCATCGTAATCGATAAGCTTCAACAGCTTTTGCTGGATGGCAGTCAGTTGCGACAAGACCGGATGCTCGGATTCAGAAATCAATGCCGCCGCTTCCTGACCAGCTTCGAGCAGGCTGGCGGCATGGGCGAGGCGGCTGTGCTCCTGGCTGATGCTTTCCCATTCGCCTGGTTTGATTTGCAATTTATCGAGTTCACCAACTTGCCATTCCAGGCGCTCGCGCTCTTGCAATACGCTCTTGGCATTGGTTTCAAATTCTTCGCGTTGCTTGCTGATGTTACGCCACGCCCGGTAACGCAAACCTGCTTCTGTGACTTGTTCTTGCAAGCCGCCTTGCATATCCAGTAAATCGCGTTGCGCTTCAGTTTTCAGCAATGACTGATGTGCATGCTGGCCGTGAATATCCACCAGCATGTCGCCAATCTCGCGCAATTGGCTTACTGTGGCGGTGATGCCATTGATCCATGCTTTTGAGCGGCCTGCATTATCGATGGTACGGCGCAAGATCAAAGGCTGGTCCTGGTCAAAGAATTCATGTTCTTTGAGCCATGCTGCAAGAATCTCATTGACGGCAAATTCCGCGCTGATATCAGTTTTGCTGGCAGACTCGCGCACCATGCTGGCATCACCCCGTCCACCCAAGGCCAGGGTCAGGGCATCGATGAGGATGGATTTACCAGCACCGGTTTCTCCGGTCAGCACACTGAAGCCGGAAGAAAATTCAAGTTCCAGCGTATCGACAATGACAAAATCACGAATGGCAAGCGTGCGCAACATAATGGGCTGACATGAAGGAATTTGTTAAGAAAACAGGGCTGGACTATATGGTATATGACCCGGTATATGGCCCAGCATAGCGAAATCGCTATTCTAGCAACAGCCTGTGACTTCTGTGTTCGTAAGAGTGGGTTTGGTACGCTTAATAAGTTACTCAATAGGATACCTACTTAGTTGGGTACTTACTCAGTAGATTAATTCAGCGCACCCTCTACGGATGGATATTCATTCCAGTGCAATTTTTCGCGCAGAGTGTTGTAATAATTCCAGTCCTGAGGATGAAGAAAGGTCACTGTATGAGCAGAACGATTGACGATGATCCTGTCCTGATGCTGCAGGCTGGCAAAATTTTGCATATCAAAGTTCAGGCTGATATCGCGCCCAGCCACGATGGTGATGACGATTTCACTACTGTCTGGCAAAACGATGGGCCGGTTCGATAAGGCATGCGGTGCAATCGGCACCATCGCAATGCCGGATAAGCTGGGGTGCAGCAAGGGGCCGCCAGCAGAAAGCGCATAGGCCGTAGAGCCAGTTGGTGTCGAGACGATAAGGCCGTCTGAACGCTGGTTGTACATGAAGTGCCCGTCTACCTCAACGCGCAGTTCCACCATGCCTGAGCCAGCACCACGCGACACCACAATATCATTGAAAGCCACGCCACTGAAAATCTGGTTGCCATCACGGGTAACGATAGCCTGTAACAGGCTGCGCCGTTCAGACACATATTTGCCATTCAGCATTTCTGTGATGACAGGGATTTTGCGGTCGAGCGCAATATCTGTGATAAAACCCAGCCTGCCCTGATTGATGCCGATCAGCGGGATATTATAGGGAGCCAGTTGCCGCGCTATACCCAGCATGGTGCCATCACCGCCAACCACGATGGCAACGTCCGCCAGCTTGCCTATCTCTGGCACGGGCATACTGCTGAATTCACTTAACTGCAGGTATTGCGCCGTTTCTGCTTCGATGACGACACGATGTCCCTCGCTCGCAAGAAAATTGGCCAGCTCCTTAATCGAGTCGGCAATGCCTGCCGCATTAGATTTTCCAACAAGTGCAATGGTTTTGGCCTGTACTGTCATAAACAAAGGTAGGGTGACATGATGGCTAAGATTAGAACATAATTAGGACATCAATGAATGGAATGAGTGCTCTTTATGGCAATTAAAGCAGTTTTGCTGGATCTGGATGATACTTTGTGGCCGGTTGCACCGGTAATTCGCCATGCCGAATCAGTGTTGCAGCAATGGATGCATGAGCATGTACCCGTCGTGGCGCAAAATTACAATATGGAAAAATTGCGCGAGCGCAGGAATGTGCTGGTAGCGAGCGACCAGCGTTTTCAATACGATTTATGGGCCTTGCGGCATACCCTGTTGAAGCAGGTGTTTGATGAGCATGGCGTGGCAGCCGATAAAGCCGACCAGGCCATGGCGGTATTTGCCGATGCCAGGAACAAAGTCGATTTGTACAGCGATGTCAAACCGGCTTTACAGGCCCTGCAAGAAAAACTGCTGCTGGGCACTGTCTCAAATGGTTTTGCCGATTTGCAGGCGATAGGCCTGGCGCACCATTTCAAGGTGTCTATCGCTGCCTTTCGCTTTGGCTGTGCCAAACCTGATCCCAGGATATTTCTGGCTGCTTGCCAGGAATTGGGTCTGGCCCCGCAAGAGGTATTGTACGTAGGTGATGATTTATTGCTTGATGTGCAAGGTGCGCAACAGGCGGGATTAAAAGGCGGCTGGATGAACCGCCAGGGTTTAAAAATTGAAGATGAGCGCCATCTGCATATCAAGCCGGATGCAGAATTTGCCAATCTGCATGACCTGACTCTATGGCTGTGAATTTTTCTATGTTCATGTCAGTCATGAACGCATAAAATGAAACCATGCAACTAGATATCCGCGCACAAACTTTATTAAAAGCCCTGGTCGAGCGTTATATCGCCGATGGCCAGCCTGTGGGGTCTCGCGCCTTGTCAAAAATATCCGGTCTGGAGTTATCGCCAGCGACGATACGCAATGTCATGGCGGATCTCGAAGAAATGGGCTTTGTCGCTAGCCCGCATACTTCTGCGGGCCGTATCCCCACCCCCAGAGGTTATCGTGTCTTCGTTGATAAGTTGCTGACTGTGCAAGATATCAATGGTGCAGGTATGGATTCGCGCCTGCAATCGAGCCTGCAATCGAATATGAATGCACAGCCGCCGCAAAAACTGATTGCGAATGCGGCGCAAATCTTGTCTTCCTTGACGCAGTTTGCCGGTGTCGTCATGACCCCGCGTACTGAGTCGATTTTCCAGCAAGTTGAATTCTTGCGTCTTTCAGAAAAACGTATTTTACTGGTGGTCGTCACTCCAACAGGCGAAGTCCATAACCGCTTGCTGTTGACGGATGTTGATTACACACCCACCCAGCTGGTGCAGGCAGCCAATTACCTGAACCAGAACTTTGGCGGCCTTAGTTTTACCGATGCACGTACCCGTATCAATAGTGAGTTGCGGCAATTGCAAAATGACATGACCAGACTCATGCAGGCGGCTGTTGAAGCAGGCAGCAATGCCATGGATGAAGATAATGACGAAGTCGTCATCTCTGGCGAGCGCAATTTGCTGAATGTGCAGGACCTGTCTTCGAATATGAGTTCCCTGCGCAAGCTGTTTGATATGTTTGAGCAAAAAAACAGTCTCATGCAACTGCTTGATGTCTCCAGCAAGGCAACCGGCGTGCAGATATTCATAGGCGGCGAGTCGCAACTGGTGCCCATGGAAGAAATGAGTATCGTCACTGCCCCTTACGAGGTGAACGGTAAAATAGTAGGTACCCTGGGTGTCATAGGCCCAACCCGCATGGCATATGAAAGAGTAATTCCTATCGTGGATATCACTTCGAAATTATTATCGAATGCATTAAGTCAATAAGCCGGGATGTCAACATGCCCAGACTGGCGTAGCAGCTTATTAAACATTTACGCGAATACAGATTGCCATGGACAAGAAAAACGCGAAGATTTTATTGATAGATGACAATGATGTAACCCGCGAAGTGCTCAGGGTCATATTGCGCAGCGAGGGGTATAACGTTGTTGGTGAGGCAACGGATGGCGGTGCTGGCCTGGAAATGGCAGTGAAGCTCAGGCCCGACCTGATCTTGCTTGATATTGTGATGCCCAAAATCAGCGGTACTGAAATTTTACCGCGTATCCGAGAACTGCTGCCAGATGCCCGGGTACTCATGGTGACAGCCAATAAAGATCAGGAAACCATCAATGAGGTAGTCAAAACCGGCATACATGGCTATATCCTCAAGCCATTTAATGCCCAAAAGATCATAGGTACTGTGGAAGCTGTTGTTACCAAGATCAATAAGTGAGTCTGGCGGCGCACAGGACATGTATATCCATCCCGGTGCGCTTGAAAACCAAATTTGAGAAATTGTTGTCTGACTTAAGCCTTATGCTCGCAATTCGGCTTGGTACAGTTGCCATAGATCGCCAGTGCATGTTCAGCAATCTTGAAGCCACGCTCCTGAGCTACCGTCTGCTGGCGTCGCTCGATTTCTTCATCAAAGAACTCTTCCACGCGACCACAATCCAGGCAAACCAGATGGTCATGGTGTGAACCCTCATTCAATTCAAAAATGGCTTTGCCAGTCTCAAAATGATTGCGGTTTAACAGGCCAGCCTGCTCAAACTGGGTTAGTACGCGGTACACAGTTGCCAGACCGACATCCATATTTTCATTCAGCAGGATCTTATATACATCTTCTGCTGTCAGATGACGAACCTTGCTGCTCTGGAAGATTTCCAGGATTTTCAGACGGGGCAGAGTGGCTTTCAGACCGCTGGCCTTGAGGTTGGGGGTGCTGTTTGTCATGTTTTCGATCAAAAAATTGCTATCTGCTTTATGATATCGGGTTTTAGGGCTTGTTGCTCAATTAAGAGGTTATCTATGCAACTGTTGTTTTCAGAATTAACACGGAAGAAGATGAGCCGTGTAGCGGGTCTGGTAGTGCTGGCTTCTTTGACAGCATGCTCATCACCTATTCCCCTGCTGTCATCGGCTGACAAGACATCAGTATATGCAACATCGGGCACACCTGGTGATGCGAATGGTGCACAAGTGGTAGAGCCTACTGGTTTTGGCAAGGTATTGGCCTTTATTTCACCTTATCGCGTTTCCATACAGCAAGGTAATTTTGTTTCCCAGGAAATGGTGGCGCAATTAAAAGAAGGCATGACGCGCGAACAAGTGCGTTTTGTGCTTGGCACAGCCTTGCTGACCGATATGTTCCATGAAGACCGCTGGGATTATCCTTTCCGCCTGACCAAGCCGAATGGCGAGCGTATTACCAGCCGTGTTTCTGTGTACTTCAAGGATGGTACGGTAGCGAAGTTCGAAGGCGGTGGTAATTTGCCGACTGAAAAAGAATATCTGGCGCGCATCACTGAATCCGCACTGGGCCTGAACCGGGTGCAATCAGTAATAGAAACTGATGCGCCGAAGAAAAAAGATAAATAAGTCTTAAATAAGCCTAAAGAGAAATAAATCTAAAGAGAAATTAATACCAATGACTGCACTGAAAATCGCCGTGGCCGGGGCTTCTGGCCGTATGGGGAAAATGCTGGTCGAAGCGATCAGCAATGCGGATGATATGGTACTGGTTGGTGCCCTGGATGTGCCAGCTTCGCCAGCTCTGGGTACGGATGCGGCAGCCAGCTTGGGCAAGCCTTCTGGTGTCAGCATTACGGCTGACCTGTCCGCAGGCCTGGCGAATGCTGACTACCTGATCGACTTCACCCGTCCTGAAGGTACACTCAAGCATCTTGAATATTGTGCTGCGCATGGCATCAAGATGATCATAGGCACCACAGGCTTTGATGAGGCTGGCAAGGCAGCGATCGCCGCCGCAGCAGAAAAAACTGCCATCATGTTTGCGCCGAATATGAGTGTGGGCGTGAATGTCACCATGAAGTTGCTGGAAATGGCAGCCAAGAGCTTTGCAGAGGGGTATGACATCGAAATCGTCGAAGCCCATCACCGCTTCAAGGTGGATGCTCCATCAGGCACTGCCCTGAAAATGGGTGAAGTCATCGCCGATGCATTGGGCCGTGACCTCAATGAAGTGGGTGTCTTTGCCCGCGAAGGCGTGACTGGTGAACGCGATCCGTCTTCCATCGGTTTTGCCACTATCCGTGGCGGCGACATTGTTGGTGACCACACAGTCTTGTTTGCCGGCATAGGTGAGCGTGTAGAAATCAGCCACAAATCATCCAGCCGTGTGACTTATGCCCATGGCAGCCTGCGTGCAGCACGTTTCCTGCAAGGCAAATCTACAGGCCTGTATGATATGTACGATGTGCTGGGTTTGCGGTAGTGGGACTGACGCAAAACCGCCCCAGCAGCGTTGCAGCTCCTGGCCGTACTAAAGTACTGTCTTCATCGCTATGGTGTAGTCGGGGTTTCAGGCAACATGTTGCCTGCCGACGTAACGAACCTCTCTTGCAAGAGAGGTTTCTTAAGGCGATAGTCTTGCCGGGACAATTTTGCGTAAGTCCTATTTAGTTTTCGTTAATAACACAACATTTGCCTGACATTTAAATAAGTGAAATAAGCGGCGCACGCATGAATTCTGCAATTGCACATTACTGGGAACAGGCTGATGCCCTGGGTCATCTGGTCGGCTGGCTATTATTGTTGATGTCGGTACTGAGCTGGACATTGATCTTGATGAAGGGCTGGAGTTTCTGGCGCATCCGTAAGGCGGCGCCGGCAGTGCGTACATTCTGGCGCGCCCCCAGCCTGGCAGATGCCTTGTCGTCCTTGCGTCAGGCGGATCAATCCAAGGTATTCATCACTCTGGCAGATGCTGCGCACGCAGCAGGTGACACTGCACAGCGCAGCGCCACGCTGTCTGCCAGTGCCGGGCTTAGCGAAATCCTGACACGTAGCCTGCGTCAAGAATTGCAGGGGCTGACAGTCAAGCTGGAAACCGGCCTGAGCTTTCTCGCCTCAGTCGGTGCAACCGCTCCTTTTGTTGGCTTATTGGGAACGGTCTGGGGTATATACCGCGCCTTGACGGCAATCTCGTCCAATGGCGTAGTGCAAATCGACCAACTGGCAGGGCCGGTAGGTGAGGCCCTGATCATGACAGCGCTGGGTTTGCTGGTCGCGATACCTGCAGTGCTGGCTTACAACGCTTTTAACCGTGTCAACCGCATTACCCTGGCAGAGCTTGATGGTTTTGCTTTTGACTTGCATGCTCACATGAGCAAGGTTTGATACTTTCCAGAGATGACATTCGGTCAATTCCATACGCCGCGCGAATCTTCATCCCGCCCTTTGACTTCAATGGCGGACATCAATGTCACGCCCATGGTCGATGTGATGCTGGTCTTGCTTGTCATCTTTATCATTGCAGCTCCTTTCATGACACATGCCGTCAAGCTGGATTTGCCACAAGCCCAGTCTGCCCCGGTGCCGGACCAGGCAGATACAGTGCGTATTTCCTTTGATGCTGACGGCATTCTGTACTGGGATAAACAGGTTCTCGCCATGGCTGATCTGGAATCCAGACTGGCTTTGCTGGCAAAAAAGAACAAGCAGACAGAATTGCAACTACGCGCAGATAAGTCCACCCGTTATGAAATCATTGCCCAGGTCATGGCGTCTGCCCAGGCACAGGGGCTGGCCAAGATTTCTTTCGTGACCGACAGCAAGCAGGCTAAAAAGCCTTAATTGTTCTTGGCCTGCTCAGGTCAGACTAGCCTGAATAAGCACCACTCTCCCTGTAAATTCGCCCTGACAGCCTTTGTCCATCAGGCTTTCCTCAATAATGTGCCTGAACCAGTTATAATCAAAGGTTCTGAGTCATTTCCGCATCTACTTCTGCTTACGCCATGCAAGAAAAATACACGCCTTCCGACGTCGAACAATCGGCGCAATCCCATTGGAAAAAGATCGATGCCTATACGGCAGTAGAAAACAATCCACGTTTCCCTAAAGGCAAGTATTACGCCTGTTCCATGCTGCCTTATCCTTCTGGCAAGCTGCATATGGGCCACGTGCGCAATTACACGATCAATGACATGCTGGCACGCCAGTTGCGCATGAAGGGCTATAACGTCCTCATGCCTATGGGCTGGGATGCATTTGGCTTGCCAGCAGAAAATGCGGCGATTGCCTATAAAAAATCACCGGCAGAGTGGACCTACGCCAACATCGAAGACATGAAGTCGCAAATGCAGCCCCTGGGACTGGCATTTGACTGGACGCGTGAAGTCGCTACCTGTGACCCTGACTACTACCGCTGGAACCAGTGGCTGTTCCTGAAGATGCTGGAAAAAGGCGTGGCCTACAAAAAAACCCAGGTTGTGAACTGGGACCCTGTCGATCAAACCGTGCTGGCGAATGAGCAGGTGATTGATGGTCGCGGCTGGCGCTCTGGCGCACTGGTCGAGAAGCGGGAAATCCCTGGCTATTACTTTGGCATCACCCAATACGCAGACGAACTGCTGAACAGCATCGACAATCTCGATGGCTGGCCTGAGCAAGTGCGCACCATGCAGCGCAACTGGATAGGCAAGAGCGAAGGCGTACGCTTTGCTTTCCCGCACGAAATTAAGGATGAAACTGGCGCGCTGGTACAAGATGGCAAGATGTATGTGTTTACTACCCGTCCTGACACCATCATGGGGGTGACTTTCTGCGCAGTAGCAGCAGAACATCCTGTCGCCACTCTGGCAGCAAAGAACAATGCAGCACTGGCAGCCTTCATTGAAGTCTGCAAAGCCGGTGGTACGACAGAAGCCGAAATGGCGACCAAGGAAAAAGAGGGCATGCCTACTGGCCTCTTCGTTACTCACCCTTTGACTGGCGAGCAGGTAGAAGTCTGGGTCGGTAATTATGTCCTCATGACTTATGGCGATGGCGCTGTCATGGGTGTTCCTGCGCATGATGAACGCGATTTCGCTTTCGCGAAAAAATACAATATCGCCATCAAGCAAGTGGTGGCGATTGAAGGTGAAAGCTTCAGCACTGATGCCTGGGCAGAATATTATGGCGACAAGCAACGTGGTGTCACCGTCAATTCCGGTAAATATGATGGCCTGAGTTTCAAGGCCACGGTTGATGCAGTGGCTGCCGACCTTATTGCCAAACAACTCGGCGAAAAGAAAACCACCTGGCGTTTGCGTGACTGGGGTATTTCCCGTCAACGTTACTGGGGTACACCTATCCCTATCATCCACTGCGACAGCTGTGGTGACGTGCCCGTACCTTATGAAGATTTGCCCGTGGTCTTGCCTACCGATTGTATCCCTGATGGTTCTGGCAATCCATTGAAACACCGTGAAGATTTCCTGAATGTGCCTTGCCCTAAATGCGGCAGCCCTGCGCACCGTGAAACTGACACCATGGACACCTTCGTTGATTCCAGCTGGTATTTCATGCGTTATACCTGCCCAGATGCGTCGACCATGGTCGACGAGCGCAATGATTACTGGATGGCGATGGACCAGTATATAGGCGGCGTCGAGCATGCAGTTTTGCATTTGTTGTATGCACGTTTCTGGACCAAGGCCATGCGTGACTTGGGCCTGGTCAAGATAGACGAGCCTTTCAAGAATCTGTTCACCCAGGGCATGTTGCTCAACGAGTCTTATTATCGTGAAGATGCCAGCGGCAAGAAAACCTGGTTCTATCCGAATGAAATTGAAGTCCAGCATGATGACAAAGGACGTCCAATTTCTGCGTCGCTGAAAAGTGATGGCCAGCCTGTGCAAATGGGCGGCATCGAAAAGATGTCCAAGTCCAAGAACAATGTGGTTGAACCGAAAGACATTATCGAGCAGTTCGGTGCTGATACAGCACGCCTGTTCACCATGTTCGCTGGTCCTCCGGATCAAAGTGCTGCATGGAGTAATAGCGGTGTAGAAGGTGCATCACGTTATCTGCGCCGTCTGTGGGCGTCTGCATTGAAATTGTCTGGCACGATTGCCTCTGGTACTGTGGCACCAACTGCCTATGCAAATGATGTCAAGGCCCTGCGCCGTGAAGTACATCTGACGCTGAAGCAGATCGACGCCGATTACGACAGACTGCAATACAACACCGTTGTTTCTGGTGCCATGAAGTTGCTCAATACCATAGAGTCCTTCAAGTCAGAAGCCGAAGGCAGCGCCGCAGCTTTGCGCGAAGCTTTCAGCATCCTGCTGCGTGGTTTGTATCCGGTATGTCCGCATATTACCCACGTACTGTGGCAGGAACTGGGTCTGGCGACAGAACTTGGTGAAATCATTGATGCGCCGTGGCCGCTGGTAGATGAAGCTGCATTGGTGCAAGATGAAATCGAACTGATGGTGCAAGTCAATGGCAAACTGCGCGGCAGTATCAAGGTTGCCAAGGATGCCGACAAGGCGACCATTGAAGCGACAGCCCTGGCCAATGAAAGCGTGCAGAAATTCATGGAAGGCGCAGCCAAGAAAATCATCATCGTACCTGGCAAGCTGGTGAATATCGTTGCGTGATATCTTGGTCTTGAACAATAGTCTGACAAAGTAAAGTAATAAAGGAAACCGCATGCAAGCAAAGTATTTAAAGCATCTGCAATGGCTGGCAGTCATCATGTCCATCATGTTGTTGTCGGCTTGCGGTTTTGCCCTGCGTGGCCCGGTTGCTTTGCCATTCAAGAGTATCTATATCGGCATGCCTGAAAGCTCGGCACTTGGTGGCGAATTGCGCCGCCATATCCGTGCCAATGGTCAGACCCAGATCATGTCTGAAGCCAAGGATGCCCAGGTCATACTGGAAGTGCTCAGCGAAACCAGGGACAAGCAAATCCTGTCCCTGAATAGCCAGGGGCGTGTGCGTGAATACAATCTGATTTATAACTTCCGCTTCCGTGTCCGCAATAATGTGGGCAAGGAGTATCTGGAACCGGTAGATCTGCAGTTGAAGCGTAATATCAGCTTTAATGAATCACAAGTGCTGGCGAAAGAAGCGGAAGAAGTCTTGCTGTACCGCGACATGCAAAGTGACCTGGTGCAGCAAATCATGCGCAGGCTGGCTGTTGTAAAGATGGACGACTGATATGCAATTACGCTTCGATGCCCTTGATGGCCATCTGGCGAAAACACTGGCGCCACTGTATGTGATCACCAGTGATGAGCATTTGCTGGCGCTGGAAGCCGCAGACAAGATACGTCGTGCAGCAAAGTCGCAGGGTTTTTACGAACGCGAAATCCTGACAGTGGAACGCAGTTTCAAATGGGGGGCCTTGCTGGCCGCGAATCAGTCGCAATCCCTGTTTGGTGATAAAAAACTCATCGACTTGCGTATCCCTACCGGCAAGCCCGGCAAAGATGGTGGCCAGGCCCTGCAGGATTATGTGACGAATCTGTCGCCCGATAACCTCACCCTGATTACTTTGCCCAAGCTGGACTGGGCGACGCAAAAAGCCGCCTGGGTAGGCAGCTTGCAACAGGCAGCGGTATATATCGATATTCCGATGGTAGAGCGTAATCAACTGCCAGGCTGGATCAGCATGCGCCTGTCTTTGCAACAACAAAGCGCAGACCGGCAAAGTCTGGATTTCATTGCCGACAGGGTAGAGGGCAATTTGCTGGCGGCCCATCAGGAAATCCAGAAACTGGCCCTGTTGCATCCGCCAGGCAAGCTGAGTTTTGAACAAATCCATGATGCAGTGCTGAATGTGGCGCGCTATGATGTCTTCAAACTCAATGAAGCCATGCTGGCTGGTGACGTTGCGAGACTGGTACGCATGTTGAATGGTTTGAAAGGTGAGGGCGAAGCACTGCCACTTGTTTTGTGGGCCATGGCAGAAGAGATACGTACCTTGCTGAAACTGAAGTCTGGCATAGCGCAGGGCAGGCCCTTGTCAGCCTTGCTGAAAGAATACCGCATCTGGGGCCCGCGGGAAAAACTCGTGGACCCCGCCTTGCGTCGCGTCAGCCTGGCAAACTTGCGGGCTGCACTGCAAGAGGCATCGCAAGTCGATAAGATGGTAAAAGGTTTACGAGCGAAGGCATTTGCAGGTGATCCCTGGGATGCCTTATTACAGTTGGGTTTGAGAGTGGCAAAAGCGGCTTAATCGCAATTGTACCTGCACCTGATTAAGCGGTTTATCAAACCGGAAATTGAATTCCCTCGCCACCTTGCTGGTGGCTGATCAACGAATATGAGGACTAGATGTCCTCTGAATGACGATATGGATATCAAGCACTACATGAATGACCTCGGCATCCGTGCCCGCGCAGCATCGCGCGCCATGGCCAAAGCCGACACCGCCGCCAAGAACAAGGCTCTGTCCCTGATCGCTGCCGCCATCAGGCGTGAAGCCGCTGCCTTGCGTGCCGCCAATGAACTTGACCTGGCCGCAGCCAAAGCAGCAGGCATGGAAGCAGCGATGCTCGACAGGCTGACCCTGTCCGACAAGGCGATTGCCACCATGGCCGAAGGCCTGGAGCAGATCGTCAGCCTGGCTGACCCTATCGGTGAAATCTCGAACATGAAATACCGCCCAACCGGCATACAGGTAGGGCAAATGCGCGTGCCGCTGGGTGTCATCGGCATCATTTATGAAGCACGCCCGAATGTGACTGTAGATGCCGCCGGCCTGTGCATTAAGAGTGGCAACGCCACCATCTTGCGTGGCGGTTCAGAAGCTATCCATTGCAACCAGGCGCTGGCGAAGCTGGTCAAGGAAGGCCTGGCCGGTGCCGGTTTGCCTGCTGATGCTGTACAAATCGTCGAGACCACAGACCGCACTGCCGTCGGTGAGCTGATCACCATGCCGCAATATGTCGATGTCATCGTTCCGCGTGGTGGTAAGGGCCTGATTGCGCGTCTGATGCAAGAGGCGACAGTGCCCATGATCAAGCATCTCGATGGTATCTGCCATGTGTATATTGATGACAAGGCTGACCTGACAAAAGCGGTAGACGTGGCTTTCAATGCCAAGTGCCACCGCTATGGTACTTGCAACACCATGGAAACCTTGCTGGTCGCGCAGGGCATAGCTGCACAAGTCTTGCCTGCACTGGCTGAGTTATATGCAGGCAAGCAGGTGGAATTACGCTGTGACGATGCCGCCGCTGCGATTCTGGCAGGCTACCCGCATCTGGCTAAAGCCGCGGAAGAAGACTGGAGTACTGAATACCTGGCCCCTATTCTGGCCATCAAGCTAGTGGCTGACCTGGATGAAGCCATCACGCATATCAATGATTATTCATCCAAACATACAGAATCCATCATCACAGAAGACTACAGCCGCGCCCTGCGTTTCTTGCGCGAAGTTGATTCAGCATCGGTGATGGTGAATGCTTCCACCCGTTTTGCCGATGGTTTTGAATATGGCCTGGGTGCAGAGATCGGCATCTCGAATGACAAGCTGCATGCACGCGGCCCGGTAGGTCTGGAAGGGCTGACTTCGATGAAGTATGTAGTCTTTGGCCATGGTGAAGTGCGTCAATAAAAAGAAAGAGCAATATGGATTTTTATCCTTGGGTTAAAGTTTTCCACATCCTGTTCGTCACATCCTGGTTCGCCGGCCTGTTTTATATGCCGCGCATCCTGGTTAACCTGGCGATGGAAAATCACTCACCCACGACAGAGCGCCTGTTGCTGATGGCGCGCAAGCTCTACCGTTTCATGACGATCCTGGCGGTGCTGGCACTGATCTTCGGCCTGTGGTTGTGGCTAGGCTATGGCATAGGCAAGGGACCGGGTAATGGTTGGCTGCATGCCAAACTGACCTTGGTGATCCTGCTGATAGGTTATCACCACGCCTGTGGCAGCTTGCTGAAAAAGTTTGAGAAGGGTGTTAACAAGCGTAGTCATGTCTGGTTCCGCTGGTTTAATGAAGTGCCGGTAATTTTGTTGCTGGCGATATTGATTTTGGTAGTCGTCAAACCTTTCTAGGTTTGACGAGGTTTCAAAATACGGTTGATCTGGAGTGCAGAACCCCAGGTCAGCAAATGGCGGTGAATATTCACCATAGTTTTTATTAACGGATAAAGGGTACTCCTATGACGCGTTATTCTTATTTTTGCCCATGCCCACGTGGCCTGGAAATAGCCCTGGCTGAAGAGTTGGGTGAAATTGCAGCCATGGATAAAACCATGACTGTACACAATCAGGTGCCTGGCGGCGTGCATTGCTCAGGCAGCCTGCATGATGGCTGGCGTATCAACCTGCATTCACGCATCGCATCCCGCGTGCTGATGCGTATGGCGCATTCTGGCTATACCAATGAAAACGATATTTACGATCTGGTGCTGGCCCAGCCATGGGAAGACTGGTTTGGTTATCACCACACCATCCGTGTCGATGTCACGGCAGTCAAGTCACCTTTGAAGAGCCTCGATTTTGCCACCCTCAAAATCAAGGATGCGATCTGCGACCGTTTCCGTGACCAGTTTACGCAGCGCCCATCAGTCAATACCAAGAACCCTGACATGCGCATCGTCGGTTTCATGGACGCGCGCAATTTCACGGTATATCTGGATATCTCTGGCGAACCCTTGTTCAAGCGCGGCTGGCGTATGGAAACTGGTGATGCGCCTTTGCGTGAAAACCTGGCAGCAGGTTTGCTGCGCACCGCTGGTTGGAAACCTGGCACACCTTTGTTTGATCCCATGTGCGGTTCCGGCACCATCCTCATCGAAGCTGCGCAAATCCTGGCAGGCATACCACCTGGCCTGAAGCGTGATTTTGCGTTCGAGAAAATGCATCAGTTCGATGCTGATGCCTGGGCACAGATCAAGGCCAGCGCCAAACCACATCCTTTGCCTGCTGAACCTACGATTTTCGGTAGCGATATTTCTGGCGACATGATCGTCATGACGCGCAATAACCTCAACAAGGCGGGCATACGTTTTGACGTGCCACTCAAGCAGATAGAAGCGCAGGAAATCAAGGCGCCAACGACAGAGCCAGGCATTTTGCTGACCAACCCCCCTTACGGTGAACGTATCGGTGTGCGTGGTGACAGTTCGATGGAAGATGATGACATGGCCAAAGATTTCTTCAGTGCTTTCAGTACGACCTTGAAGCAGCGTTTTGCTGGCTGGAGCGTGTTCCTGTTCACTGCAGATCTGGGTTTGCCCAAGATGTTGCGCCTCAAAGAATCGCGCAAGACCCCATTCTTTAACGGTGCATTGGAATGTCGCTTGTTCCGCTTTGACATGGTGGCAGGCTTCAACCGCAGGGAAGAAGCGAAGCCAAAAGATATTGCTGAATAATTTTCATGCGATTTGTTGTAACTTGCAATAACTTGTAATAAGTCGCTAAATGCAGCTATAAATCGCTATTCAGTTTCTGAAAAAACGGCCAGGTCTCAGCAGACCTGGCCGTTTTGCTTTAGGCTTGAGGCTTCACTTCAAGATTCTGCAAGGAGATGTAGTCATGGCACTGGAATCAACAGCAAAGCAATTGAATTTAAAAGACCCATCCTTATTACGCAACCAGGCCTATATCAATGGCGAGTGGGTCACAGGCAAGGCCAGTTTTGAAGTGAATAATCCTTCCACGCTGGCAATATTGGGCACAGTACCCAATCTGGACGCCAGCCATACCGAAGCCGCCATCAAGGCCGCGCAAGTTGCATTCCCGCTCTGGGCTGCAAAAACCGGCAAGGAACGCGCCATTCTCATGCGCAAGTGGTTTGACCTCATGATAGAGAATGCTGACGATCTGGCCGCCATCATGACGGCAGAGCAGGGCAAGCCGCTGGCAGAAGCCAAGGGTGAAGTCATTTACGGCGCCAGCTTCATAGAATGGTTTGCGGAGGAAGCCAAGCGCGTATCTGGTGACGTAATGGCATCGACCTGGAGCGACAAGCGCATGGTGGTCTTGAAGCAGCCTATTGGTGTCTGTGCCTCCATCACGCCATGGAATTTCCCTATCGCGATGATCACGCGCAAGGTGGCACCAGCGGTTGCGGCCGGTTGCTCTATCGTCATCAAGCCTGCCGAGCAAACACCTTTGTCCGCACTGGCCATGGCAGAACTGGCGCACAGGGCAGGCATACCGGCAGGCATCATCAATATCATCACCGCTGACTCGGAGCAGTCTATTGCTGTTGGTAAGGTCTTGTGCGACAGCCCTGTGGTCAGGCATTTGTCCTTTACCGGTTCAACGCCGGTAGGCCGTATCCTCATGCGTCAGTCTGCCCAGACGGTAAAAAAACTGGCGCTGGAACTGGGTGGACATGCACCCTTCATCGTGTTTGAAGATGCTGACCTGGATGCTGCTGTCGAAGGTGCGCTGCAATCTAAATTCCGCAATTCCGGCCAGACCTGTGTCTGTACCAACCGTTTTTATGCGCATGAATCAATTTACGACGCTTTTGTAGCAAAACTTTCAGCCGGGGCTAAAAAGATCAAGGTAGGCGATGGCTTTGGTGCTGGCATCAACCAGGGGCCAATGATCGATACGCAGGCGGTAGCCAAGGTAGAAGAGCATGTGGCCGACGCCTTGAAACAAGGTGCAAGCTTGCAGGCTGGTGGCAAATTGCTGGAAGCTGGCAAACTTTTTTATGAACCAACGGTGTTGTCGAATGTTACATCTGGCATGCTGATCATGAATGAAGAGACCTTTGGCCCGGTAGCCGCAGTCGTCAAGTTCAAGACAGAAGAAGAAGCCATTGTCGCTGCGAATAACACTGACTTTGGTTTGGCCTCGTATTTTTATTCACGCGACATAGGCCGTGTCTGGCGGGTGGCTGAAAAACTGGAATACGGCATGGTAGGTATCAATACCGGCCTGATCTCGAATGAAGTGGCACCGTTTGGTGGTGTCAAACAATCCGGCCTGGGGCGTGAAGGCTCGAAATATGGCATGGATGAATATCTGGAAATGAAATATCTGTGTATGGGTGGCATCTGAATCTCAGCGTGAACCTCGGCCTGAACATCAGCGCAGTCCTCGCTTCAGGTTCCAATCCCCTCAATATGTAGTCCGATGCCTGATAGCTAACTTGGCTATCAGGCGTAAAAACTGAATTTACCCATGTCCTCTGCAACCAAGATCAATAATGCTGGCCTGGCGACCTTACTGGCTGCCCTGGCCATGCTAGGTCCGTTTTCCATCGATACTTACCTTCCTGCTTTTCCCAATATCCAGGCTACCCTGAATGCCAGTGCGCTGGAAGTGCAGCAGACCCTGACGGCCTATATGCTGTCCTTTGCCGTCATGACCTTATGGCATGGCGCTTTGTCAGATGCTTTTGGGCGGCGCAATGTGATCCTGGTGGCCCTGGCGGTGTTTGCCGTGGCCAGCTTTGGTTGTGCTTCTGTGCATAGCATTCATTATTTGTGGGGCTTTCGCATTCTGCAAGGTGTGTCGGCGGGGGCGGGCATGGTGGTTGGTCGTGCCATCATCCGTGACTTGTATGCAGGTGCCCCGGCTGAGCGTCTGCTGTCACTGGTGACCATGATTTTCTCTATTGCACCGGCGATTGCACCTATCCTGGGTGGCTGGGTAGTCAGTTTCCTGAGCTGGCGGGCGATTTTCCTGTTGTTGTTTGGCTATACCGTGGTCTTGTGGTGGGCTTGCTATAAGCGTCTGCCTGAATCCCTGCCTATGGATAAGCGCCAGCCTTTCAGCGCAGAATTTTTATGGGTCAGTTATAAAAAAGTATTCAAGTCACCACTATTTCATTTAAAAGCAGGCACCATCGCCTTTAATTTTGCTGGCTTGTTCCTCTATGTTTCTGCAGCCCCGGCTTTTATTACCCAGCATTTGCATCTGGGGCCAGACCAGTTTGGCTGGCAGTTTGTACCGTCGGTGGGCGGCATATTTTTTGGTGCTCTGGCAGCCAACAGGCTGGCAGGCAATATGACGGTATGGAAGCAGGTCAGCATAGGTTTTTGCTTCCTGATTGGCGCATCTTTGTTTAATGTCATCTTCCACTATTTTTCTCCACCTATACTCTTGTGGTCAGTGACACCGCTGTTTTTTTATACCTTTGGCATGTCTCTGGTTGCACCAGGAGCAACCTTGCTGGTGCTGGACTTGTTCCCGAATATACGTGGCATCGTCGCGTCCTGTCAGTCGGCCACGGTAACCCTGCTGGGGGCAGTGATTGCCGGTATTGTCGCACCGGCCCTTGATCATTCCGTCCTGACTTTGGCCTTGGGGCAGTTTGCGTGTGCGGCCATAGGCGCAGCCATGTGGTACACCGGACGTGCTTACTGGCGTGCCATGACTGCGCAAAAACAGAACGCCTGGGAGGCCATAGAGTAGGGGTTTTCACTGATTATGAAATGTTTCAATTACTGTAATATATAAATAAATTTCAAGTCAGTTACTTGAAATGCTTGTTACTGGCCTTATATAATTGGTGCTTTGCAGCAATGGTGCATAATCTTGTGTGGCAGCAGGTTTCCCTGATTTTGTGTACTATTCGTTCCGCATATGCAAATAAGATATCCGTCGTGTTCTTTTTGGCTGAACTTTATTAAAGTGTAGCTTTCTAAACACATTGAATTCATCAAGTTGTCACTTTTCACAGGTATCGTGCCGCTTGTCATTGGATCTCTTACCGATTCAAGGCTGTAAAACACCTGTAATTCTGTTTTTACCGTGCTTGATGTGAAATTGGTAAAAACTTAACATTCATTTTTGGATACTAGATAATGAAAAAATCATTCCTCGCACTTGCTCTGATGAGTGCTTTCTCCGGTGCAGCGTTCGCTCAATCTTCCGTTGTTGTCTACGGTATCGTTGACGCTGGCTTCCAAAGTCTGGACAACGGCACGCCTGCTGGCCGTTTCAACAAACTGCAGAGTGGTCAGGAAAACGGTTCCCGCGTAGGCTTCAAAGGTACTGAAGACCTCGGTGGTGGCTTGAAAGCCAACTTCGTTCTGGAAATGGGTCTGAACGTTGATGATGGTAGCTCTGCTCAAGGCCGTACATTTGGCCGTCGTTCTACAGTTGGCCTGTCTGGCGATTTCGGTACAGTAGATCTGGGCCGTGACAAGACTCCAACTTTCAAATTCTTCGACAACTACGATCCGTTTGCATCCGGCTATATCAACAGCGGCAATGGTCTGTCCAATCTGTACTTCATCGGCGGTACAGCTACAGTTGCTGGCGCTAACGCCAACTCCGGTGGCCGTGCAAGCAATGCGGTTTACTACTACACACCAGGTAACCTGAATGGTTTCTCTGCAGCTGGTCAATATGGCTTCGGCGAAGCTGCTGGCGACAACTCTGCTGGCCGTTCCCTGGGTCTGAACCTGCGTTACTCAGCAAATGGTCTGGACGTTGGTTACTCTTTCGTTAAAGATAATGGCCAAGCTGTAGCTGGTGGCGTTATCAATGCACGCAAAGGTAACACTCTGGCAGCTTCCTACGACTTCGGCGTAGCGAAACCAGTGCTGATCTATCAAAAAGTAAGCGATGATGCTGCGCTGGCTGTAGATCAAAAAATCTACACAGTTGGTGTAACAGTTCCGTTTGATGCATCCAACAAGATCCTGGCTACTTACTCCAACATCAAAGACTCTACACGTCTGTCCGCATCTTCGACAGCGACAGTTGGCGATGCCAAGCAATTCGCTATCGGTTATCAGTATGCATTCTCCAAGCGTACTGACCTGTATGCTGCTTTCGCAAGCACATCACAAGATGCCAATTCCCAAAAAGTGGGCGCAGCAGTTAAAGGCGCTGACGTAAAAGAATTGACAGCTGGTATCCGTCACCAGTTCTAATACGGTTCTTGTTAAACGGGTTCAGGCCCGTTTGATCTGAATACGAAAGAGGCGCTATCTTTTAAGATAGCGCCTCTTTTATTTTATTTATTCAAAGCCGTTGTAATTGTGAATGCAGGCAGACGCTGACATAAGCTTTGCGCCAGGTCTGACCGTATATTCCTGTCAGACCCGCCTGGGTTTGTTACAATGACAGAATATATATCGTTTCCGGGCTTCAACATGAAAATCACAAACAAATCTGCAGTGCTGCTGATGTCGTTTTTGTTGGCATTCACAGCCGCTCAGTCAGTTTCAGCACAAGCGCCTTCCAAGGCTGACGTGCCACCTCCGCCAAAAATGGAAAAACTGGAGGAACTCCCTGATCCCAAGGGTGTGTCGGTGAGCAAACCAGAACCTAAAACCAAGGTGACTGAAAAACGTGTCATTGGTGGTAAGGGAACCGAAGTGCAAGTGAAGTCTGGTAAAAGTAATTACACGGTTAAAACCGATACCGATGTAGGTAATGCACCAAAAGGTACGGTACAGGGCGATGCCAATCGTGCAGCCCAATGGACGATACTCGAATTCGGTGGCAAGAAAGAAGTTAAAGAGGGCAACCCTCCTGATGTGCTGGCACCTGCGCCAGCAAAATCAGCCGCCTCCGCCAGTGCTGCAGCATCGAAGTAAGCATTCACTTAGCTCCTCATTTTTAATTGACATGGCAGTTTTTACACCGGTAAGTCTGGAAGACCTTGGCCCCTGGATGCAGCAATTTCCTCTCGGTAAGGCGCTAAGCATCAAAGGTATTGCTTCAGGTATAGAGAATAGCAATTTTTTCATTAATACCGAAGCGGGTGAATTCGTCTTGACGATTTTTGAAAACCTGAGCTTCGAGCAATTGCCGTTTTACCTGAAACTCATGCGCCACCTGGCAGATCATGGCGTACTGGTGCCTGCACCTATCGCTAATGATCAAGGTGAGTTAGTGGTCGCTCTTCAAGGCAAGCCTGCTGCTATTGTCAGCAAACTTGAAGGTAGCTCACAGATGGAGCCGCAGACCGTACACTGTGCAGAAGTGGGGGCCATGCTGGCACGCATGCATACAGCAGGCAAGGATTTCAGCATACAGCAGCCAAATCTGCGTTCGCTGGACTGGTGGCACGAGACGACGCCCAAAGTCCTGCCATTCTTGTCAGATGAATTGCAGCATTTGTTGCGCGCAGAGGTTCATTTCCAGGATGCCTTTGACAGTACGTCAATTTACCGCGCCTTGCCGCGCGGCCCCATTCATGCCGACCTGTTCCGCAATAATGTCATGTTCGATGGCGAGCGGCTGACGGGCTTCTTTGATTTTTATTTTGCTGGTTGCGATACCTGGATTTTTGATGTGGCCGTAACAGTCAATGACTGGTGTATTGATGTCGCTACCGGTGTGCTGGATGAGGCGCGTGTGCTGGCCTTGTTGAACGCCTATCATGCTGTACGCCCTTTCACTGAAGAAGAGGGTATAGCCTGGCAACCTATGCTGCGCGCTGCTGCCCTGCGTTTCTGGTTGTCGCGCCTGTATGATTTTTATCAACCCAGGGACGCAGAAATGCTGACCCCGCATGATCCTACTCATTTTGAACGTATTCTGCGCCTGCGTGAGTCTGGTCGCGTGCCAGCTTTACCCCATTAATCAATGAATGCTGTTAATGCACAGTCCGGCTGGACATGGGTTAAGCAGGGCTTTGCACTGTTTCGCAAGCGGCCACTGGAATTACTCAGCCTGTTTTTCTTGTGGATGATGCTGACGCAGTTGCTGAGGTTCATTCCTGTAGCCGGGCAATTCCTGACCTTGTTTTTATTCCCGGTATTTTCAGTCGGATTTATAGAAGCATGCCGGCGCGCAGATAATCAGCAAAAAATAACACCCGGCTTACTTTTCTCCGGTTTTAAATCCCCGCGCATGGTCGCTTTGCTCGGCTCGGGTTTGCTTCGCATAGTCGCCATATTCTTTACCTATTGGCTTTCTGACCTGCTCAATGATGATGCTCTGTCCAACTTCATGAAGGCAGCAGGAAAGGCTACGCCTGCAGATGCTGCCAGTCTGGATCAGGCCATACCGGTCAAGGCGATGCTTTTGTCCGTCCTGATCTATGTCCCATTTGTGATGGCATTCTGGTATAGCGTTCCATTGATTGCCTGGCAGCGCATGTCCTTGATTAAATCCATGTTCTACAGTTTCTTTGCCGTCCTTCACTCCTGGAAAGCATTTCTTGTTTATTTCCTTGGCTGGTATGGTCTTTCGATCCTCATTAGCCCTCTGGCGCTTATCTTTCTTAGCATAGACGTTAACGTTGCGGTGTTGCTGTTGACAATATTGTCATTTATTATTTTTATCATCGCTTATTGTTCCTCCTATCCGACTTACACAGATATTTTTGGTAAGCCGGAGGAAGAAAGTCAGCCCGCTGCCTGATGCTCTGAAGGCAGGTCGAGGTCTTCAATAATTTCAAAGCTGTGCGTCATCTCTGCTGTTTTTTCCAGCATGATGGACGCCGAGCAGTATTTCTCATGTGACAGCTTGATGGCACGCTCCACCAGGTTCGCTTTCAACTGGCGGCCACGCACGACGAAGTGGAAATTGATCTTTGTGAATACCTTGGGTTCAGTATCAGCACGTTCTGCCGTCAGCTTGACGTCACAGCCACGGATATCCTGTTTGCCCTTGCGCAAAATCAGCACCACATCATAGGCGGAGCACCCGCCTGTACCGAGCAACACCATTTCCATGGGACGTGGTGCCAGGTTGCGGCCACCACCATCGGGCGCTCCATCCATTAATACCGCATGACCAGAACCGGTTTCTGCCAGAAAAGACATGCCGGACGACCCTGTCCAGCGTACTGTTGCTTCCATTTCTTACCCCCGTTGAATTGAAAATGCTGTCCTCAGATTGTAGCCTATTGCTCAAAATCGTGAACTTTTGCGCAGAAAACTGTAAATTACCTTGCACTGCACAATTTCTTATCCTATTATTGACTCATCGGTTAGTTAATAGCAAGTCTGTCAACTAACCCTGCAATTGTCTCCTCCACCTACTCCTTTGGTGGATTCAACCCGAAGCCAGCCTTCGGGTTTTTTTTGCCTGTGTTTCCGCAAAATTTCCACACAGTTTCTGCAAAGTCTGCACAAAAATTAAACAGTTCTTGCACTAAGTCTTTGAAAATACTATAATTTCCGACTCCCTGATCGCCCAAGGGAGAAGTGATAAGGACGAGTCTGCTGAAATTAATGGCAGAACCACCAAAAACACAGAATATTTGAGGGCGTTTTTAACTTTTATTAGGATTCAACATGAAAACCTTTTCCGCTAAGGGCCATGAGGTTCAGCGCGACTGGTTCGTGATTGACGCGACAGATAAAGTACTCGGACGTGTTGCCAGCGAAGTGGCACTCCGTTTACGCGGCAAACATAAACCAGAATTTACACCACACGTAGACACAGGCGATTTTATCGTTGTTGTTAACGCAGGCAAACTGCGCGTGACTGGTACTAAAGCTCTGAACAAAACATACTACCGTCACACTGGTTATCCAGGCGGTATCTATGAAACAAATTTCCAGAAAATGCAAGAGCGTTTTCCAGGTCGTGCACTCGAGAAAGCTGTTAAAGGCATGTTGCCTAAAGGCCCACTCGGTTATGCAATGATCAAGAAGCTGAAAGTCTATGCAGATGCAACACATCCGCACGCAGCTCAGCAACCACAAGTACTCGACATCTAAGGATTAGCCATGATCGGTAATTACAACTACGGAACTGGCCGTCGCAAGAGCGCAGTTGCTCGCGTATTCCTGAAATCCGGCAGCGGCAAGATTGTTGTCAACGGCAAACCAGCAAACGAGTATTTCTCTCGTGAAACTGGCCTGATGGTCATCCGTCAACCTCTGGAACTGACTAATAATCTCGAAACATTCGACATTATGGTTAACGTTCACGGCGGCGGCGAATCCGGCCAATCCGGTGCTGTTCGTCACGGTATCACTCGTGCCCTGATCGACTACGATGCAGCTTTGAAACCTGAATTGTCAAAAGCTGGCTTCGTTACTCGTGATGCTCGCGAAGTTGAACGTAAAAAAGTTGGTCTGCGCAAAGCACGTCGCGCAAAACAATTCTCCAAGCGTTAATTTTTTATCGCTGTACGAATTGCTACAAGAGAGCCGCCTGCAAGGGCGGCTTTTTTGCTTTTAGAAAGTGCTTTCGATCTGTAGCGAGCGTGCGTCAGCGGGATGAAGAGCAGCGCAAAAAGCGGAATGTACTGAAGTACATGAGCATTTTGAGCAGCGCATGAGTCCCGATCACGCTCGCGCAGTAAGATCGTAAACACATTCTTAGGCATGTAACGAGTTTTTTCAGTCGCAGCGGCATAGACTCTTATGCTGCTAGAATAGCGTCAAAATTTCTTGCAAGGAAAGCATATGATCAAAATTGGCATCGTAGGTGGCACTGGATATACTGGGGTAGAGTTATTGCGCATATTGGCCACCCATCCTCAGGCGCAAATTACGGCGATCACTTCCCGCAAGGAAGATGGCCTGCCAGTTTCTGAAATGTATCCTTCCCTGCGTGGCCGCGTGGATATTGCTTTTTCTGCGCCTGACAAAGCCAACCTCAAAGAATGCGACGTCGTCTTCTTTGCCACCCCGCATGGCGTCGCTATGGCACAGGCACCAGAATTGCTGGCCGCCGGTGTCAAGGTCATCGACCTGGCAGCTGACTTCCGCATGAAGAATGTGGCAGAATTTGAAAAATGGTATGGTATCCCGCATACCTGCACCGAGGTACTGGAAGAGGCTGTCTATGGCTTGCCGGAGCTGAACCGTGCCGCCATCAAGACCGCCAGAGTGGTTGGTAACCCAGGTTGCTATCCAACCACCATGCAACTGGGTTTTGCACCGCTGCTGAAGGCTGGCATCATTGATGCCGGTAACCTCATCGCTGACTGCAAATCCGGTGTATCCGGTGCTGGCCGCAAGGCTGAGCTGGGACTCTTGTTCTCTGAGACCAGTGACACCTTCAAAGCTTATGGCGTATCCGGCCACAGACATACCCCTGAGACCATAGAGCAATTGCAGCGCATCAGCAAAGAGCAGATAGGTTTGCTGTTCACGCCGCACCTGGTGCCTATGATACGTGGCATGCATTCCACCCTGTATGCACGCCTGAATACAGAAATCAGCAACGAAGACTTGCAGGCCCTGTTTGAAAACGCCTATAAAGATGAGGTTTTTGTTGATGTTCTGCCATTTGGCTCGCATCCGGAAACACGCTCTACCCGTGCTTCGAATATGTTGCGCCTGGCTTTGCACAGGCCAAATAATGGCAATACGGTCATTATTCTGGTGGTGCAGGACAACCTGGTGAAAGGTGCATCCGGTCAGGCAGTGCAATGTATGAATTTGATGTTTGGTCTTGAAGAAAGCACTGGGTTGATGCACGTGCCAGTGCTGCCTTAATCGCACGGCCATGCCAAAGTCACGTCTGACTCCCAAGCGCTTCCTGGCGCCAAAAATGACGATTACGCATGAACGCCCATGGTCATCAAAAATGGCCATGGCTGGCATCGTCATTGCTGTTGCTGCCGGTGTCGCCTGGTGGACTTATGATCTGGGCAAGAGCTTTGCCTTTGGTTCCAGGATCAGCGCTGATCAGGTCGAAGAGCTCAAAGAAAAAATCAAGGAACTGACTGCCGAACGCGACAAGTTATCGCTGGCAGCGAATACCATAGAAAGCACGGTCAATATAGACAAGTCGACGCAAAAGCAATTGACTGACCAGGTCAAGGTCCTGACTACAGAAAACCTCAAGCTTAAGGATGATCTGGCATTTTTTGAAAGTCTGACACCTTCTGCCGTTGGCGCTGAAGGTATCTCGCTGCAAAATTTCAAAGTAGAAATACTCAGTCCGGGCCAGTTGCGCTATAGGGCATTGGTCATGCAAGGTGGCAAAAGTGGCCGGGATTTCACTGGGGAAATGCAATTCAGCCTGAACTTGGTACAAGCGGGTAAACCTGCTACGATGCTGTTTCCCGATCCTAAGTCGGGCGATGCCGGGAAGTTGAAGTTGTCATTCCGGCATTATCAAAGACTGGAAGGTACCATTACCTTACCAGAAGGAGCTACGGTTAAAGGTGTGCAGGCCAAGGTCTTAGTAAATGGCCAGATCCGGGCTCAGCAAATGGTCAATTTATAGCGGTCAATTTGTAAGCGGTCAATTTATAAACCACGCAAAGAAAAGCTGCGCTTGCTAAAATGGCATTTCTTATATGCTGCGGCTTCTGGCTCACTTCCTCAAGAAGGAACACGAATGTTTAATCGAAAAACCAAAAACACCATAGACAGTCTGATCGGTGCGACCACCGTCATACAAGGCGACTTGCATTTCAAGGGCGGTTTGCGCATCGATGGTCATATACGCGGTAATGTTGTTGCTGACCTGGAAGCATCCAGCATGCTGGTGATTTCTGAACAGGCAAAAATTGATGGCGAAGTCCGTGCCGCCCACATCGTGGTGAATGGCGTCATCAATGGCCCGGTATTTTCATCAGAATTGCTTGAATTACAGCCAAAAGCACAAATATCTGGTGATGTGCACTACAAAACACTGGAAATGCTGAGCGGTGCTGTCGTTTCTGGCAAGCTCAGCCATGACCAGGCTCAAGAACCTGTCTTGAAACTCGCAGCGAACAATGCATAGATTTCCGTGCGGGTCTATAATGATGGTAAATAGTCTGAAGGAGTAATTATGAACGCTGTTGCCGAAATGCCCGCACCCATTGTTTTCACTGAAAGCGCCGCTGCCAAAGTAGCCCAGCTGATTGAAGAAGAGGGTAATCCTGACCTGAAACTGCGCGTCTTCGTACAAGGCGGTGGTTGCTCAGGTTTCCAGTATGGTTTCACATTTGATGAAATCACCAATGAAGATGATACGACCATGACCAAGAATGGCGTCCATTTGCTGATCGATTCCATGAGCTACCAATACCTGGTTGGCGCAGAAATCGATTACAAGGATGACCTCGAAGGTGCACAGTTCGTCATCAAGAACCCAAATGCAACAACCACTTGTGGTTGCGGTTCTTCATTCTCAGCATAATCCTCGTCGATTTGCCTGAAAAAGGACGCTGCGGCGTCCTTTTGTGTTTTTGTCTGTCTGCATTACATTGATTGTTACAGTTTATTGCGCTTTGATAAAAGGTTTGCCATGGCAATTCCTGTAAGATGCCGCCCTTTGGTTTAGTAAAGGGTTTCAGACATGAAAAACAAATACATACTCAGCTTGACGTCTATCCTGATGTCCATCCTGTTCGCGGTAGCACTGCCAGCCAGTGCAGGTGCGGGTGGTTTGAGCAAGGCAGAGCGCAGTCAGTACACTGCCATGCTGAAAGCCATCAACGAGAATAATGTTGCGGCAGTTGAAAAGCTCATCAAAGATAAAATCAGGCTGGACTTGCAAGAAGACAGCAGGGCTGCCCCTACCTTCATGACGCAGGCGGCTTTGAAGGGTAACAATGACATTATCCTGGCTTTGCTTAAGGCGGGTGCAAGTATTGAGTCCACGAATGGTGATGGATATACAGCTTTACTCTGCGCGGTGCTGATGGACAGACTGGAGACAGTCCAATTGTTAATCAGCAAAAAAGCCGACGTCAATGCCATTGCCCCTAATGGTGATACGCCATTATCCACGGCAAGATATGCAGCGAAGCCAAACAAGACAATGATAGAAACCCTGGTGAAGGCTGGGGCTAAATAGCAGTTTCGTGCTTGTTTTTTTGTTTATTTCTGTTTGTTAAACAGAAAATTTTCTACCCGATAAAAACTCTTTCATTGGACTGTTGCATAAGTCACTTCCCTTCGAGAAATGAAAAGTATTTGCGGCAATTTCTCTGAACAATTCATCACAAGAGTAGTAAAGCTGATTACACTCCTCTAGAACTCATTTCATCAATGAAGCGCCAACATCGCCATTGATGAAATGAGTTCTGATCAACAGGAGCCAGCATGGAAGCATCACTCGCCATTTCTTCACGCCAGCAAGATCTTGTGCGCGCACTGCGCCAGCAATTGCCAGCGCATTGCATTTTGTATGATGAAGAAGATACCCGTCCCTATGAATGTGATGGCCTGGCTGCCTACCGCCAGTTACCGATGGTGGTTACCCTGCCGGAGAACGAAGGCCAGGTCATCAGCATCATCAATATCTGCCGCGAAAAACAGATTGCCATCGTGCCCCGTGGTGCCGGTACTGGTTTGTCTGGTGGTGCCATGCCGATTGCTGATGGCCTGGTGCTGTCAACCGCCAGGCTCAATAAGATCATCAAGGTCGATGCCTATGCCCGCACTGCCGTGGTTCAGCCGGGCGTACGCAATCTGGCGATTTCTGAAGCGGTAGCTGCCCACGATTTGTATTACGCGCCCGACCCGTCTTCACAAATCGCCTGCACCATAGGCGGCAACGTGGCAGAAAATTCTGGTGGTGTGCATTGCCTCAAATATGGCCTGACCGTTCACAATGTCATGGCGGTACGCGCCATTACCATGGAAGGCGAAGTCATCGAGCTGGGCGGCGGTGCACTGGATGCACCTGGCCTGGATTTGCTGGCCGTGTTCATAGGCTCGGAAGGCATGCTCGGTGTCGTCACTGAAGTGACCGTCAAACTGATACCCAAGCCGCAAACAGCACGCGTCATCATGGCCTCGTTTGATGATGTAGTAAAAGGCGGCAACGCGGTGGCCAGCGTGATCGCCGCAGGCATCATCCCAGCCGGGCTGGAGATGATGGACAAGACCTCTTCACGCATGGTGGAACCCTTTGTGCAGGCAGGGTATGACACCGATGCCGAGGCTATTTTGCTCTGTGAGTCAGACGGGACGATAGAGGAAGTCGAAGAAGAAATTGCCCGCATGAGTGCTGTATTAGAGCAGGCAGGTGCGACCGCATTGGCAGTCTCCAATAGCGAGGCAGAGCGCCTGCGTTTCTGGTCTGGCCGCAAGAATGCTTTCCCCGCTGCGGGTCGTATTTCCCCTGATTACTACTGCATGGATGGCACGATACCGCGCAAGCATCTGGCGCAAGTCCTGATCGGCATCACTGCCATGGAAGAAAAATATGGCCTGCGTTGCGCCAACGTCTTTCATGCGGGCGATGGTAACCTGCACCCGCTGATTTTATTTGATGCAAATAAAGAAGGTGAGTTTCACCGTGCTGAGGAATTTGGCGCCGAGATACTGGAGCTATGCGTCAAGGTCGGTGGCACGATCACCGGTGAGCATGGCGTGGGCATAGAAAAAATCAATTCCATGTGTGTGCAGTTTTCCAGCGAAGAGATTACTGCCTTCCTCGCCTTGAAACGGGCTTTTGATCCGGCTGCCTTGCTAAATCCGGACAAAGCTATACCTACTTTGCATCGTTGCGCCGAATACGGGCGCATGCATGTGAAAAAAGGTGTGTTGAAGTTTCCTGATTTGCCGCGTTTTTAAAGACAAAGGCTAGACTTAATTGGACGATGGCATGCAAACGACGCTAGACAATTTTCGTGAACGCATCTTGGCAGCAAGCGCCAGTGGCACTGCGCTGCAGATACAGGGCGGTGGCAGCAAGCACTGGTATGGGCAGGGATTGCAGGGCGAGGTACTGGATACCCGCGCCTATAGCGGCATCCTGGCATATGACCCGACTGAGCTGGTGCTGACAGCCCGCAGCGGTACGCCGCTGTCAGAAATAGAAGCTGCCCTGGCCGCACAAAACCAGATGCTGGCATTCGAGCCACCGCACTGGGGCAACGCCGCCACGATAGGCGGTGTGGTGGCTGCAGGCTTGTCTGGCCCGCGGCGGCCAGCCGTCGGTGCCGTGCGTGATTTTGTGCTCGGTGTCAGCCTCATGAATGGGCAAGGGCAAATACTGGAATTTGGTGGCCAGGTCATGAAGAATGTCGCCGGCTACGATATCTCGCGTTTGTTGACGGGTTCCATGGGCTGCCTGGGTTTGCTGCTGGATATTTCCATCAAGGTCTTGCCACGTCCCTTTGCAGAAACCACCCTGGTGTTTGCCTTGTCGGAGGCAGATGCTTTGATGCGCTTGAATCTATGGGCAGGCCAGGCCTTGCCTATCTCGGCCAGTTGCTGGCATGTAGGCCGTTTGATGTTACGTCTGTCTGGCGCAGAGGCCGCAGTGCGTGCTGCCAAAGCCAGGCTGGGTGGTGAAGAAATGCAGGATGCCACGGCCTTCTGGACGGCTTTGTGCGAACAGACCCTGGATTTTTTCCAGCAGGAACAAGAACACGGCTTATGGCGCTTGTCACTACCATCTACCAGCCCGGCCTTGAAGCTGACTGGCAAATCCATGATCGAATGGAGCGGGGCGCAGCGTTGGCTTTACAGCACGGAAAAACCAGAGCTGATACGCCTGACGGCACTGGCTGCCGGTGGCCATGCGACATTATTTCGTGGTGGTGACAAGAGCATAGGTGTATTCGCACCCTTGTCTGCACCGGTAGAAAAAATACATAGACGCCTGAAGAATACTTTTGACCCTGCCGGTATATTCAACCCCGGTCGCATGTATAAAGGCTGGTAAAGACAATGCAAACCAATCTCGCTGATTTCATCAAAGACACACGCGAAGGCAAAGAGGCTGAAGATATCTTGCGCAAGTGCGTACATTGCGGATTTTGTACAGCTACTTGCCCAACTTATCAATTACTTGGTGATGAACTCGATGGTCCGCGTGGCCGCATCTATCTCATCAAGCAGGTATTGGAAGGCAAGCCTGCTACAGTCAAAACCCAGCAACATCTTGACCGCTGCCTGACATGCCGTAATTGCGAAACCACTTGCCCATCCGGTGTGCAATATGGCCGTTTGGTCGATATAGGCCGCCAGGTAGTCGAAAAACAGGTTGGCCGCCCTCTGTTCCAAAAACTCAATCGTGCAGCTCTCAAGACTGTGCTGCCGCGCAAATGGATATTCAACCCGGCGATGAAGTTGGGGCAAAGCCTGCGCGCAGTCTTGCCCAAGGCCTTGCAAAATAAAGTGCCGGTGGCGCAAGATGCAGGCATCTGGCCGCAAACTGAACATGCCCGCAAGATGCTCTTGCTCGATGGTTGCGTGCAACCAGCCATGTCACCGAATATCAATGCCGCTACGGCCAGGGTTTTGGATGCCATGGGAGTGCAATTGCAGATTGCGCAAAAGGCAGGTTGCTGCGGTGCCATACGCTATCACTTGAATGAGCATGAAGATGGCCTCAATGATATGCGCCAGAATATCGACGCCTGGTGGCCTTATGTAGAAGCCGGTGCCGAAGCCATCGTCATGACTGCCTCCGGCTGTGGTGCCACAGTAAAAGAATATGGGCATCTGCTGGCGCATGATGCAGCCTATGCAGTCAAGGCAGAAAAAATCTCGGCACTGACCCGCGACCTCAGCGAAATTCTGCCAGAATTCCAGCCGCAACTGGTGCAGCGCCTGCAAGGTAAACTGAGCAGGCGCATCGCCTGGCATCCGCCGTGCACCCTGCAACACGGCCAGCAGATACGTGGCAAGGTCGAAGGCCTGTTGATGGCGATAGGCGTAGATGTGAAGCTGTGTGCCGACAGCCATTTATGCTGCGGTTCAGCTGGTACTTATTCTGTCCTGCAACCCAAACTCTCTTATCAGTTGCGAGATAATAAGCTACGCAATCTGGAGGCGACGGACGCCGAGATGATTTTGTCGGCGAATATAGGTTGCCTCACGCATTTGCAATCAGGCACAGAATTGCCGGTACAGCACTGGATAGAACTTATAGACAGGTCCTTGCAGGACTCTGCGATAAATCAGGATTTGCCAGAAGCGGGAAGTGCGCCAAGCGATGTAAATAAACCCGGATGACACATGCCTGACCAGCGCACACTCCTCAGCGAATGCGGGCATCCGCAGCAAAGTGTGCTGATGCCCGAGGTAGTGCATGCAGCCTATTATCGCGATTCGTACAGGGCTGAGCTTGGTCGTACCGCGCTGACAGTCAGCGATGCATTTCATGCGATTTTCATGCACAGGCCAACATGGATGAAGTTGATCATGTTGAGCCGTAATTACCTGATGTCCCTATTCGGTATTGCCGTACCAGATAGGGCAGAAATCATGCATCCACGCTTGAGATCAGAGTATAAAGTGGGTGAAAAAATAGGCGCATGGCCTATCTTTTATTTGAGTTCAGAAGAACTGGTTGCCGGGCGCGACAATAGCCACCTGGATTTCCGGCTTTCGATTGTGCGGGTAGAGGAAGAGCAGGCCATCTCTATCGTAGTATCCACGGTCTGCATCACTCACAACTGGTTTGGGCGAGTCTATATACAATTGATACGCCCTTTTCATCGCTGGGGCTTAAAACTGCTGATACGCCAGGCTATGTTGGCGGGGCGTTTGTGAATGATCACTCCGCCAGCAGCTTTTCTATATCATCCAGCAAGTCTTTAGGCGCAGTTTGTGGCGCATAGCGCTTGAAGACTGTGCCATCTTTCTTGACCAGGAACTTGGTGAAATTCCATTTGATGGACTGGCTGCCCAATAAGCCAGGGGCCTGGCTTTTCAGGTGCTGGAACAAAGGATGAGCATTGTCACCATTGACGTCTATCTTGTCGAACAAGGGAAAAGTCACGCCATAATTCTTTTCGCAGAAAGAACCAATTTCACCGGCAGAACCAGGTTCCTGATGACCAAACTGGTTGCACGGGAAGCCCAATACTTCGACACCCTTGTCCTTGAACTGCTGGTAAAGTGCTTCCAGTCCCTTGTACTGTGGCGTGAAACCGCAATTACTAGCGGTATTCACGATTAGCAATACCTTGCCTGCATATTGCTTCAGATCGACGGGCGTGCCTTGCAGGCTGTTGGCTTGAAAGTCCAGCGTACTCATACGATACCCAGATGTTTAGTACCTGCGCTCAAGTCACGGTCTTTGGCGTCTTTGCCCTTCAACATGATGGCCAGGCGCAGTTCATTGACAGAGTCGGCATTACGCAGCGCATCTTCATACGTGATCTCGTCTGCTTCATGCAAATCAAACAAAGACTGATCGAAGGTTTGCATGCCCAGTTCACGGGATTTCTTCATGATCTCTTTGATTTCATGTACCGCACCCTTAAAGATCAGGTCAGACACCAGCGGCGTATTGAGCATGATTTCTACTGCTGCAGCACGGCCCTTGCGCCCTTTCAGTGGTACCAGGCGCTGGGAAATAACGGCCTTCAGGTTCAGCGACAAATCCATCAGCAACTGGGCGCGGCGTTCTTCAGGGAAGAAGTTGATGATACGGTCCAGTGCCTGGTTGGAGCTGTTGGCATGCAGGGTGGCCAGGCAAAGATGGCCGGTTTCTGCAAAGGCAACAGCAAAATCCATGGTTTCGCGGTCACGGATCTCACCGATCTGGATAACGTCTGGCGCCTGGCGCAGGGAGTTCTTCAGCGCTGCACCCCAGTCTTCAGTATCAATGCCGATTTCACGCTGGGTGATGATGCAATTCATGTGCGGGTGCACGTATTCTATCGGGTCTTCGATCGTGATGATGTGACCGTAGCTATTCGCATTTCTATAGCCCAGCATCGCCGCCAGCGAGGTGGATTTACCTGAGCCGGTAGCACCCACCATGATGACCAGGCCGCGCTTGGTCATGGCGATTTCTTTGAGGTTCTCTGGCAAGCCCAGGTCTTCCAGTTTTGGAATGGCGGTGGTAATCGTCCGCAAGACCAGGCCAACACGGCCTTGCTGCATGAAGGCCGAGACGCGGAAACGTCCCAGGCCTGCCGGGCTGATCGCAAAATTACATTCCTTGGTCGATTCAAATTCTGAAGACTGTTTGTCGTTCATGATAGAACGGGCCAGATCGACAGTATGGGCAGGTGAAAGCGGTTGATTCGATACGGGTGTTACTCGCCCGTCTATCTTGAAGGCCGGCGGGAAGTCGGCAGTAATAAACAAGTCCGAACCGTTTTTGCTGAGCATGAGTCTCAGCAAATCATTCATGAATTTGGTGGCCTGATCGCGTTCCATGTTTTTATCCTTTGATCAATTAGCCTGGGAAGTTGTCTGGTGATTTGGCCGCACCACGTGCAGTTGCCACCGAGATGACATTGCGGCGCACCAGATCGGTCAGATTTTGATCCAGCGTCTGCATGCCCAGGTTACTACCGGTTTGTATCGACGAATACATCTGCGCAATCTTGGCTTCGCGGATAAGATTGCGTATCGCCGGGGTACCAAGCATGATTTCATGTGCCGCTACCCGGCCAGAACCATCCTTGGTTTTCAACAGGGTTTGTGAGATAACCGCCTGCAGTGATTCCGACAACATCGAACGCACCATCTCTTTTTCTTCCGCCGGGAAAACGTCGACAATACGGTCAATGGTCTTGGCAGCAGATGAAGTATGCAGGGTACCAAACACCAAGTGACCGGTTTCCGCGGCTGTCAGTGCCAGGCGTATGGTTTCCAGATCACGCAATTCACCAACCAGGATCGCATCAGGATCTTCACGCAGGGCAGAGCGCAGCGCGTTGTTGAAAGACATGGTATGTGGGCCGACTTCGCGCTGGTTGATCAGGCATTTTTTGGATTCATGCACAAATTCTATCGGGTCTTCGACGGTCAGGATATGGCCATATTCATGTTCATTAAGGTGATTCACCATCGCCGCCAGGGTAGTTGATTTACCAGAACCGGTAGGGCCGGTCACCAACACCAGGCCGCGTGGCTTCAAGGCCAGGTCAGCAAAAATCTTTGGTGTATTCAATTGCTCAAGCGACAAAATCTTGGATGGAATGGTACGCATAACCGCTGCCGCGCCACGTTCCTGATTGAAGGCATTCACACGGAAACGTGCCAGACCGGGGATAGAGAAGGAAAAATCGCACTCCAGCGTGTCTTCATAGGCTTTGCGCTGCGAGTCGTTCATGATGTCATAGATCAACTCATGGACATCTTTATGCTCCAGTGGGGGCAAATTAATGCGCCTGACGTCGCCATGTACCCGTATCATGGGCGGCAAGCCGGAGGATAGATGTAAGTCGGAGGCATTGTTCTTGACGGAGAACGCCAGCAGTTCTGAAATGTCCATTTATAATTCCGGTAATGATCGTTGCTGATTGTGGGTAAGCTGCTTTAAGGCAAGATTACAGCAATATTAAGCTGTGGACAGGAGTTTTACCAGAAGTCCACAACGAATTAGATAGATTTTTGGTTACTGATTATGTCCTCAATTTCTGACAACTTGCAAGCCGTAAGTGCGGATATCCGTGCTGCTGCCCTTGCCAGCGGGCGCGATCCGCAACAACTACGCCTGTTGGCTGTATCCAAGACCTTTCCCGCCGAAGCCGTCATAGACGCTGCAGATGCTGGCCAACATTGTTTTGGTGAAAATTATCTGCAAGAAGCTTTGGAGAAGATGCAGGAAGTACAGGAAAAAAAGCCGCAACTTCAGCTCGAATGGCATTTTATTGGGCCCATACAAAGCAATAAGACCCGTCCCATTGCCGAACATTTTTCCTGGGTTCATTCAGTCGATCGGGAAAAAATCGCCCAGCGACTGTCTGAACAAAGGCCAGCAGGTATGCCAGCCCTGAATATTTGTCTGCAAGTTAATATTAGCGGCGAAGCAAGTAAAAGTGGTGTTTTACCAGGTGAGGCCTTGGCACTGGCACAAAAAATTGTGCTGCTGCCTGGCTTGCACTTGCGTGGCCTGATGGCCGTGCCAGAAGCCAGTGATGATGAACAGGTGCAAAGGCAGGCATTTCGCCGGTTGAAACAGTTGAGTGACAGCATACAAGCTACAGGCATTGTGCTTGATACCCTGTCCATGGGCATGAGCGCAGACATGCACGCGGCAATCGCGGAGGGAAGTACCATGCTCAGGATAGGAACAGCTATTTTTGGAAACAGGAACTATGCAAAATAAGATAAAAATCGCCTTCATAGGTGGCGGCAACATGGCAAATGCCCTGATAGGCGGCTTGCTTAAAAATTTAACTACGGCTGAACATATCCATGTCATAGACCTCAATCAGCCGTCCCTGGATAAATTGAGCAGCGACTTTGGCGTCAGTACGGCACTGGCTGCAGATGCCAGGCTGGCACAAATGGATGCGATCATCCTGGCAGTCAAACCACAGCAATTGCGTGAGGTTGTGCAAGGTCTGGTACCGTATCTGGATCAGCAATTACTGATCTCTATCGCTGCCGGTATCCGCGCCACAGACATGGCACGCTGGCTGGGGGGCTATGAAAAAATTGTCCGTACCATGCCGAATACCCCGGCTCTGATAGGGCAGGGCATGACAGGGTTGTTTGCACTGGCAGGTGTCAGCACAGAGCAAAAACAAATGGCCGAGCACATCATGCAGGCCGTTGGTGCAACAACATGGCTGGACGATGAAAGCTTGCTGGACGCTGTCACTGCAGTGTCCGGCAGTGGCCCGGCCTATGTGTTCTATTTCATCGAAGCCATGCAGCAAGCGGCTATAGAACTGGGCCTGGGTCCTGAGCAGGGTTTGCAACTGGCGATGACTACCTTTACTGGCGCAGCGCAACTTGCTTTGCAAGTGACAGAACCAGTCAGTGTTTTACGTGAACGCGTCACATCCAAGGGGGGCACTACTTATGCCGCTTTGACCAGTATGGAAAATGCCGGAGTCAAGCAGGCTATCGTGAGTGCCATCAAGGCAGCGGCAGCAAGGGGAAAAGAATTGGGTGACGAGTTTGGTGAAGACAAGACGTAAATTCAAGCTGTACGGGCTGCATACGCAGCCTTTATTGCTCCAGGTTTAAGTTTGAAGGCTTAAGACTTGTTTGAATTGACGGAATTGACCGTTGTATGAGTCGATTTGGATACATCTGTGCGTATGCCTCGCAACACATTGGCAAGGCTACGCCAGGTTTGCCATCCCAATAGCGCAGATTTGGCAAAAGAAAATATCCGCCTGGGTTTGAATATCAGTACAGCAGCAATTGCAATACCACCGAGTAATGGCCTATGGCGAGCAAATTGTCCGGCCCTGCCCAGCAGACTGGCAGCTCCGCCTGCCATGCCCAAGGATTTTTTGAGTTCCTGATAATGTATCGTCATCAGGCCGCGTTCTGCCTGTATCTTCAATAATAATGCCTGACGCCGCAAGGCCAGTCTTTCCTGACGATTTCCCATGCTTTAACCCTGTTCCTTCTGGCTGTTATCGCTATGGTCAAAGACGGAAGCGTCTTTTTTCAATTCGGCCAGGCTATGGGATAAGAAACGGGGTTTGTTGCGGAATTGCGCGCGCAGCCTTAAACCGATACCCAGAGACAGCAAACCAAATATGGCAATTAAAGCCAGCAATACCGTATAGCGGTAAGCTGTGTCCCAAAACACTGCTACCACAGTCAGTATTACCAGCAGGATGGCAATGCCAGCAAAAAACAGCGCCGTCAACGACCATATCAGGCCGGAAGAAAAGTGTGCAAACTCTTCTTCCAGCTCAACTGCAGCCAGCTCCAGGCGCGTGCGGACTATGCTGCTCAGTGTTGCAGCAAGTTGTCCCAGCGAATCGCTGATAGCCATTGATTTTTGCTGCGCTTATCTGCTGCGGCCAATGAGCAAGCCAACCAGCAGACCTACACCGGCCGCAATACCGGCAGACTGCCATGGGTTTTCCTTGACATATACGTCCGTCGCCTTGGCAGCTTCTTTTGTGCGTGTGACGACGATATCTTCAATGCGCTCAACTTCTGCCTTGGCATTTCTCAAGGTTTTTTCAAATTTGGCCTTGGCAGACTTGAAGCCTTCGCTGCCTTGTTGCTCGGTATTTTTCAAGAGTTCTTCTGCATCGCGGATAACCAGATGCAAGTCATTCATCAATTGTTCTTTATGTTCATCTACTGTGCTCATGATTCATCCCTTCAGGTTGGTGAAATAATTTACAGCTTATGCGGAATATGTATGGCTACTTTGCGATATAACAAGACCACGCTTAAATCTGGTTTGAGGCAGTGAATTAAGAAATTGGCAATCTATCAGCTTACTTTACTGCATAGTCAATGGCAATGCCAGCAAAGATTGCTGCACCCAGCCAATTGTTATTGATGAAAGCAGCAAAGCAGGCCATGCGTTCACGCTCACGTATGAGGGTGTAGTGATAGAGCGAGAATCCGACGGCGACCCCCATGCCAGCCAGGAACCAGGTACGCAGGCCCAATTGCCAGCCTACCAGTGATATCAGCATGAAGCTGAGGGCATAACACAACATGACGGCAAACACGTCATAGCTGCCAAAGGTGATGGCCGATGTCTTGATACCTATCTTCAAGTCATCATCCCTGTCCACCATCGCATATTCCGTGTCATAGGCAACTGCCCAGAATACATTTGCCAGCAACAGGACCCAGGCTGCCACGGGCACGGTATTTTGCACTGCCGCAAAAGCCATGGGTATGCCAAAACCAAAGGCGATACCCAGATAAGCCTGGGGGATGGCAAAGAAACGCTTGAAATAAGGATAGCTGCCTGCAACCACAACAGCGGCGACCGAGAGCATCTTGGTCAGGCTGTTCAGAGGCAGGATCAGGCAAAAAGAAATCAGGGCGAGTACTACGGCGACACCCACAGCCTCTTTGCCAGATATCTTGCCACTGGTGAGTGGCCGGTCTGCCGTACGTTTGACATGGCGGTCAAAGTCACGGTCTGCATAATCATTGATCGCGCAACCGGCAGAGCGCATCAGCGCCGTGCCCAGGCTGAAAATCAATACCAGATGCCAGTCCGGCTGGCCATTCGAGGCTATCCACAGCGCCGCCAGCGTAGGCCAGAGTAATAAGAGTATGCCTATGGGCTTGTGCAGCCTGACCAGTTTGATGTACCAGCCCAGGCGAGTCAGCAAGAAATTCATGATTCAGCTTTGTTGTTGCGCATGGCAGAATTATAAGTGTTATCTATACACAGAGTGGTGCGGAGTGATATCTTAACGAATTGCTACATTAGATACCATTCAGCAAGAATCTGAATGCATCATGGCATTTGCCGGCCATGATTTTATAGCGGGCCAATATAATTATTATTACAAGTTTTCTGGGACTATCTATGAAACTGCAAACCAAACTGGCTTGGGCCAGTGCCGCTGTATTGATGAGCCTGGCTGGCTCTGCTCATGCAGTGACGGAAATAAGCTGGTGGCATTCAATGACCGGCGCCTTGGGTGACCGCGTCACCGCGCTGGCTGAGCAATTTAATAAAAGCCAGAATGAATACAAGGTCACGGCCGTCTATAAAGGCAGTTATGACGAAGCCCTGGCGGCTGGCATTGCCGCTTTCCGCGCTGGTAATGCGCCGCATATCTTGCAGGTGTTTGAAGTCGGTACTGCGACCATGATGTATGCCAAGGGCGCAGTCAAGCCGGTATCTGAAGTCATGAAAGTCGCTGGTGAGAAATTTGATGCCTCTGGCTATGTACCGGCAGTGGCGGGTTACTACACCTCCCCCAAGGGTGAAATGCTGTCCTTCCCCTTCAATAGTTCAACCACCGTGTTTTACTATAACAAGGACATGTTCGCCAAAGCGGGCATGGATCCCAACAAGGCCCCATCAACCTGGCAAGAAGTGGTCGCCGCCGCCGCCCGCCTGAAAGCCAGCGGCGAAAAATGCGCCTACACCACAGGCTGGCAAACCTGGGTGCATCTGGAAAGTTTTTCAGCCTGGCATAACGTGGAATTCGCTTCCAAAGGCAATGGCTTTGGCGGTCTGGATGCACGTCTGACATTCAATAGTCCCCTGCATGTACGCCATATAGAAAACCTGGAGAACTGGGCCAAGCAAGGCTATTTCACCTACGCTGGTCGCAAGAATGAGCCGGAAGCAAAATTCTATTCCGGTGAATGCGGCATGCTGACTTCGTCCAGTTCTGCCTACGGCAATGTGGCCAAGAATGCCAAATTCAAATTTGCCGTTGCACCACTACCATATTATTCAGACGTCAAAGGCGCACCGCAAAACACCATCATCGGTGGCGCTTCACTGTGGAGCATGAATGGCAAGAAGACAGAAGAATACAAGGGCGTCGCCAAGTTTTACAAGTTCCTCTCCCAGCCAGAAGTGCAAGCCAAATGGCATCAGGAAACCGGCTATCTGCCCATCACCAATGCCGCCTATGAGATGACCAAGAAGTCTGGCTTCTATGAAAAAACACCAGGCCCTGGCATCGCTGTCCAGCAGATGATCGTCAAGACCACAGACAAATCCCGTGGTATACGCCTGGGCAGTTTTGTGCAGATACGCACCATCATGGATGAAGAACTGGAAGCTGTCTGGAGTGGCAAAAAATCAGCCAAGGCTGCGCTGGATAATGCTGTTTTGCGAGGCAATGAATTGCTGGATCGTTTCGAAAAAGCGAATAAGTAAAGCCTTAAAACCTCTCAACACAGAGGCACGGAGACACAGAGGTGCACAGAGAAGGTTTCTCTTGATTTTCTCTGTGATGCAGCAGGGGTTTCATGTGGCCATGCCACATGCCTGCGTAACGAGCAGCACTTGCAAGAGCTGCTTCCCTCCTCAGTGTCTCTGTGGTGAGCTTTCCAGTTTTAAAATATTCATTAGAGGTTTTTTTGGAAAAGCGTGCTCGGTTTCGTTCGGCCTGGTTGCCTTATCTGCTGCTCTTGCCGCAGTTATTGGTGACGGTGCTGTTTTTTTTCTGGCCTGCGGTGCAGGCCCTGTATCAATCCGTCTTGTTGCAGGATGCCTTTGGCATGTCCACGCAGTTTGTCTGGTTTGATAATTTCAAGTCTCTGTTTGCCGATGAGACGTATTTGGCTGCATTCAAGACCACGGCCATGTTTTCCAGCCTGGTAGCAGTGTTGGGCCTGAGCCTGTCTTTGTTGCTGGCGGTTTTTGCCGACAGGGTGGTCAGGGGCAGTTCCATTTACAAAACCATGCTGATCTGGCCGTATGCGGTGTCGCCTGTCGTAGTAGGCGTGCTGTGGATGTTCTTGCTCAACCCCACGCTGGGTATCGTTGCGCATGGCCTGCGTCATTTTGGCATTGAGTGGAATAATCTTTTGAATGGTCGTCACGCCATGATATTGATCGTCCTGGCGGCGATCTGGAAGCAGATCAGCTATAACTTTTTATTCTTCCTCGCGGGTTTGCAATCCATACCAAAATCGCTGATAGAAGCTGCGGCGATCGATGGTGCCGGGCCGTGGAAGCGTTTCTTTACCATCGTCTTCCCCTTGCTTACACCAACCACTTTCTTCTTGCTGGTCGTGAATATCGTCTACGCTTTTTTTGATACTTTTGCGATTGTTGAAGCTACCACCCAGGGCGGCCCTGGCAAGGATACCGAGATCCTGGTGTTCAAGGTTTTCAATGATGGCTTCAAAGGCGGTGATCTTGGCAGTGCCGCTGCGCAGTCCGTCATATTGATGAGCATCGTCATCGTCCTGACCGTGCTGCAGTTCAAATACATAGAAAAGAAAGTGCAGTATTAAGCATGATAGAACGCCGGCCTTTTCTGGGCATGTTCAGCCACTTTATCCTGATACTTGGTGTCAGCCTGGTAGCTTTCCCCATCTATGTTGCCTTTGTCGCCGCAACCCAGACGGCTGAACAATCTGCCCTGGCACCGATGTCTTTGATACCGGGCGACCAGCTGTGGGTTAATCTGCAAGCGGTGCTGGGCACGGGCACGTCAGGTAATGTCGCCAGCAGCCCGGTGGGGCGCATGATGTGGGTCAGTTTGGTGTCTGCACTGATGATCGCCATCGGCAAGATTTCAATTTCCATGTTGTCTGCTTTTGCGCTGGTCTATTTCCGCTTTCCTGGTCGCACACTGTTTTTCTGGATGATTTTTGTCACTCTGATGCTGCCTGTCGAAGTGCGTATCAGCCCGACGTATAAAGTGGTGTCTGACCTGTCCATGCTCAACAGCTATGCCGGGTTGACTGTGCCGCTGATCGCCTCGGCGACAGCGACCTTCTTGTTCAGGCAATTTTTTTTAACTGTTCCCGATGAACTGGCGGAAGCAGCGCGTATTGATGGTGCCGGACCCTTGCGCTTCTTCAAGGACATTCTGTGGCCGCTGTCGCGTACCAATGTGATTGCGCTGTTCGTCATCATGTTCATCTATGGCTGGAACCAGTATCTCTGGCCCTTGCTGGTGTCGACAGAACAGAATATGTACCCGATAGGTGTGGGCATCAAACGCATGATTGCTGGCGGTGATGCTGCAGTCGAATGGAACATGGTGATGGCGACCCTGCTGCTGGCAATGTTGCCACCCGGGCTGGTGGTGGTAATCATGCAAAAATGGTTTGTTAAGGGTTTGGTAGATTCCGAAAAATAGCATGGCACAATTACATTTTAAAAACGTCACCAAGACTTACGGCAAGGGCGATAAGGCCGTTGCTGTCATCCATGGCATTTCCATGGATATCAATCATGGCGAATTCATCGTCATGGTTGGACCTTCTGGCTGCGGTAAATCGACGCTATTGCGCATGGTCGCAGGGCTGGAAGAAATCACTTCCGGCGATATCGTCATTGGTGACAGGGTTGTCAATAACCTGGAACCCAAGGACAGGGACATCGCCATGGTGTTCCAGAACTACGCCCTTTACCCGCATATGAGCGTGTACCAGAACATGGCTTATGGTTTGAAGATACGCGGTTTTTCCAAAGCCGATATTGAGACCCGGGTACAAAAAGCCGCGCAGATACTGGAACTGGGCGCACTGCTGGACAGGACCCCGCGTCAGCTCTCTGGCGGTCAGCGCCAGCGGGTTGCCATGGGGCGCGCCATCGTCCGGGAACCGGCGGTGTTTTTATTCGATGAACCGCTGTCGAATCTGGATGCCAAATTGCGGGTGCAAATGCGTCTGGAAATCCAGCGTCTGCACAAGGCACTGGGTACCACCAGCCTGTATGTCACGCATGATCAGGTCGAAGCCATGACACTGGGCCAGCGCATGATTGTCATGAATGGTGGTGTGGCAGAACAGATAGGTACACCAGCAGAAGTGTATGCAACACCAGCCACTACCTTTGTCGCCAGTTTTATTGGTTCGCCACCGATGAATCTCTTGCGTGGCAAAATCACAGAAAATGGCAGACAGATGCAGATAGGTCAGGCGCTGGTGTCATTGCCGCTGGTGCAAAGCGAAGCAGAGCGCGTCGCCAACCGTGAACTGATACTGGGTGTGCGTCCAGAACATTTGTTCATAGGCATGCCAGGTTTGCCACTGGATGTACAACTGGTAGAGTCGCTGGGGGCAGATTTGCTGGTGCATGGTCTATGTGGTGGTGAACCCATGGTCATACGCACGCCTGCAGGTACGGCAGTAGAAGCAGGTCAGCGCACGACAGCAGGTTTTGCTGCGGATGTAGTGCATTGGTTTGATCCTGTTTCTACCAAACGCGTTTAACAGAGTTTCCGCAGAATTTTTACAGAGTTTTTGCAAAGTTGCTCAGACGATCAACGCAGCTTTGCGCTGATGACCCTGTTGGCGTTTTAACAGATCAGAACGCACGCTGGCGCGACTGGGTGGGCCATTGAGTCCGTTGGCTTTGCTGACAGCAGGTGTTTGCCTTTCAGTCTTTTGCCCGCAAATATAGCCCATCCCAAATACCGCAATCGTCAGCAGTGCTGCTATGGCATACCTGCGTATCGTCTCCCGGTTGTTGCTGGGATCACTCATATCACCGGTGTTACTTCGTGTTTGCATTCTGACTCCTCTGGACTGAAGCTTCAATATTTCCATTAGCAGCGAGTTTCAATATCGATACGCCTGCTATTGAACTTCACGCAGCTTTTGCAGGTCGAAGTGTCGCAATAATTAAAAAAACGTACCAGAAAATTGCTGAAAGAATAGTTATTCAGTATTTTTGGTATCGATTTGCGGTACTATTTGCAAAATTTTACACTTAGCCAGGAAGCACTCATGAGTTCACCCGAATTGGTCTTGAAAGTCTTGCGTTCAGAGTTGCGTGCCGCAGGCGTGACATACAAAATGTTGGCCGAACGCATAGGCATGAGTGAATCCAGCATGAAGCGCATGTTCGGGCAAAAGGACATGAGCCTGTCGCGCCTGGCGGAAATTTGCAAGGCTTCAGGCATCGCCATGGAGGATGTATTACGCCAGGCCGCTGATGTTACCCCGCACGCCGATACACTGAGCCTGACGCAGGAGCAGTCGTTGATGGCCGACCCCAAGTTATTGCTGGTGGCGATTTGCTGCCTGGGGCACTGGACGCTGGAGCAAATCATAGAAACCTATCATTTGTCCGAAGCTGAATGCGTCTTGCATATGGTCGCGCTCGACAAACTCGAAGTCATAGAACTGCGCCCCTTGAACCGCTACCGTTTGAAGGTATCACCCGCGTTCCACTGGCGTCCTGACGGGCCGGTGCAGCAGTATTTCCGGGATGTAGTAGTCAGTGATTACTTTGATGGCAGCTTTGCCGGGCAGGGCGAGACTTTGCTCTTCGTGCCAGCCCGGGTGTCATCGCATAGCGCCATGGAAATGGTGCAGAAGATACAGCAACTCGCTGCCGAGCTCGCGCGTCTGCATCAGGATGACCGTCGCCTCAGGCCAGAAGAGCGGGATGGTTTTACCTTGCTGGTAGGTTTCCGTTCCTGGGAGTTTTCAGCCTTTACGGCGCTGCGTCGCCCAGAGACGGCAGCGCCAGTCAAAGGACTGACTCACCAGATAGGCCCGAGGAAAAGGTAAAGCGAAGAGCCATTGCCTCGTGTTGCCCCTGCACCAAAAAACAGCGGGCCAAAACGCGTTTCTACCGAAACAAAGGCACTGGCTGCCTGCTTGAGGGAGCTCAGGCGTAGCGCCTGACCATTGCCATAAGAATTGCCCACTTCCAGCGAAAAACCAGTCCGTATGGCACCACCAACGGCAGTGGGCAATGAGCCTATTTTACGCGCCAGCACGAAGCGGCCAAAAGCCGTGGCGTCGCCCTCCAGTGAATTGTTCGCCGTACCTGACAGACGCAGGAAACCGCCCAGCGGGTTGGGGGCACCGCCGCGTTCCGAACGACCCCATTCGCCATATAAGTGGCCAGCCCAATCCCCGAGCTGGAAGGCGGATAAAGCATCGATCTGGGACTGGGCTTGTGAGCGTTCGCCTGGATTCTGTGCCGGAGTTTGTTCCCACGATGAAGTAACCAGATAGCCCCGGCTGGGGTTGGCCAGCGAATCCAGGGTATCCAGGCGGAAGCGCAAGAAGCGCGTGGTGCTGTAATAGCGCAGGCTGTCCTGATTGGCGACGGCGGGCAATAAAATGTCAACTTTGCCAAAACCACGGCTGACTCCGGCTTCTATAGTGCCCCAGTTATCCAGTTGCCGCCCAAAAAGCAGACTGGCCTGAGTGCCGCGCACGCCTACGCGCAAGGCTCTGCGACCCTCTTGATACAGATCCAGGCTGCTGCCGTTGTATTCAATAGAAGGGGCGACAAACCAGGGGGAACCTGAAGCCAGTGGTTGCCAAAACTGCGTACCCAACTGGCGTTGGCTGCCTATACGGGCAAAGGTGCGTAATTCAGCGCCATAACTATTGAGTGACGATGCAATATGCATGACGCTCAGGCCAAAGCGATTTTCGTCAGCGAAATCGCTGGTCAGCTCAAGGCCAACCCGCAGGCGGTTGCGGCTGGAATTCGACTCTGATGGTTTGATCAGCACATTGCGTTTGCCATCTTCGTCGCTGATGACAGTTTCTATATTGTCGATGTCACCGCGCCCATACAGCTTGCCCGAGGCTTGCCTGATCTGTTCTTGCGACAAGACCTGGCCCTCTTTCAAGCCTGTTTGCGCGATCAGAGCCTGGGGATTGATGTAGCGCGGCCCTTCCACCTCTATCTTTGCCAGCGGTAATTTATCGGCTGTATTTCTTGCCGCCTGACCAGCGTTGGAACGCTGGTATTCAAACACCGCATATTGTTCATCCGGCACGCGCAAGGCGCTCAGTTGAGAGGCCATTTTATTGGTGGCGATTTCGCCAGCCTTGATGGATTGCTGATACAAGCCAAAATCCAGAAAGCTGGTGCCTGACAATTCTGGCGCTATCAATACATCGGTCTTGCGCAAGTCCCTGATCGAGCGCTGCACGTTCTGTTCGGTCAGAATCTGCAGCATCTGCTTGGTCACATCAATGGCACTGTTAAGTTCATGCTCCTTGGCCAGCGGCGTGCCGACATTGACGGCAATGATGATATCCGCACCCATGGCACGTGCCAGTTCTACCGGCAAATTACTGACCAGGCCACCATCGACGACCAGCTTTTGCTTGATACGTACAGGTGCAAAAACGCCCGGCAATGCCAGCGAGGCACGCATGGTCATCAATAAAGGGGTGTCGTTCAATTCCACCATCTCGCCAGTCAGCAAATCAGATGCGACAGACAGGAAAGGCAGGGCCAGCTGATTCACTGGTTGGTCTCGCATGCCTTCAGGCATCAGGCGGGTCAGGGCGTTTTCCAGCGCGGCATTACCGGCTGCTGCGGGTGGCAAAAATACACCAGACTTGGTCACCGCAAACTCTATGCGTGAAGGCAGCATCAAGTCTTCTTCCTTGCGGCGGAAGTCCAGGTCGTAGCGGGCAGGACGGTCAGCCAGTACGCTGTCCCAGTCAGTTTCCTTTACGATTTGTTCCAGCTCATCGGCTGAGCGCCCGGCAGCATAGGCACCACCAACGACAGCACCTATGCTGGTACCGACCACCATATCCACAGGCACACGCATTTTACGCAATGCTCGCAAGACGCCTATATGGGCAAAGCCGCGCGCACCACCGCCTGACAGAACCAGGGCCACTTTCGGGCGGCTGGGCTGGACATTGGCATTGATGATGGCTGGGCTGGGATTTTGTACGTCGCCAGTGGTTTGCGCCTGGCTGTCAAAGGTAAAAAAGCTGGTTGCCGCGCAGGCGCAGGCAAGTATCACCAGTATCCGGGACAATGACATGGACTGAAGCCTTCTGTAGAAATGTGATGAGCGGAGTCTGTTGCCATTCTCTGATACACCAGCGTGTTTCGCAAAAGACCGCAGTATATACGTATCACTCTTTTGGGGGACACCCGTTTGCTAATTCATGATGCTTGATTTGATTATCCTGCTAAGTTATCTGGCTCAGTTATCAATATTAACCAGGGCAGTCAAGATATGATCGCGCCAGACGCCATTGATCTTGAGATAAGACTTGGCATAGCCTTCTTTTTCAAAGCCCAGACGCTCCAGCAAAGCGCCACTACGCTGGTTTTCCGGCACATAGTTGGCCATCACACGGTGCAGCCCCTCCTCATGGAACATGTGGCCGATGCCAGCCTGCACGGCTTCTTGCATATAGCCCTGGCCTTGCTGCTGTTCTGCAATCGCATAACCCAGATGGCAGGCATGGAAAGCGCCACGGACGATATTGCTGAAATTGCAGATACCTATCATGACCTGGTCCTGGCAAACCGCAAAATGCATGGCCAGACCAGCTTCTGTCAAGCGGGAACTGGCCAACAGTCTTTCTTCGCATTTCTCCAGCGAGAAAAATTCTTCATCACGTGCTGGCTCCCACGGTGCCAGGTGATGGCGGTTGAGCAGCAGGTATTGCTGCATCATCGGGGCATGTTCGGGCTTCAGGACCCGCAATTGCAGGCGTGCGGTCGCGATCACTTCTTTGTTCATAGTGCGAAGGGAAAAATTATTGAGTGCTCGCCGCTTCGTCGAGCATGGTGACACCAGGCAGGTCACAAGCCAACACGGCCTTGCGTATAGCTTCAATCGCAGCCTGACGGGTAAAACTCTTGCGCCAGGCAATCACGACGCGGCGGTCGGGTGCCGGGGCAGTAAAAGGCAGGTAACGCAGCATGCCATCCTTGGCATCCATATCCGGTACCGACGCCATCGGCAATACGGTGATGCCTATGCCAGACGCCACCATATGACGTATGGTTTCCAGCGAAGAGCCTTCAAAGGTCCTGGCAATGCCGTCACCGGTAGTGGAGAAGCGCGACATTTCCGGGCAAACTTCCAGCACCTGATCGCGGAAGCAATGACCGTTGCCCAGCAAGAGCATGGTCTCAGATTTCAATTCTTCAGCTGATACTTCCTTGCGGTCAGCCCAGGCATGGTCGCGGGGCATGGCGACGACAAAGGGTTCGTCGTATAGCGGCTGTATCATCATGCCCTGGTCGGGCAGGGGCAGGGCCATGATGGCAGCATCAAGCTCACCCTGGCGCAATAGCTCCATGAGTTTGACGGTGAAATTCTCTTGCAGCACCAAAGGCATTTGTGGCACCTGCTGTATCATGGTTTTCACCAGAGTAGGCAGCAGGTAGGGGCCTATCGTATAAATGACGCCGAGGCGGAAAGGGCCCGCCAGCGGGTCTTTGTTTTGTTTGGCGATTTCCTTGATAGCGGCGGTTTGCTCAAGCACACGTTCGGCCTGGGCAACAATCTGCGCGCCCAGAGGGGTGGTTGAAACTTCGGTGCCACCACGTTCAAAAATAGTGACCCCCAGCTCATCTTCCAGTTTTTTGATGGCGACAGACAGCGTAGGCTGGGCGACAAAACAAGCTTCTGCCGCATGGCCAAAATGTTTTTGCCGGGCTACGGCAACAATATATTTTAATTCTGTGAGTGTCATGCCGTTAGTTTGGCACAGACTGGGAGCAGCGTCAGCAAGAGCTTTGTACAGAGCGCAAATTTTTTCCCGAATTTAACAATGGATGGGGGAGTATTTTTGGATAATCATACTGTATATACGATATATCCCTGTTTTAACACATACTCTGCCAGAAATTAAATTGCTGATGAGGCGCTAATTGTTTGCAAAACTGTTGATCTGGCTCATAGTCTTGACGCTGAATTGTGGTAGGTAACAAAGGGGTAGCCCTGATGTGCTACTCCCTGTCAAATCTACATGGGCAGGATTAAGTTTTGGCTTGGCTCATGGCCTTGGTCAACTCCAGGTGACCTTGCGCCGCACCGCTTTCTGGTACAGCTTCGCCTTCACGCTGGCGGACTTCAGCCAGACGAGCTGCCAGTTGCTCAGGTGCATCTTCACCGCGGCCTACCCATACACCCTGGGTCAGGGTGATATTCGCTGCTTCAAAGCTGCCAGCGCCGGCACACAGGATGGCACGGCTAGGTGCCTGCTCAGACGCCAGCACCAGCATGGCTGGTACCACATCAGATGGTTGCAGCGCCGCCAGGAATTCTGCCGGGAACAGGCTCTCCGTCATGCGTGTTGCCGCTGTTGGTGCCAGGCTGTTGACGCGGATATCGTACTTTGCACCTTCCAGCGCCAGCGTCTGCATCAGCCCGACCAGGGCCATCTTGGCCGCACCATAATTCGACTGACCAAAATTGCCATATAGACCGGACGAAGAAGTCGTCATGACGATGCGACCATATTTTTGTTCTGTCATGATGGCCCAGACTGCCTTGCAGCAATGCACCGCACCCATCAGATGCACATCCAGCACCAGTTTAAAGTCGGCGACATCCATCTTGGCAAAGCTTTTGTCACGCAAGATACCAGCATTATTGACCAGAATATCAACCCTCCCCCATTGCGCCATAGTGTCTGCCACCATCGCCTGTACCGCGTCAAAATCAGTGACCGATGCACCATTGGCTATCGCCTCACCACCAGCAGCACGGATTTCTTCAACCACGGCCAGCGCTGCAGCGGACGAACCACCGGAACCATCACGCGCACCACCCAGATCATTGACTACTACTTTTGCCCCACGCGCAGCGAGCGCCAGCGCATGTTCACGTCCCAAACCACCACCTGCACCGGTCACGATGGCGACACGGCCCTTGAAATCTATAGTCATTGCTGATCCTTATGTAGTGTGTGCACGAGCCGGTGAGTTTGGCATTTATGCGTTTGTAGTCAGAAAAAGTCTGCGGGGGATTTTACCTTGACATGAGGTGAGGGCGGTAGTTGTGATTTTGGCTATGGGGTAGGAAGGGAGGATTTGCTTCTGGGGATTTGCACATCCCGGCAAATTGATACAGTTTTTCTTGGATGGCTTTTGCCGAAGCCATTGCTTTACATTTTACGCAACCCCTTAATACGTCATTCCACCGGGCTGGCGCTCCAGTCGCGTTCGTAGCATGCCGTACTTCACCGATGCACATTTCCAATGCCTGCACTTGTTGAATTAAGATTGCAGGCCGGTGGTAGACCGGCAGCTACACACCTTTTTGCTTCGCCAAAAAGGTGTGCCAAAAAGGCGACCCAGGCGTCGTCGCCCCCTGAAGGGGGTGCCCGTTTGTGCAGTACAAAAAATGGGAAGGCCCGAAACTCGCTACGCTCAGACAGCGGTCCTTCTTAATCCATTTTCTGTACAGCACAAACGGCGTCGACACATGGGAACTGCGGAAAGTCAAAAGCAACCGCAACCACAACCGCAACACACAGGTTAATTGACCATTCTCAATAACATATATGTAACAGCCGCTTGGACGAGATTCGACTTGCCTTAACGAAGAGTTATGGACTCAATCAAATACGTCGAGTGGTAAGGCAAGGCCAATAAAAATCCTCAAACATGCTCCGCCACAAACCCATTAAACCAAGGGCGCAAGCCGCCTATGGTAAAGCCGCCATCCACCAGCAAACTTTGTCCGGTCACAAAACGCGCATCGTCGGACAATAACCATAGCACTGCATCGGCCACATCTTCGGGCTGACCTATGCGTTGCAAAGGTGTTTGCTTCTCGAACGGCAGTGCAGATGTTCTGGATGCCAGTACGCCGCTGGCCATGGGGGTAGCGATGATGCCGGGGCTGACGTTGTTGATGCGGATTTGCAGAGGGCCGACTTCGACTGCGACCGTGCGTGTCAATGCATCGAGAGCGGCTTTGCCTGCGGCATAGGCGGACAGGCCGGGCATGGCGCCGTGGGCAGTCCAGGAAGAAGTGTTGACGATGGCGCCACCGACACCGGCTGCCTGCATGGCGGCGATTTCGTGTTTCAGGCAGGCGAATACGCCGCGCAGGTTGGTAGCCATGACGGCATCGAAGTCAGCCAAGCTGGTTTCCTGGAAGGGCTGGAAGCCACCGAGGATGCCCGCGTTATTCCAGGCCATGTGCAGGCCACCAAAGGTGGACAAGGTTTTTTGTACCAGCGCCTGGACTTGTTCTGCGTCAGAGATGTCGGCAGGTATTGCCAGGGCGACGCCGCCGGCGGCCTTGATTTCATCGGCAACCAGATTTATTTCTGCAGAACGGCGGCCAGCGATGACGACATTGGCTCCTTCGCGGCCAAAGCGCAAGGCGGCGGCCTTGCCCATGCCGCTTCCTCCACCTGTGATCAGGACGGTGCGGTTGGCAAAACGAGTGGCAAGTGTGGTGATAGTCATGGTATGGCTCCAAAAATTGTGTGGGAATCGTTGTTTGTTTGCCAGCGAAGGCTGCAAACAAGGCTCTATTCTTATTTGAAACTAAAATGAGATAAATGAGTCTATGATTGATACATCTATAATCAGGAGTGTTGAATGGATTTGCTGGACAGCATGAAGGTCTATGTTCTTGCCGTGGAAAAAGGCAGTCTGAGTGGAGCCGCCACGGCTAGCGGGATTTCGGCAACCATGGCAGGCAATCATTTGCGCATGCTGGAAAAACGCCTGGGCATGCAATTGCTGCAAAGGACCACGCGGCGTCAGCACTTGACAGCCTTTGGCGAGGATTACTATGCGCGCTGCAAGGAAATCTTGAGGCTGGTCGATGAAACCGACAAGCAGGCGCAAAACCTGCAACTGGCTCCAGCAGGCAAACTGCGCATTACTGCGCCTGTCAGTTTTGGTACCGAGGCACTAATGCCTGCATTGTCAGAATATCTGGCGCGCTATCCTGAAGTAAGTGTCGATGTGAGCTTGTCTGACCGCGTCATGGATATGCTGGAAGAGGGATTTGAAGTGGCGATACGCATAGGTGAGTTACCTGATTCAACACTCATCGCCAAATCCTTGCGTCCATATCGCTTGATGATCTGCGCCTCACCTGATTATCTGGCGCGCAAGGGCGCACCACGCATGCCTGAAGATTTGACGCAGCATGAATGCCTGTCCTTCAGCCCAGCCGCGATTACTAACTGGCGCTTGCAAGACCAGGATGAGATGTATCGCATCCCCGTTACCGGCAGGCTGCAAGTCAATCATGGCCAGGCTTTGCGGGTCGCTGCTTTGCATGGCCTGGGCATTATCTTGCAGCCAGCGATCTTGCTGGAAGCAGATGTCAAGGCCGGGCTTTTGGTGCAATTATTTCCTGAGTATGAATTGCCAAGCCGGGCCTTAAGCGTGGTTTATCTGCAGGACAGATACCGCACGCCCAAGCTGCGTAGTTTTGTGGATTTCATGGTAGAGAAATTTGGCTGATCTCCACTATGCAATGTGATGAAATCAGGCTTTGCCAATTTTCTTTTGCATGATAATCGCACCACCAAATTCGGGGTTCAGCTCATACGGTGCGAAGCCTTCTGCACGATACAGATTTTGCGCACGGGTATTCCCCTCCAATACTTCCAGCGTCATCTTGCAATAACCTAGTTGTTCGGAAAGTGCAGTCAGGTGCTGCATCATTTTATTGCCTATGCCCTGACCACGAAAATCAGGGTGTACGGCAAAGTCGTGGATGTTTAACAGAGCCTTGCAGGCAAAGGTGGAAAAGCCCTCTATGCAAATCGCAAAACCGGCAGCCTGATCATTCACATAAGCGAGAATGACGCGCACGGTATTGCGTTTTTTTAGTTCGCTAATGAGATTGGTTTGCGCATAATCAGACAGAGCTTCGCCACCGCCCATAGGATCGAGCGCATACATATTGAGCATGCTGACGAGGTCTTTGGCATGTTGTGGATTATTAACATCAACATTAACGATATTCAGCATAGGTTTTTATACTCTCAAAAATTCTTCTTTATATCCCAGCCAGCGCTCCAGATGAGCAGCAACGGTGACGGGGTCATTTTTTAATAAATCATCGGCCAGATTGCGTGCCTTATCCACCAGCCATTGATCGGTTTCCAGGTTGGCAAAACGTAACATGGCTTCACCAGATTGACGCGCACCGAGGAATTCACCGGGGCCGCGCAATTCCAGGTCCTTGCGCGCAATTTCAAAACCATCATTACTCTCGCGCATGGTGGCCAGCCTTTGCTTGGCAGTGCCGCCCAGCGGGCCTTGATACAGCAACAGGCAAACACTGGCTGCGGCACCACGGCCTACGCGGCCACGCAACTGGTGCAATTGTGACAGGCCAAAACGCTCTGCATGCTCTATCACCATCAGGCTGGCATTCGGTACGTCAACGCCAACTTCAATCACGGTGGTAGCCACCAGCACCTGGCTGTCATTGCGGATGAAGGCTTCCATCGTTGCCTGCTTTTCTGCCGGTTTCAGGCGGCCATGTACCAGGCCTACATTCAGTTCTGGTAGGGCTTCAGCAAGCATGGTGTGCGTGTCAGTTGCTGTTTGCAGTTGCAGTGTTTCTGATTCTTCTATCAGTGGGCAGACCCAATAGACTTGCTTGCCTTCCTGCCCCGCTGCCTGCACGCGCGCAATGACTTCATCACGGCGGTTCTGGTCGATAACGCGGGTGACGATAGGTGTGCGGCCTGGCGGCAATTCGTCGATGACTGACACTTCCAGGTCAGCATAGTAAGTCATCGCCAGGGTGCGCGGGATAGGCGTGGCCGACATCATCAGTTGATGTGGCACCTTGCCAGCCTCGGTCTTGTTGGCCAGGTTAAGGCGCTGGCTGACGCCAAAGCGGTGTTGTTCATCGACGATGACCAGGCCCAGTTTCTTGAATTGCACGCTATCCTGTATCAGGGCATGGGTACCTATCACCAGTTGTGCTTCGCCGGAAGTGATCAATGCATTTGCCGCGTCTTTTTCTTTTTTCTTCAGGCTGCCGGTCAGCCAGGCGGTTTTAACACCGAGAGGCTCCAGCCAAGCGGCGATTTTCCTGAAATGCTGTTCTGCCAGAATTTCTGTCGGTGCCATCAGTGCAGCCTGAAAACCATTGTCTATTGCCTGCGCAGCAGCCAGTGCTGCCACGATGGTTTTGCCGCTGCCTACGTCACCTTGCAACAGACGTTGCATGGGAAAGGCTTCACGCAGATCATCGCGTATCTCGGCCAGCACTTTTTCTTGTGCCCTGGTCAGGGAAAATGGCAGGTTCAGCAGGAAGGCATTGCTGAGTTCACCAACCAGTGGCAGGGCATTTGCACCTTTACTACGACGCGTAATTTGTGCGCGCTTCAGTGATAATTGCTGGGCCAGCAGTTCATCAAATTTCATGCGTTCCCAGGCCGGGTGTTCGCGTTCTATCAGGCTATGCTGGTCTACATCTGGCGGTGGATTATGCAGGGTGCGTATGCTGCTTTCAAAATCCTGCAAATGCAGGGCAGCCAGCCGCGCGGGGGACAGGGTGTCACGCCAGTTGACGCGTGTCATGGCATTGGCAATGGCCTTGCGCAATAAAGCTTGTGGCACGCCTTCTCCGGATGGGTAGACGGGTGTCAGCGCAGTCGGCAGCGGTGCGCCTTCATTGACGATCTTGTAGTGAGGATGCACCATTTCTGCACCAAAGAAGCCGTGGCGTAATTCTCCGCGTGCCCGTACTCGCACGCCAACTGCCATTTGCTTGGTCTGGTTGCCATAAAAATTCAGGAAGCGCAGCACGACCTGGCCACTATCGTCAGCAATAGTCACGACCAACTGACGGCGTGGGCGGTACTGGATATCGCATTCTGTGACCACACCCTCAACCTGCACACTGCTGCCACCACGGAAAGAAGCATCGCGCATGCTGACGATTTCAGTTTCATCTTCATAGCGCATGGGCAGGTGCAAGACAAAATCCATGTCCTTGCGCAAGCCCAGTTTGGCAAGTTTTTCGCTGGCCTTGGCTGCAGTGTTAGTGGGGGTTTTGGTTTTTTTTGCAGGTTTTTTGGGGCTTGAGTCAGGCAAGGTGGTGATGCCAGCCATGGCTGCATCAGCTTGTGTATTTTTTAACTCTGCACTTGCACTTTGGTCTTCAGCGGCCATGGGGTGTAAAATGGTGGGTTTTGCTGTTAGCTTACTTTTTTCAGGAAATTCACAAAACCTTGGGTTTCAGGCTGTTTGTCTATGATCTTACCCGGGTTTGCTACGATAGTGTGCATTCTACTGGTATTTTATACAGTGTAAAGTAGCTTTATGTCTGTTTTTCCTGTTTTACCCCCGTTTTTGTAGAATTTTTGCATGTCTTACTCCCTAAGTGATTTTGATTTTGAACTGCCTGAAGCCCTGATCGCGCAAACACCTTTGCCCGACCGTACCGCTTCACGCCTCTTGCATGTCGATGGCGATAAGTTGGTCGACAGGCATTTTGCTGACATCATAGACCAGCTCAATGCCGGTGATTTGCTGGTCTTTAATGATACCCGTGTACTCAAGGCACGCTTCTTTGGCGTCAAGGAAAGCGGTGGCAAGATACAGATGCTGGTAGAGCGCGTGCTGTCGAATAATGACAAGGAGCGCAGTGTGCTGGCCCAGATGCGTGCGTCCAAGTCGCCGCTGCCAGGTAGCAAAATCCGCCTGGCGGACAGTTTCGACGTGGTCGTCGGTGAGCGTGTCGGTGAATTTTTTACCCTGTATTTCCCGTCTGATATCTTCACGCTACTGGAAACTTATGGTCGCCTGCCTTTGCCGCCGTATATAGAACATGATGCAGATGACTTTGACGAGCAACGTTACCAGACTGTGTATAACCGCGTACCTGGGGCGGTAGCCGCACCGACTGCTGGCCTGCATTTTGACGAGGCGCTATTACAGCGTTGCCAGGACAAGGGTATCAAACTTGCCTATGTGACTCTGCATGTGGGCGCTGGTACCTTCCAGCCTGTGCGTACAGAAAACCTGGCAGATCACCAGATGCATAGCGAATGGTATACCGTGCCGGATGAGACCGTGGCAGCCGTGCAGGCCACCAAAGCCGCGGGCGGCAAAGTGGTGGCGGTTGGTACCACCAGCATGCGTGCGCTCGAATCTGCTTCACAAACTGGTGCCTTGCAGGCAGGCAGTGACGACACCCGCTTGTTCATCACGCCCGGCTATGTATTCAAAACCGTGGACAGGCTTATCACCAATTTCCACTTACCAAAATCCACTTTGATGATGCTGGTATCGGCATTTGCCGGGTATGATCGCGTCCGCGCTGCTTATGCTCACGCTATCGCTCAACAATATCGTTTTTTCAGCTATGGCGATGCCATGCTGCTGACCAATTCCTCCGGGGAAGACCATGCTTGAATTTACACTCATTAAAAAAGATAAAACTACTGCTGCACGCTGTGGCCGTGTCAAAGTCAACCATGGTGAAATAGAAACGCCTATCTTCATGCCGGTGGGTACTTATGGCTCGGTCAAGGCGATGTCGCCGCTGGAGTTGAAAGAGATTGATGCCCATATCATTCTCGGCAATACCTTCCACCTATGGCTGCGTCCTGGCACGGAAGTGCTCAACAAATTTGGTGGCCTGCATGGTTTCATGGGCTGGGATAAACCTATCCTGACAGACTCAGGTGGCTTCCAGGTATTTTCGCTTGGCGCGATGCGCAAGATTACGGAAGAGGGCGTCAAGTTTTCTTCGCCTATCAGTGGTGAGCGTCTGTTTTTGTCGCCAGAAATTTCCATGCAAATCCAGCGTGGGCTGAATTCTGACATCGTCATGCAGTTCGATGAATGCACGCCGTATGAAATCGATGGCAGGCCAGCGACGACAGAAGAAGCAGGCAAATCCATGCGCATGTCTTTGCGCTGGGCCAAGCGTTCAATTGATGAATTCAACCAGGGTGAAAACCCGAATGCCTTGTTTGGCATCGTCCAGGGCGGCATGTTTGAGCACCTGCGTGATGAATCCCTGGCTGGCTTGAATGAGCTCAATTTCCACGGTATCGCCATCGGCGGCCTGTCGGTAGGGGAGCCTAAGGAAGACATGATGCGCGTACTCGCGCATGTCGGCCCCAAGCTGCCAGAAAACAAACCGCATTATCTGATGGGCGTAGGTACGCCAGAAGACCTGGTAGCAGGTGTTGCCAATGGCATAGACATGTTTGATTGCGTCATGCCTACCCGCAATGCGCGCAATGGCTGGATCTTCACCCGCTTTGGCGATATCAAGATCAAGAATGCCCGTTACAAGGAAGAAAAAGAACCGCTGGATGCGACTTGCGAATGCTATGCCTGCAAAAACTTTTCACGCGCTTACCTGCATCATTTGCACCGCACCGGTGAAATCCTCGGCGCACGTTTGAACACCATCCACAATTTGCATTACTACCTGGATTTGATGAAGAACATCCGTAAAGCACTGGATGACGAACGATTCCCTGAGTTTGTACAGCAATTCCATGCAGACAGGGCACGTGGTGTTTGACGTAGTGTCTTATTGATTGTCTTATTTAATACGGTAAATAATGACGGACTGATCAGTAATACGAATTATATTCAGGCCGCTTGCAGGCAAAATGACGCTCTCGTCCTAGTGGACAAATGAATACTAGAGGTCTGATATGAATTATCATCCTGTCATTATTGCCGGCGGCGGCATTTCTGGTCTGTATTGCGCCTGGCGTCTGGCATTGGCCGGGCAAAAAGTCGTGGTGCTGGAAGCCTCATCTGATCGTTGGGGTGGCCGCATAGAGACTGAAGACCTGGATGGCTTCATCGCTGAATGGGGCCCTATGCGTTTCGAGCCTACCCTGCAGCCGCGCTTCGATAAATTGTGCCGTGACCTGGGTGTCAAGCTGACCGAGTTCAGCGGCCCCGAAGGTGAAGAAGTCAATGCACCTACTTATGATTTGCCTGCCGAGGAAATGGGTCTCAATTCCCTGCAACTTCTCAAGCGCGGCATCATGCTCGTCATGGGGCAAGACCCACAAGACCAGGCCTGGATAGATGCGCAGACCGAAGCTGACTATCAGCGCATGCGCAAACATGCACAGCTCAATGGTCAGCCGCTTTGGAGCATGGGCTTCTGGAACGCCATGTCTGCCGAAGGTGCGCTGAGCCATCTGGCACTGACCAAGCTGCGTGATACTGGCACCTTCTATCACATGATCCCCGAAAACCTGAATGCAATCGAATGGATCATCTGGTGGCTGCGCGCCCTGAAAACCGTAGGTCAGCAACTGGCCAGCGTCGATGGTGGCACGGCAAAACTGACAGAGAGCCTGATGGCCAAATTACGCGGCCTTAGCAATGTCACTCTGGCCGGTGGTCATATGCTCACCAGTTTCAAGCAAATCGCCATGGGCCAGCCCCGGCTGGAGCTTGATGTACATACCAAGAACGGCAATATACAGTTGCAGACCGACAGGTTGATCCTGGCTTTGCCGAGAATGCCGCTGGTAAAACTGGCGTCCTGTTTGCCTGAACACGTCTCCTCACAGCTTGATGCGGTGAATGGCTTCCCCATGCTGAAACTGTTCTTCGTGACAGATTCACCCTGGTGGGATTATTCACAGCGCCCGCAACAATATGCGAGTTGCCTGCCTACCCGTGAAATCCATTATTTCCGCCGCCCGCAAGGACAGGATAAAGATGGACACGGCATGGTCTTGCTGTACATGGATCGCCCGTCGACAGAATTCTGGAAACACTATGTCATGGAAACCGACAAACATGACCGCGCCGAGATCGACCAGAACGTCAAGATCGTCGATGCCTTCTCCCTGTTCGTCGCGCGTGATGTCAAGCGCCTCGTCGATATCAAGCGCTCAGGTTTGAAACTGACTGACCAGGCCCAGCACATGTTTGAAGAAAAATCGCTGGAAGATACCCGCGACTTCATCAAGAATTCCATCGTTACCTATGGCATACGCGATTGGGCCAGGGCGCCGTATGGTGCGGCCAACCATGGCTGGCAACCAGGTGTTCGTTCATGGAAGGTCATGGATGTCTTCAAGGCCTTCGACTTTGGCAGCGGCGCCAAGAATATCCACATTGTTGGTGAGGCATATTCTGACTATCAAGGCTTTGTTGAGGGCGCTTTGAATACCTCTGAATTGGCGCTGGCAACTATACGTTCCAGCTAACTAAGTAAAACAAAACAATCATGGCAAGGGCAGCAATCGTGAGTTTGCTGCCCTTTTTTTGAATTTTTTAATGTCTGGAAATCCGCGAAAGCTTGCCACATACCAAAGTATTATGTGCCGAATGCAATAATGACAATCGAAAAGAAGCTTGTTACACTCCTTGCAGGTCGCAATGACCAGTGCCACATGGCAAGCGTGTAGCTTAAATGGAGAAAGTTTGTGAGTAAAAGTACGAAACTGATCGCGGTAGTAGTGGTTCTGGCGGTGGCATACCCTGCTGCGGCCTGGTACACCGGAAAAAGTGTAGAAGCCAAGCTGGCAGAGTCCAGCATGATTCAGGCTAAATCTTCTCCATATGTCAAAGTCGTCAAGCAGGATTATCAGCGTGGTGTGTTCTCTTCAGTGCAGGATACGACGCTGGAGCTGAACCTGGCAAATTTCCCAGGGAAGCAAAAGTCTGATTCCCCTGAACCTGATGCTGCTGAACAGCCAGGTGCGGATGGTGCTGTCGTCGCTGCAGATGCGCCTCCTGCAGAACCAGTCGTGACAGAAAAAGTGTCAAAGCCCTTGCAAATTCATTTTATTAATCGTATCCAGCATGGTCCTTTGCCTGGATTCCGTGGCTACGGTGCTGCCCTCATCAAGACAGAACTGGTTCTGGATGCAGAAAGCAAGGCGCAACTTGCCAAATTGTTTGGTACGGCCAATCCGCTTGAGATTACTTCCCGCCTGAATTATGGCGGTAGTGGCCGCGTCAGTATTTCCAGCCCGGCATTCAATACAGTGATGGAAAAAGACAAAGAAAAAGTCGCATGGCAGGGTTTGAGTCTGGAAATCGGCTTTGAAAAAGATTACAAGGCGTTTAATGTCGTGATGAGCGCACCTGGCCTGACTGTAGACGGGCTGGAAGGGCAATCATTCAAAATGGGTGCCGTCAGCCTCAAAGGTGACGTGACGCAAGCTTATCCAGGTACGAATCTGTATCTGGGCAAGACGGATACCACGGTTGCCAGTATCAGCTATGCGGATAAAGTCGATGCCAAGAAAAGTTTTAATCTGGATCAGCTCAAGCTCACCACAGATGCCGGCATGAAAGATGAATTGGTAGACATCGCAGCCAGATTTGGAGTTGCCAAATTCACTTTTGATCAGCAAGAGTTCAGTGATTTTCATTACGACTATGGCGTCAAGCGCATTCATGGCCCTTCGCTGGCAAAAATTTCTACGGCATATTCGGGTGCTGGTGCTGATCCGGAAAAACTGACTGCCTTGAAAGCACTCTGGGATGAAGTCGCACCCTTGATTTTGCAAAAAGAGCCAGAATTGGTGCTGGAGCGTCTTAGCGTTGTTACTGCTGAAGGCGAGGCAAAACTCTCAGGCTCTGCCAAACTGGTTGGCGCAACGGCGGCAGATGCAGCCAATCCTATGCTGCTGCTGCCAAAATTGCAAAGTAATCTGGATGTGACCTTGACAGAAGCTCTGGTGGCAAAGCTGGGTGGTGCAAGGCAAAAAGACCCGGAAATGCAAAAAGCAGCACTGGATGCCATGAATCAACAGATCCAGGCTTTCGAGGGGCAGGGTTATATCACTCGTAGCGGTAAACTCCTGAGTTCCAAGATCGAATGGAAGCAGGGAGCCCTGACTGTTAATGGCAAGCCATTTAGTCGTTAAGAATTCTTGCTTATCTATTAATTTTAATAATTAAGTCCGGCAATTAAGTCGGGCGAAATAGTAAGATGCAGGCAATCACCGGGTACTCCGGTGATTGCCTGTTTTTCTTTGTTGGACAGCTTTCTTTGCAGATATCCTGACAATTTCCAGCAATTCGCATGGGCGATGCTAAAATACGGAGCTTTGCCGATTGAAAAATAGGCATTTGGTGCTATATACCAGCAACTGAGCAAGGACTGAGCAAGAATCGCGGCAATCTCTATCCAGTTTTTAGCCAAAAAATTAGTATTTCATTATTAAAATGACAGGAGTCTGAACGTGTTTATTTCCAATGCTTACGCACAAGCAGCCGCTGGCGGCGACCTCCAGAGCAATCTGATGAGTATGTGGCCTTTGCTCCTGATGGTAGCAGTAATGTATTTCCTGATGATACGTCCTCAGATGAAACGTCAGAAAGAGCAAAGAGCAATGATGGATGCTCTGGCAAAAAATGATGAAGTAGTTACGGCAGGCGGTATTCTGGGTAAAGTGGTCAAGGTCAGCGACGCCTATGTCACGATAGAAATCGCGAACGGCACAGAAGTTGTCGTACAAAAAATGTCCATCACCATGATGCTGCCCAAGGGCACGATTAAAGCGATTTAATCAGCAAACAACGGCAACGCAGTCCACAATGATCTGGGCTGCGTTGTGCTTTTTTAGCTTCCAATTATTCTTCCCATTATGAATCGCTATCCACTCTGGAAGTACATACTGATTCTGATCGCCCTGGTGTTCGGTGCTATTTATACCGTGCCCAATTTTTTTGGCGAATCACCTGCAGTACAAGTCAGTAGCGCGAAAGCCACTGTCAAAGTCGAAGCTGATATGACCACCCGCGTTGAAAAAGCGCTGGAGCAAGCTGGTCTCAAAAGCAAGGATATCTTCTACGAAAATAACGGCGTGCAAGGTACCGTACGCGCTCGTTTCGAAGATACGGATACTCAATTCAAAGCCAAGTCTGCTCTGGAAAAAGCTTTAAATGCCGATCCTGCTGACCCTACGTATACGCTGGCTTTCAATCTTTTGTCGAATACGCCGAAATGGTTGCAGAGCTTGCATGCCCTGCCCATGTATCTGGGCTTGGATTTGCGTGGTGGTGTGCATTTCCTCATGCAAGTCGATACCAAGGCTGTCATGAATAAACGCATGCAGGGCTTGTTGTCCAGTGTACGCAGCAATTTGCGTGAAAAAGAAGTGCGCCATGCAGGTCTGAGCCGTGAAGGTGATCAGATTAAGGTTAAATTCCGTGATGCAGAAGAACGTGGCAAGGCCAAGAGTGTCCTGACTTCGCAGATGGCAGATGTAGACCTGCTTGATACTGCTGGCAGCGATGGCGCTGATTTTGGTTTGCAAATCAGTTTGAAACCAAAGGCACTGAAAGAAGTCATTTCAGAAGGCATCAAACAAAATATTACCGCCTTGTCCAAGCGTGTGAATGAACTGGGTGTTGCTGAACCTATCATTCAGCAACAGGGTGCCGACCGTATCGTTGTGCAATTGCCTGGTGTACAGGACGTGGCGCGCGCGAAGAGCATCATCAATCGCCTGGCAACGCTGGAAGTCCGTTTGCTGGATGAAAGTGTCATCGGCGCAGTCGATGCAAATACTGCTGTTCCTTACGGTTCAGAAAAATTCATCTCCAATCGTGGTGAGTACCTGATCCTGACCAAGGACCCGGTGATTACTGGCGATGACATCACCAATGCCACCTCCAGTTTTGATCAGCATCAGCAACCGGCGGTCAGTGTTGACCTGAATGGCGATGGCGGTAAAAAGATGGGTAATGCCACCAGCTCACGGATAGGCAAGCGCATGGCGATTGTCCTGTTTGAAAAAGGCAAGGGTGAAGTCTTGATTGCACCTACCATCAATGATGAATTGCGCAATCGCTTCATCATTACCGGCATGGGTTCTTCCTCCGCTGCCGGTGACTTGGCCTTGTTGTTGCGCGCAGGTTCATTGGCGGCACCTATGGAAATCATCGAAGAACGCACCATAGGCCCGCAACTGGGTGTAGAAAACATCAAGCAGGGCCGCAATTCTACCTTGTATGGTTTTGCTGCGATTGCTGTCTTCATGATGGCTTACTACCTGATGTTTGGTTTCTTTAGTGTGCTGGCCTTGTCTTTCAACTTGCTGTTGCTGGTGGCGATTTTGTCACTGATGCAGGCAACGCTGACTTTGCCTGGTATTGCGGCGATTGCACTGGCACTGGGTATGGCGATTGATGCCAACGTACTTATCAATGAACGTATTCGTGAAGAATTGCGTGCAGGTAAAGCGCCGCAAAAAGCCATAGAAGAAGGTTTTGATCACGCCTGGGCAACGATTCTCGATTCCAACGTGACCACCCTCATCGTCGGCCTGGCATTGCTGGTATTCGGTTCTGGTGCGATACGTGGTTTTGCAGTGGTTCACTGCCTGGGTATTGTGACTTCGATTTTCTCTTCAGTCTTTGTATCGCGCGGTGTGGTCAATCTCTGGTATGGAAGAAAGAAAAAACTGTCGTCCATTTCTATTGGCCAAATCTGGAAACCAACAGAAAACGCTTTGAAGTAAGCGCTCAGCCAAACAAGAATACAGGGATTCATTATGGAATTATTTCGCATTAAAAAAGACATTCCTTTCATGCGCCATGCGCTGATTTTCAATGTCATTTCTGCGCTGACCTTTGTTGCAGCCGTGTTTTTCCTGCTGCACAAGGGTTTGCATTTCTCGGTCGAATTTACCGGTGGTACGGTCATGGAAGTGACTTACCCCAAGGCTGCCAATGTCGATGCGATACGTCATACAGTAGAAAAACTGGGTTTCACGGATTCACCAGTGCAAACTTTTGGCAAGGCACAGGACGTTGTCATTCGTTTGCCGGAAACCAAAAAAGATGCAAAAGTCAGTCCTGCTGATGTCGTGTTTGAAGCACTCTGCAAAATTGAAAATGGCAGTTTGACGAAGGCGCCAGCAAGTGCAGAAAGTGGTGCAACTTCGGAAAAACTGGTTTGTCAGGATGCTGCCAAAACCGAACTGGTCAAACTGCAACGGGTAGAGCTGGTCGGTGCCCAGGTTGGTGATGAACTGGCACATGATGGTTTGATGGCTCTGCTGTTTGTGGTATTGGGTGTGATGCTGTATCTGGCAATACGTTTTGAATGGAAATTTGCGGTTGCGGCGATTGTCGCCAACTTGCATGACGTCATTATCATCCTGGGTTTCTTTGCTTTCTTTGAATGGGAATTCAACTTGTCGGTATTGGCAGCGGTGCTGGCGGTGTTGGGTTACTCGGTGAATGAGTCTGTGGTTATTTTCGACCGTATTCGTGAAAATTTCCGCAAGCAACGCAAGATGTCTGTGACTGAAGTCATCGACAATGCGATTACCAGCACGATCTCGCGTACCATCATCACCCACGGCTGTACTCAGTTGATGGTCTTGTCGATGCTGCTGATTGGCGGCCCGACTTTACATTATTTTGCAGTTGCACTGACGATAGGTATTTGCTTTGGTATTTACTCTTCGGTTTTCGTGGCGGCTGCGATTGCCATGTGGCTGGGTGTCAAGCGTGAAGATTTGATTAAACCAGTCAAGGAAAAAGACGATACTGATGGCGCTGTTGTATAAAAGTTTTTAATGTTTTGTATAAAACTACGCAATTGTGTCTCTTCCATGTAACGGAAGGTATCTAAAATGAAAGCCAGCCTGTGTGCTGGCTTTTTCTTTGTTAGCATTCCAGTCTGAACTTTTTGATGTTGAATTGAGTCTCAGAGGCTGTTGCAAATTGACGCAGATAAGTGAAGTTGATAAATGAAGCAGATATAAAGCTGCCAATCAAGCCGGTGGAAGTAGCCGGTCACGTAATGCAAATGCCTGTTGGTACTTCTCCGCACTGGATAAAAATAATATGAGCAAATTCAAAACCCTGATCATCGTTGCAGCTCTGGCGGCCATCTCGGGCGCGGCCTACACTTACTTAAAGACATCTGACAAGGCTGCAGGTGAGGGGGCTTCGGCAAAAGCAGGTAGTGGTGCCGCTGGTGCTGCCGGCGCGGCGCAAAACCGTCCAGTCAGCGTCTCTACCATCATTGCGCTAAAGCGTGACTATGATGTCAGGATTACTGCGAACGGCGTGGTTTCTGCATTGAACACTGTGGACATTCGTCCTCAAGTGAGCAGCACTATTGCCAGGGTACATATCAAGGAGGGACAGTTTGTCAAAGCAGGTGATGTTTTATTCACACTGGATAGTCGTGCCGATGAAGTCAATCTGGCAAAAGCCCAGGCACAACTTGATAAGGATATGGCAACGCTGGCAGACTTTCAGCGCCAGCTGGTACGCAGCAAGGATCTGGTCAGCAAGAAATTTGTCGCACAAAGCGCCGCCGATACCAGCCAGACCCAGGTTGACACTCAGCAAGCCGTGATAGCCTCAGACAAGGCAGCAGTCAATGCCGCGCGTGTCGCGCTTAGTTATAACCGCATTGTTGCACCATCGTCAGGCCGTACCGGCATCATCAGCGTTTTCCCTGGTTCGCTGGTACAACCTGCAACGGCGACACCGCTGGTCAGTATCACCCAGATGGACCCGGTCGCGATTACCTTCCCGCTGCCACAGCGCAATCTGCCCGACGCACTGGAAAGCATGAAGCGCAGCGACAGCTATGTCATGGCCAATTTGCCAGACACCATCGTCAAGTTCAAGGGGAAATTGCAGTTCGTTGACAATGCCGTGGATGCTGCATCCGGCACCATCAAGGTCAAGGCCGTATTTGATAACAAGGAATTGAAACTCTGGCCTGGTGCCTATGCCAACCTGGAACTCAGCGTGCAGACCTTGAAAGATGTGGTCGTGATTCCGCAGGATGCCGTCATCGTAGGCCCGCGTGGCAGCTCTGTGTATATCGTCGATGCTGAAGGCAAGGCCGCCATGAAACCTGTGGTCGTCACCAATAGCTTCGGTAACGATGCCGTCGTTACTGGCATAGATGCAGGTGCCAAAGTTGTGTTGGATGGCAAGCAAAACCTGCGTCCAGGTGCCAGCGTCAAAGAACGCAATGGCGATGGTAAAGAAGGCAAGGGTAAGGGTGATAAAGGTGATAAGGCAGGCAAGGATGCTGGTAAGTCTGATGCTGCGGCCAGCGCCTCATCTGGCGCTGCAGCACCTGCAGCCTCAGCAGCGAGCGCATCATGAATTTGTCTGAATTATTCATACGCCGTCCAGTGATGACGGTCTTGCTGAACCTGTCCATCGTTGTGGCAGGTATTCTGGCATATCGTTATATTCCTATCGCGGCTTTACCAAGCTATAACACGCCTGTTATCAGTGTAAATGCCAATTTGCCGGGTGCCAGTCCTGAGACCATGGCGACTTCGGTTGCTTTGCCACTGGAAAAGCAGTTTGCCACCATACCTGGCTTGTCCATCATCAGTTCCAGCAATACCCTGGGTTCCACTTCGCTGACACTGGAATTTGACCAGAACCGCAATGTTGATGCCGCTGCCGTGGATGTGCAGGCAGCATTGCTGCGCGCGCAGCGCTCCTTGCCCGTTGATATGACATCGCCGCCATCGTATCGCAAGGTCAACCCTGCTGATGCGCCTGTGCTGTTTATTGCGCTGACATCACCGTCATTGAGTCTTTCTGAATTGACGAGTTATGCCGAGCATCTGATCTCGCCAAGTTTATCCACGCTGGAAGGTGTGGCGCAGGTGAATATTTTTGGTATCAAGCGTTATGCCGTGCGCATACGTGTCATGCCGGATGCCTTGCAGGCGCGCAATCTGACGCTGGATGAATTGTCAGCATCTATCCGCACTTCAAATGCAAATACGCCGGTCGGTACGCTCGAAGGTGACAAGCAGACACTGACCCTGCTGGCCAACAAGCAAATGCAGAGCGCTGCAGAATTTGCCAATTTGGTGGTCAGCAACAAAGGTGGTCAGGTCGTGCGCCTGCGCGAAGTTGCGACAGTTGAAGACAGCTATGAGCAAGTCAAGACAGCCGCCAATTTTAATGGTGAAAGCTCGATTACCCTGGCGATACAAAGACAGACCGATGCCAATACCGTCAAGGTAGTCGATTCCATCAGGGCTGCCTTGCCAGGCTTCAAATCGCAATTGCCCGCTTCAGTCAAAATGAATCTGGTGAATGACAGGTCTATCTCGATTCGTGATGCCTTGCATGATGTGAACCTGACTCTGCTGCTGACGATATTCCTGGTGGTTATCGTCATCTTCCTGTTCCTGCGCCGCATGGTAGCGACCATCATTCCTACGCTGTCATTGCCTGTGTCCCTGATCGGTGCCATCGCCCTGTTATGGGGTTTTGGTTACACGCTGGATAATGTCTCTTTGCTGGGGTTGACACTGGCGGTGGGCCTGGTAGTCGATGATGCCATCGTCATGCTGGAAAACATCATGCGCCATGTGGAAAATGGCGAGCCGCCTTTCAAGGCGGCATTGCAGGGTTCGCGTGAAGTGGGTTTCACGATCATCTCGATTTCCACTTCGCTGGTGGCGGTGTTTATCCCCATCTTCTTCATGCCTGGTGTCATCGGTCAGTTGTTCCACGAGTTTGCCGTTATCGTCAGCCTGGCGATTCTGGCATCCGCCTTCGTCTCGCTGACGCTGGTGCCGATGCTGGCCAGCCGTTTCCTGAAGAGCGAACATGAGTTGAAAGAGCCGCCAAAAGCAGTGGCTGCAATGTTGCATGTATTTGAAAGCAGCTTTAATGCCTCGTTGCGTTCTTATACCCGTGGCCTGGACCTGGCATTGCGCCATCGCAAGCTGGTACTGTTGATTGCCCTGGCGACCTTTGCTGCCACCGCTTATCTGTTCAATGTCATCCCCAAAGGCTTCTTCCCTCAGGAAGACATAGGCCAGATCAACGTCTCGACAGAGGCTGCAGAAGAAACGTCTTTCCCTGCCATGGTGATCTTGCAGGACAGGGTCGCGAAAATCATACGCGATGATCCGAACGTGGCCACTGCAACCTCGTTTAATGGCGGTAGTGGCTCACAAAATACTGGCCGTATGTTCGTCAACCTGAAGCCACGTGGTGAACGTAAACCCATGAAGGATGTGGTCGATGGTTTGCGCAAGAAACTCAGTGAAGTGCCGGGTATTTCCGTCTTCCTGCGCCCTACCCAAAACTTGCAACTGGGCGGACGTCCCAGCAAGAGCCAGTACCAATACATACTACAAAGTGTGGAAGCTGGTTCCCTCAGTGACTGGGCCATCAAGCTACAAGAGAAATTACGCAGTGACCCAGGCTTCAAGGATGTCACCACCGATTCACAACTGAAAGGCCTGCAGGCCAGCGTCGATATAGACCGTGACCGTGCCAATGCCCTGGGCGTGACCATGGACAGCATACGTTCTGCCTTGTATAGCGCCTTTGGTGAACGCCAGATATCGACCATGTATACCAATGTCGATAGCTATCAGGTCATCATGGAAGTTGAGCCCAGCGCCAAGAAAGATGAAAGCGCCATCAATGGTATTTACGTGCGCGGCAACACAGGTACGCTGGTGCCACTCTCCAGTATTGCTACTGTCAAACGTACGGTAGGGCCAACTGCCATCAATCACGTAGGGCAATTGCAGGCTGTAACGGTGTCCTTCAATCTGGCACCGGGCACAGCTTTGGGTGAGGCGACTAACCGCATAGAAAAATACCGCGATGAAATCAAATTGCCAGCCTCCATCATCACTACTTATGGCGGTGATGCGGCGGTGTTCAAGGATTCGCAATCAGGCCAGATTATCCTCATCGTTGCTGCCTTGCTTGTGATCTATGTCCTGCTGGGTGTGCTGTACGAAAGCTATATACACCCTATCACCATCCTGGCAGGTTTGCCTTCTGCAGCCGTAGGTGCCCTGCTAACCTTGCAAATGTTTGGCGAGGACCTGACCCTGATTGCTACCATCGGTATTTTGCTGCTGATAGGTATTGTCAAGAAAAACGCCATCATGATGATCGACTTTGCGCTTGATGCGCAAAGGCATCACAACATGACGCCACCAGAAGCGATACGCGAAGCCTGCATACAACGCTTCCGCCCGATCATGATGACCACGCTGGCTGCTTTGGTAGGTGCCCTGCCGATTGCCATGGGCTTGGGTGCCGGTGCAGAATTACGTCAGCCTCTGGGGTTGGCGGTGGTTGGTGGCCTGATTTTTTCCCAGGCGATTACCTTGTTCATCACACCCGTGATTTACCTGGCACTTGACCGTTTCAGCGGCAAAGGGCCTATCGTGGGTGACAAGCTGGAAGTGAAATAAAGCTTGAGGCCAATCCGTGTCGGTACTGAATGCGGATTGGCGGAGGCGGACGATTTAACTACAGTCGTCTTCCTGTAAATGCTGCCTGAGTTTGAGTAAGCTGCTTTCCAGATTCAGGTAGTCATCTTCTGTGTAGGTCTTGAAGCGTTGCTTTCCAGACTGTACTACCTTGGGAAAGATGTCATCAAAAGTGGCTTCACCAACTGGTGTCAGTTTGACGAACAACTGGCGTCTGTCATCATTGCCGCGTTCACGCTGTATCAGGCCTTTTTGCTCCAGCCTGTCGAGTACGCCTGTCAGCGTACCTTTCGTGATCAGGGTTTTCTCACCCAGTTCCTTGCAAGTCATGCCAGGCGTATTGCCGAGGGTGGCGATGATATCGAATTGAGAATGTGTAAAGCCCAGCTTGCGCACATTCCTGGCAGAAGCCTGTTCAAATAATTGCATGCACTCCGACAGTAATCGTATGCTGCGCAGGTAACGTTCACCCATGAGATAGTTTGTGTGGATTATGGTGTGATACGCAGAGCGGCAGAGCGTATCACACCAGGGACAGCTACTAATGCAAAAAATTAGTCAGCCTTGATTGCTTCTACCTGGATAGCCAGTTTTACTTCTGGTGCAAAACGTGGTGTACCGTAGTTCAGACCAAAATCAGTACGTTTGAATTCTGCTGAGGCATCTGCACCACAAGCTTCTTTCTTGAACATAGGATGCTGGATACATTTGAATTTATTGATGGTCAGAGTGACTGGCTTGGTCACGCCCAGCATGGTCAACTCGCCGATAACTGCAACAGGTGTATCGCCATCAAATTTAATGGATGTACCTTTGTAAGTCGCGGTAGGGAATTGCGCTACATTGAACATGTCTTTGCCTTTTGCATGTTCATTCATTTTTTCATGGCCAAAGTCGAGGGAGTTGGCATCGATAGTGATGTCAACAGTGCCAGTTTTCGCAGCGCGGTCGAGCACGATTTTACCTGAGGTTTTGTTGAACTTGCCGCGCCACACGGAGATACCCATATGGTCAGCTTCAAAGCTAGGATAAGTGTGGTTGGATTCAATGTTATATGTCTGAGCAAATGCAGGTGCAGAGCTGATCAGCAGGGCGGCGGCGATAAGTTTGGCGATTTTCATGTATGACTCCTGAATGGCGAAAATTTGTTTGCTTAAAAAGGTTTGGTGTTACTTGGTATTACGGGTTTGTTACTACGTGAAACTTGATCTGTACTTCATCGGCAACCATGCCGGTATCTTTCCACTCACCTTCACCAATATTGAAGGTGAGGCGTTTGATGGGCAGGCTGCCATCAAAAACCTGGCTATTACCTTCTTTCTTGATACTTAAAGGGAAACTGACATCCACGGTCTTGCCCTTGATGCTGAGCTTGCCGGTGACATCCAGTTTGCCAGCCGCGCCAGCTTTCATGGAAGTAGAGACAAAGCTGGCTTTAGGGAAGGCGGCGGCATTAAACCATTCCTTCTTCAAGACTTCCTTGTTGTATTCAGCGTCGCCCAGGTCAAAGCTGGCGACATCAATGTCCACAGTTGCTTTGGATGCTTCTGGTTTGGCGCTGTCATAGTCGATATTGGCGTTAAATTTTTTGAATTTGGCATCAACCGGTACATTCATTTGCTTGAAGACAATATTGACTGTGCTCTTGGCATTGTCAACTTTAACAACGCTGGCGATGGCCGGGCTGGCTATCACCAGGGCGGCGGCTGCATAGGCAGCGATTTTTTTCATGGAATATGTAGACATGGGATACCTGTGTAAAAAATTAACGACCTGGGCGCATGCGTTGCATGAGACCATCTTTGTCAAAAAATTGATGTTTCAGTGCTGCTGCAACATGGAGTAGGACCAGAACAAACATGACTTTGTTTAATATTTCATGCAATTCTTTCAAAGTTTCCTTGATTTCCGGGTTTGGCCCCATTAATACTGGTAATTCAAACAATCCCAGAAAGACTACCGGGTAGCCTGCCGCCAGCGTGTAGAAATAACCGGACAAAGGCACGCCAAACATTAGTACATACAGCAAGATATGCGTGCCATTAGCGAGTTGCGTCTGGACTTTACCCATGCTGGCAGGGTAGGGTGGTGCCTTGCTTAGCAGGCGGGAGATGAGGCGCAGCGCTACAAATCCCAGCACAGTAACGCCTAGCCACTTATGATAAGAAAAATATTGTAATTTTGTCGGGCTGAATTTCATGTCAACCATGATGTTACCCAGGATGAAGGCAATGATAATCAGCAAGGCAATGAGCCAGTGCAATACTATGCTGAAATTGGAATATCGTTGAGTGGCTGCCATGCTGGCTCCTCTGATGAAAGAGATAATTAGTTCGAAGTAGAACTAATATAGCAAAAAAAAAGAAAGTCTGCTGACACCAGCCAGATTTTCAGACTTTAATATGTAAGCAGCTGCTACAGCAGGCTTTTGAGCTTAAGGCTTGCCGGTAGACTTTGCCCCGGAATCACCGCAGACACCTCTCCATCCAAGGTTTTTCCCCCGCTTTTAAGGCATTCATTTATCATTGGCCGACCTTGCCATTCATCATATCAATAATGAAACCAGAAATTCCAGAAAAATCGCTAGGGAAAATCTTAGTTGACCCTGCCAAAACCGTGCTTGGCAATGTTGCCGGAGCCGTCAGTGAAACCACAGGTTTGCTGGATCAAAGTGGCCCCTTGAAGCCGGGTACCGGGTTAGCCAGCGGTGTGCTGGCATTGACGCTGGCATTCCTGTGTTTGCTGGGCGTGATCGCGTTCCACTTTCCGCAATACCTGACCACGCCTGAGCTGCGCAAAAATTATTCACCTGATGTGATACGGCATATTCTGTTCGCGGCGCTGGTATTGTCTGGCGTGATCAGCTTATTGAATATACTGTTCAATCGCCGGCGTGGTTTGAATGCAGTGGCAGCGTCCCTGGTCATTGCGGCTGTGGCTTTTGGTGGATCTCACGTGCCGGTTGCCGACTTTCCTGATCACACGCCGTATATAGGGCTGGACTGGTTCATCCTCGATTTGCTGGGTTCCACCATTATTTTCGTCGTGATAGAAAAAATCTTCCCGCTGTATAAGGGGCAGTTGATTTTCCGCCGCGAATGGCAGACCGACATGGTGCATTTTGCCGTCAATCACTTCATCGTTGGGCTGGCCTTGTTGACTGTCAACTTCGCCATTCACCGCCTGTTTGGCTGGATGGCGCATGACAGTGTGCGTGACTTTGTGCAGTCTATCTGGTTCTTCCCGCAGTTACTGTTGTGTATCCTGGCCGCCGATCTGGTGCAGTACTGGACGCACCGCGCCTATCATGAGATTCCATTCCTGTGGCGTTTCCATGCCGTCCATCATTCAGCCAAGACCATGGACTGGCTGGCCGGTTCGCGCCAGCATATTCTTGAATTGATATGTACACGCGTTGGCGTACTGGGTGCCTTGTATGTTTTGGGCTTTGACAAGACCGTCATGGACGTCTACATCATCGTGGTCGGCTTCCAGGCGGTGTTTAATCATGCCAATGTGCATTTGCCCTGGGGCCCGGTCAAGTACCTCATCGTCACGCCAGATTTCCACCACTGGCATCATTCATCAGATGATGTGGCGATCGACAGAAACTATGCTGCCCACTATGCCTTCCTCGATCATCTGTTTGGTACGGCAATCAAGGGACAAAAAGGCTTCCCAGAGAAATATGGTGTACAGGGTGACTATATGCCGGATGGCTTCGTGAAACAGCTGATGTTCCCGTTCCGCTCGCAGAAATAAGTCCGCATAAATAAGTTCGCAAAAGTAACAATGAAAACAAAACAGGCAGATCAAATGATCTGCCTGTTTTGTTTAGTATTGCTAAAACCAGTTTTTGAAACCTCGTTTAAATCGCTTTCGCCAGTTTTGCTGCAATACCGGTGTAATTCGCCGGTGTCATGGCCAGCAGCAAATCCTTGGCATCGCGTGGGATCGCCAGACCTTCAACAAACTCTTGCAATGCCTCCTTGGTGATGCCTTTGCCGCGTGTCAGTTCTTTCAATTGTTCGTAAGCGTTTTCAACCGCGTAACGACGCATCACGGTTTGTACCGGTTCTGCCAATACTTCCCATGTTGCATTCAGGTCAGCAGCGAGGCGTTCAGGATTGGTTTCCAGCTTGTTCAAGCCACGCAGGCAACTGTCATAGGCCAGCAGGGTATAACCAAAAGCGACACCGATATTACGCAAGACTGTGGAATCAGTCAGGTCACGCTGCCAGCGGGATACCGGCAATTTTTCCGACAGATGGCGCAGCAGTGAGTTAGCCAGTCCCAGATTACCTTCAGAGTTTTCAAAGTCGATGGGGTTGACTTTATGCGGCATGGTGGAAGAACCGATTTCACCCGCCTTGGTCTTTTGCTTGAAATAACCGACCGAGATATAACCCCAGATGTCACGGTTCAAATCCAGCAGAATAGTATTGACACGGGCGAAGGCATCAAACATTTCAGCCATGTAATCATGCGGCTCGATTTGTATGGTGTAAGGGTTGTAAGTCAGGCCCAGGCGTTGCTCAATGACGTTCCTGGAAAAATGTTCCCAGTCATAGCCAGGGTAAGCAGACAGGTGAGCATTGTAATTGCCGACTGCGCCATTCATCTTGCCCAGGATTTCAACTTGCTCTATGCGCTTGATGGCGCGTTGCAGACGGGCGACGACGTTGGCCATTTCCTTGCCCAGGGTAGTCGGACTGGCGGCCTGACCATGGGTGCGTGACAGCATGGGTACCTCAGCATTCACATGCGCGAGGTCTGTCAATCTGCTGATCAGATTGCGCAAGGCGGGCAACATTACATCATTGCGGGCAGTCTTCAGCATCATGCCATGCGAGGTGTTATTGATATCTTCTGAGGTACAGGCAAAGTGAATGAATTCGCTGGCGGCAACCAGCTCAGGTACATCCTTGACTTGCTCTTTCAACCAATACTCTACGGCTTTGACGTCGTGATTGGTGACAGCTTCGATTTCCTTGATGCGTTGGGCATCAGTTTCAGAAAATTCAGCGACGATTTTGTCCAGCAAGGCGTAGCCATCTTGAGAAAAAGCCTTTATTTCGTCAAAGCCAGCCTGCGAAAGGGCCTGCAGCCAGGACACTTCAACTTTAACACGGTGATGCATGAAGCCAGACTCAGACAAAGTGGCGCGCAAAGCATCAACCTTGCTTGCATAGCGACCGTCGAGCGGAGAAAGGGCAGAAAGTGAGGATAGGGACATGATGGACTATAGAGATGAAATGACAGAAAGCCTTGCGCAAAAAACAACAAAAGTGTAGATTTTGCAAATGGTAAAGATTTGGCAAAAATTTACAATTGTTGTGCAAATACAGTTTTTTTTGCACCGATTATGCGATTTTACCATTTGAATGCGTTCAAATTATAGAATCGTAGTGATGTTGCTGCTCCGCACGCCTGTCCTTCAAGCACAGGATTTGCAGGCAGGCGATGCTATAATCCGCGCTAAACCTACTACCAGATTCCTATGAAACTTATTGGCTCCATCACTAGTCCTTTTGTAAGAAAAGTCCGCGTTGTCATGGCGGAGAAGAAACTTGATTACGTTTTTGTGCAAGAAAACGTGTGGGCGGCAGATACTACGATACAGCAATCAAATCCACTCGGAAAAGTACCCTGTCTCTTGATGGAAGATGGCGGTGCCATGTTTGATTCGCGCGTCATCGTTGAGTATATCGATACTCTGACACCAGTCGGCAAGCTCATTCCTGCCCAGGGTCGTGAGCGCGTGGAAGTCAAATGCTGGGAAGCGCTGGCAGATGGCATCATGGATGCGGCGATTCTGGTGCGTCTGGAAAAAACCTTGCGCCCGGCTGAGCAACAAAGCCAGGAGTGGATAGACAGGCAAATGAGCAAGGTCCATGCTGGTTTGAAGTCCATGTCCAGCGGCCTGGGTGATACACCGTTCTGCACCGGCACGCATTTGACACTGGCAGATATCAGCGTAGGTTGTTCCCTGGGCTGGTTGAGCTTCCGCTTCCCGGAGATAGACTGGCGCGGTGACTATCCAAATCTGGCTAAGTTATTTGATAAATTGTCGGAACGTGCTTCTTTCAAAGACACGTTGCCGCAATAAGTCCACGCAATAAGCCCAATAAGCTCGACTATAAAACGCGACTATATAAAAAAGGGATGCAGCGCAAGCTACATCCCTTTTGTGTTTCTATCGCACCAAAAAACTGGACCGACTTATTCTTCTGTAGACATTTGCGATTGCAAATAATTCTGGATACCGATTTTCTCTATCAATTCCAGCTGGGTTTCCAGCCAGTCTATATGTTCTTCAGTGTCTTCCAGAATAACCTGGAACAAATCGCGCGAGACATAATCGCCTACCGCCTCACAAGTGGCGACGCCTTCCTTGACTGTTTTTTGCGCGGCAACTTCCAGCTTCAGGTCACAGCTCAGCATTTCCACCGTATCTTCACCTATCATCAGTTTGTGCAGGGCTTGCAGATTCGGCAGGCCCCCCAGCATGAGGATGCGGTCGATGAGCTTGTCAGCATGCTTCATTTCGCCTATGGATTCTTCGTATTCTTTCTTGGCTATTTTTTCAAAGCCCCAGTGCTTGTACATGCGTGCATGCAAAAAATACTGATTAATGGCACTCAATTCATTGGTGAGTTGAGCGTTAAGCAGTTTGATGACTTTCGCGTCGCCTTTCATGGCTTTCCTTCCTGTATCTATTGATTCTGTTGGTGATGTGATTGCTGATGCACATTTGCATACAGGCTTTTATCACATCATAGAGCATTCAGTGGCAGTTGCAAAATGAAGATGATCAGCATCACTGAATTCGCTGAATTCAGTGCACGAAGGCGACAATGCTTTTGAAATTGACTGAAGTTGTGAAGCGCAATTGTTCTCATTTAGTTTTCTATCAGCCTAAGAAGAGTCACGGTCATTCAATGCTAACGGCTCTTTATCCGATTTCTATTTTCATTCCTGCGCTTATTCCATATCCCATCTGAATAAATCTCTCCAGAAAATCAAAATCTTTTCAAAGACACTTATTTCAATAAGCTCAAAATAAATTTCGTCGATAGAGAATGAATTTTCACTTCGTTCAAAGTCAACTGAACTTCTCAAGCGTCACGACTCCAATCACGAGAGTCAAGTTTTCCTTCCTTCATCAAGTTGGTCTTTGTCGCACTTTCTTCAAGCCAAGGTATGGTGCGCAAATAGATTTTTTCTCTGTCGTCTGTCACCATTTTCCAAGGTCAATCATATTTTCATTTTCTGAGTCTGGTGTTCTGGGAAAACTGTTTTTGTGGTTGCTGGAAATCGGCGCTATCGGCGCTAATTCCAGCATTGTTGCTCATCAAAATCATGTGCGCGAATACATCACTTATTCGTATCCGTGTGAGTTGCCTCTGCTCCCCATCTTCCACATTTGTTGATCGTGCTAACAACAGTGATATACTCTCATTACTAAATCGGCAATATTTTAAGACGATGTAAATTCACTTGAAAATATGGCGTGTTTTTAATTTGAATGCCCGGAACTCCCCCCGTTTGCCAGTCATCTGAAAGGACCTGATAGTGCAATCCAGTACCATTGCTTCATCATCTTCCCATCCTCCAAACGCAGGGCCGGCAAAGCGTCGCCGTATCAACGCCATCGGTATGATCTTTTCTTCAGCGCTACTTGCTTTTCTGACGGCTTCTTGCGCGCAAAGCCCTGATGCCCAGGCGCAGGGAAATCGTTCTGCAGGTACTGCCTCTTCCTCAACTTCTATCGCAAACAAGAAACTTATGGAAACCACTGATCAAAATGCATCGCCCAAAGTACCGCAAATGACTGCCGAGGAAATCAGCAAGCGTATGCTAGACCTGATCGGCAAGATCAAGACGGCGGAGGATATTTCCTCCAAGAACCTTGAGATTGCGACTGGCCTCAAGGTTTACTTTGATCCGGTAAATTCCAAGGAATATGGGACAGGAGCGAAAATTACTGATACCTGGTTCTTTAACATTACCGTGATCTCCAGCAATAAAGAAGGCAAACCCAGTCGCCTGATATTCTCGTTCGATGACCAGACTCACAGTGACGCCGATATGAGCGCGATTTGCCAAGTCGATTTTGATGCCTATGCAAAACGACTGACTGAACTAGGCTTTCGATCAGAGCCTTACTATGGGGAACACAATCGACTCATTTATTGGAATTTTTCACGCGGTAAAGTTGAGCTACAAATTTCTATTCGTGGAGAAAGCGACAAAAAAGTGACGCACAATTGCGTCTCCATGATAGTCATTGATGTCTAGAGAGGAAGTCACATGACCGGACCAAATGACAAACCCAATACTGCACCGCCGACTGCAGAGCAAAAGCTTGATAAGATCATCAAGGACTTCGGTAATGCCAACAAGACTGCGAGCAACAATCCGGGTGATGACTTGGCTAAGGTCCTCGACGCTTCCCCCGATCTGAAGAAGCGTATCCTCGACTCGGTCGATAAAGGATATTTAAGTAAATTTCAGGCGCTTCCTCCCAACTCTGGTACAGGTGGCTCGTATGACCCGAGCGCAAAAGCCATCAATGTACCGATGGACGCGCTCAAAGGTGCCAGCACTAATCCACGTGATAAGGCCGAGTTGATTTTTGTGATGGGCCACGAAATCCAGCATTCATTCAATGCCGCAGCGACCAGGAAGATAACGCAGGATTTCCTTGACGGCACCACGACTCTGGCAAAAAGCAAGGCATCACCACACGACTATACCAAGTTGACTGAAGACTTTATCCAGTCATCTCGCAAAGACGAGGCCTCCGCGCATATCGGCGGTTTCAATGCGACTGTCTCGCAAGCCAGGAAAGATAACCCCAGTGCGACGCTCAAGGACATCTACAATACCTCCCCGGGACGTATGCAGGATTTCATCGATGTGACCGGTATTCGGCCAAATCTAAACTACGCGATGAAACCAGGCCTGACGGCCGATGCAGATATGACCATGTCCTTCTCGAAGGAAAATGTCGCTGCTATGGGCAAGTATTACTTTGATAAACCAGGAAACGTTTCTCGTCTTGGGTCGAATCACAATCTCGATTACACCAACTTCTACGGTAGTTGGGCAGCCAATGTTGCTGGTAATAATGAGAAAGCGTATCAGGATTTTTATCACAAAACTGACAAGAAATACGTCACCCCTGAAGTGCAGTTCGATATGAAACGACTGGGTTTGCAGCAAGACCTGATCAACCAGAATGTAAAATTTTCTGACAACAAAGCCTTCCCGTATGTCGATATCAGCGATGGCAAGAAAAAGGCTGCGACCTTCGATCCGAATGCTCATCCGAACCCAGCTCCTCCGGTGAGCCCAGTCACGAACCATGCACTAGCGAGGGATTCCAAGCTGGATCTGATTGACGGGACAATAGCACCTGCGAACTCATCAAAGACTGGGCCCGCAGTGCCTGCAAAAAACAGTTCCGACATGCTGATGGGCGACGACACGCCATCGAGTCGCCTGCTTGGGAGAGTACCTGAATCACTTAGAACTGGCCAACCCAAACCAGGGTGAATGCAAGGATGCATGCAGAGTCATAAATGACTCACAAGAGCGACTTTAGTCACGAGCTGCTTGTACACCCGAACAGCTTGACGGGAATACTTGGTGTCATACATCAATCATGTAGCGAAGTATTCGCGGCTGAAGCTGTTCCTGATTCTAGCAATAAATTGGTTCGATTTTGCCGCAGGAATAAAAAAAGGCCAGATCGCGCAATTGCCGCAATCTGACCTGTCCCGGGGAGGGGACTTATTCTTAGCTGCTTAGGGAGAAGCTGATAGTCGCTGTGGCAATCACAGTCAGGGCTTTGCCATCTTCGAGATAAGGTTTGAAGATGGCGCGCAAAATGGCGACTTTGGCGGCTTCATCAAGGCGGTTGGAGCCGGATGATTTTTGCACATCCACTTTTTCTGCCTGACCTTTTTCATTGACCAGTACCCGCAAAGTCACTTTGCCTTCTTCGCCCATGCGTCGGGACATGGGAGGGTAGTCTGCCTGTGGTGCACGTACGTATTCGACCGCACTGATTTGTTTCGGCTGGGCAGCAACCACAGGCGTCGGGCTTGTGTCAACCTTGGCCACCAGCGGTGCCGGTTGTGGGGCAGGTGGTGCTGCCTGTGTGGTGATCTGATGTACGTCGGCTGGTATTTCTACGACTGGTGTGATATGGGGAACGACAGGTACCGGCACTTGCACCGAGGTCAGTTTCTTTGTGGGGATAGGCTGGGGTGGTGGTTCTGCCTTGACTACAGGTGGCTCGACAAAGGTCATCATCACTTCCCTTGGCAGTATTTGCACTGCATGTGAAAGCAGACCATGTTCCAGCGCATAAAACAGCGCAAGGTGAGCCACAACAATGGCGGCAAAAGAAAAGATGCGGGACTTGGGAGCGGTGAAATCTTGTGGAACTGATTGTAATGTAAGTGTGGACATGGTTAACCTCACGCAGTGACGGCGTTGGGCTGGAAGTGTAATTGTTGAATGAAATTCTGGAAGCTGGATGCACTATTGCTTTGTTCATCCATACACTGGCGCATGACTTTGCGTGCACAACCTGCGCATTTGCCGCAGCAAGTGCCAACATCAAGTTGCTCGCGCAGCTCGGCCATCGTGCTGACACCCATGGCGACAGCCTGATGAATTTTCTTTTCCGATACGTTATTGCAAACACATACAATCATGAAGCTACTCCATTAATGCAGATTTTTTACCAGAGAAGGCCAGCAACCAGCCCAATTTGCGCAGCTTGGTTTTTTGCGCTGTCTTCTTTTCTACCAGGCTGGCCCATTGTTCGGATAATTGCTGGCAGGTGGCTTTCAGCACAGGTGCCAGATCCGGCAAATTCGCCAGCACACTCAAATGTCTTTCTATGACTGATGCCAGCTTGGTACTCGCTTGCTCAGCCTCTTCCTGCGTTGCACTGTTCGTGCTGTTGACTGTGTAATGCGACATCAGGTGCAACACTGCTGAAACCAGCAGTTCAGGCTGCTTGGATGTGGCAGTCAAACCCGATAATTCTTCGTTCATCAGCGTTCCACCTGGCATGTCCAGTCTCCAAGTATGATCAGCGTTTTACGCTGTCAATATCAGCTTGTTCAGTTGCGTAATGCGCAGTCGGTAAATACGGCCCGCGTGATCAATTTCCAATTCACGCTTTTGTTGCATCAAGTCGCCGCTCTTGATGCGTGGAACTTCTTTCAAAGCATGATTCGATGTAGCTGTTGTCGTTGTTGCCGCTGCGGCATTAACTAGATCAGCGTGCTGGTGTAGAGCGTTATATGTAGTCATATTTACCTTGCAAATCTAAACGATAACAATTCTTATTTAGATTATTGAATATTCGAACTTGTTTGGCAAGTGTTTTTTGTTGATATTCATCAGTTCAAGGTTTACTTTTGTCTTGCTCATTAAAGTGGCAAACTAAATACGCTGGAAAATTGGCACCAAAGCAATGTTTTTGGCAAATACTTGTTGCTTTTATATGAAGGGGGAAATGCTACTGAAGCTGATGCTTACCCAGGTGTGCAAGGATGGAATTGCCTGGGTAAGTGTTTGAAGATGGCAGTATTTGAAGCGGAGGAGGCTTGAATATCTGAAACGATAGAGCAGGAACTATATTATTTAGCTGGATACATGCCCATAGCTTCGCCCATGCAAATGGCTTTGGCCGGTGTCCAGGCTGGATTGAAATCCACTGTGCCTTTAGGGAATAGCATGACTACTGTGGACCCGAGCAAGAATCTGCCCATTTCCTCACCCTTTTTCAACACGATTTGCTGATCGTCGTAACGCCACTCGCGTACTTTGGTGCTGCGCGGCGGGTTGACCATGCCATGCCAGACGGTGGCCATGCTGCCCACGATGGTGGCACCTACCAGTGTCAGCACAAAGGGGCCGAAGGCAGATTCAAATACACAAACCACACGCTCGTTGCGGGCAAACAAGCCGGGTACGCCACGTGCCGTGGTTGGATTGACGGAGAATAATGCCCCTGGCACATAGATCATGCGCGTCAGTCGGCCATCGCAAGGCATATGGATGCGGTGGTAGTCACGCGGGCTCAGATATAGGGTGGCAAAGCCGCCATCCTCAAACAAGGATGCCAACTGGCTGTCGCCACCAACCAGGGCTGTGGTGCTATAGCTATGTCCCTTGGCCTGGAAAATCTGGTCTTTTTGTATTGGGCCAAACTGGCTGATGGCACCATCTACCGGGCTCAGCAAGTCGCTATTGGCGAGCGGGCGGGCATCTGCGCGTAACGGGCGGGTGAAAAATTCATTAAAGCTGGCATAGCTACCGATGTCAGGATTGGCAGCTTCCTGCATATTCACCTGGTATTTACCGACAAACCAGCGTATCAGGCTGGTCGTGAACTTGCCTGCTTTTGCATTGGCAAATTTGCCGAACAGTACGGTCAGTGCCTGTTTAGGCATTAAATATTGGGGCAGGACGGCAAGACGGTCGGACACAATGAGTCACTTTCAAAATGGTCAGGGAAGGGATTATAACGTTGCGAGATAAAAAGGCTGATTTTTCTGCACTTATGCACGCACATCGTCAGAAATTGTTTCTCCTGAGCTAAGGTTTTTGCAAATGAGGGGGGCGTATGCTATCGTCAATAGAAATACTTACTATTGCGTCCCCATGTCTGATGATAGCCAGCTAATTGTGATTGATCAGATCCGGATCGGAATGTTCATCAAACTCGACCTGAGTTGGTTCCAGCATTCTTTTCCGATGAACTCGTTCAAGATCACCAGCCAGCAACAAATTGACGATCTGATCGCGCTCAAGCTCAAGCATGTACGTTATATCCCGTCAAAGTCTGATCCGTTAACTGCCAAGCCAGCTAGCCAGCCTCAGACTGTTGCTGACAGTTTGCCTGAATCATCGCCAAAGCGGGTATATGCCAGCATTATGGATGCCAAGCGCGCCCGCTTTGAAAAACTGCAAAAGCAAAGAGATGAAATTGCGCGCTGCGAAGAAAAATTCGTGTTGGCGGCCAGCGTGGTCAAAAATATCAATCGCCTGATTTTTTCCAGACCCAAGGAAACCATTTTAGAAGCTGGCAAGCTGGTCGACAGCATGTCTGAAGTCCTGCTCAGCGGTAATGATACCGTCATGCATCTGATACAGCAGACGGCGGGCAACGAGGAATTGTATTTTCATACATTGAATGTCTCGGTGCTGGCAATGATGCTGGCCAATGAAATGAAATGCAGCGATGAGATGATCAAGGAGATAGGTATTGCTGCCTTGTTTCATGATTTGGGCAAGGTGAATGTGCCTGAACACATCAGCAACAAGACTGAGCCCCTGACCCGGCCTGAGCAAAATTTCTTTGAGCTTCATCCAGAATATGGTGTGGAGGTGGGTAAAAAAGCAGGCTTGCCGCAGGTAGTGCTGGATGTGATTGCCCAGCATCATGAGTTCATGGATGGTACTGGTTATCCGCATCAACTGAAAGCGGATGCCATAAGCATGCATACGCGTATTGTGACCATCGCCAATGTGTACGATAATTTGTGCAATCACAATGATCCCAAACAATCATTGACGCCACATGAAGCCTTGTCAACCATGTATGCGCACAGACGCACGCAGTTTGATGGGCTCATCATGGCTACCCTGGTCAAGAGCCTGGGTGTGTATCCACCCGGCACGCTGGTCAGGTTATCCAATGAAGCGGTCGGTCTGGTCATGAATGTGAATGTGGGCAAGCCCTTGCGGCCACGCGTACTGGTGTATGACGCTGAGATTCCTAAGGAAGACGCCATCATTCTGGACCTCGCTGAAGAGAGCAAAGAGCTGTCCATTAACGCCAGCATACGGCCAAGTCTATTACCACGGGTGATTTTCAATTACCTGAACCCGCGCAAAAGGGTCAATTATTATTTTGACTCGCAATCGAAGAAAACACAGGGCGGCCCTTTACCAGGCCAGAATTAGCAGAAATGACCGACACCGGCATGTCACAGTCAGTATCCGTTTTGAACCATGGATTACTGCGCCACATCATTGACCATAGTCGTGAAGCGATTCTGGTGGTGGATATGCATCACATGGCATTGGTCGATGCAAATCAGCTGGCTTGCATGATGCTGGCTTACGCCAGAGATGAGCTGCTGGGCCTGCCTCTGGCAAACATAGAATGTTCATTGCAGGATGTGTTCTTTTGGGAAGCCTTGCGTGCAGATGCGCATGCTGAAGGCCGGGCAGTTGCAGAAAGTGAATGGATCAACCGTCATGGTGTTTCTTTTCCGGTAGAAAAACGCGTTTCGACTTTTATTGAAAACGGCAAAGAGTTTTTTATTATCCATGCCGAAGATATTACCCACAGACGTGAACTGGTAGAAGGCCATGTGCATCTGGTAGCGCAATTGCAAAGTTCGCTCGATGCGACTGCCGAAGGCATCTTGTCGATAGACTTGAGCGGCAATGTGGTGAACATCAATCAGCGCTTTTCTTCCATGTGGCAATTGAAAGATGAATTGCTTGCTTCCAGAGACGAGGCGCAAATGTTTGCCCATCTCAAGGGCGCGCTGCAAGATGCAGATGGTTTTTTTGCCAGCCTGGAAAAGATCCACGATGATCCGAATCTGGAGACCGAAGATTTAATGATCCTGAAAGACGGGCGCTATTTTATCTGTGTTTCCAAACCTGAATTCATGCGAGACAAGAGGGTAGGGCGGGTTTTTAGTGTGCGTGACATTACGCAAATGAAAGAAGCCGAGCGCAGCCTGGTGGCAGCCAGGGATGCGGCAGAACAAGCCAGTAAAGAAAAATCGCGCATGCTGGAGGCGCTGCTGATCAGTGAGTCGCGCTTGCGCCGCCTGGTTAATTCCAGTCTCATCGGTATCATGCAAGGCAATCTCAGCGGTACGCTGACGGAGGCCAATGATGTCTTGTTGCAATTGGCGGGTGTGCAAAGGCTGGAGTTTGCAGATTTTGGCATGAGCTGGCTGGACCGGACCACAGAAGAGAGCCATGCTGCCCATCACAATGCCATGGCAGAAATACGCCTGCATGGCCAGGCCAGACCCTATGAAGGCGAGCTGATACGCAAGGATGGGGTGCGTATTCCCGTCATGGTTGGCCTGGCACAACTGGAAGGCTCACTGGAAGAATGGGTGGGCTTTGTGCTGGACCTGACTGAACAGCGCAAGGCTGACCGCATCAAGTCAGAATTCATTTCTGTCGTCAGCCATGAGCTACGTACTCCTCTGACCTCGATACGGGGCGCGCTGGGTTTGCTGGAAAGCGGGGTTGCCGGTGAATTGACAGCCAAGACCATGCAACTGATCAAGGTCGCTCACAGAAATTGCCAGCGTCTGGGCGTTTTGGTCAATGACATCCTCGACATGGAAAAACTGGCATCCGGCAAAATGGTCATCAACATAGAACGCTTTGACCTGGTTGCCGTGACCAGGCAGGCAATAGAAGCCAATGCCGGTTACGCGCAAGCGCTCAACGTGCGTTACCGCATTGCTGATCATCCAGAAAATGCCTGGGCCATGGGTGACAATGTACGTGTCATGCAGGTCTTTGCCAACTTGCTGTCAAATGCTGCCAAGTTTTCTCCAGCAGGTGCTGAAGTGCAAATCAGGATTACCGATATCTCAGGCATCTACAAGGTCGAGGTGGAAGATCATGGGCAAGGCATACCTGAGGCTTTCAGGGAACAGATTTTCAAGAAATTTGCCCAGGCAGATGGCACCAATACCCGACAGCAGGGTGGTACTGGCCTGGGTTTGAATATCACTAAAACCTTTGTCGAAAAAATGGGAGGTGAAATCGGCTTCGAAACCGAAGAGGGCAAAGGCAGCATATTCTGGTTTACCCTGCTGGCCTCGGCGCACCGCCGCCACGACAGATAAAACGGACTTCCGCAAAACCGCCCCAGCTGCGTTGCAGCTCCCGCATTTAGCAAGATTCGGTACTAAAGTATTGTCTTCGTCGCTACGGTGTAGTCGGGGTTTCAGGCAATATGTTGCCTGCCGACGTAACGAACCGCCCTTGCAAGGGCGGTTTCTTGACGCGATAGCCTTGCTGGGACGATTTTGCATAAGTCCTGATAGACTTGAAATTCTGACCCATCCCTCAAATTTTTCAGATTACTCACAGTCAGCTACTGAGGTTGCAGATAAGGTTTTAGCTAATTGTATGGTAGTTAAAATCTATTGGATATTTAAAATTCATAGTGATATGCTTCTTGTCGTTGTGGACATATTGTTCACCTTGTTATGTCAATCAGGAGAATTTAATGAAAACTGTAGGTCAAAAACTCGACGCATTCAAAGTTCCAGCAGCCAAGCCAGGCTTCAATCATCACGAAGAAAATGGCGTGTCCGCATTCGAAGACATCACTGAAGCTTCGTTTCCTGGCAAATGGAAAATCATTTATTTCTACCCAAAAGATTTCACTTTCGTCTGCCCGACTGAAATCGTTGAATTTGCCAAACTGACCAATGACTTCGCTGACCGTGATGCTATTTTGCTGGGTGGTTCTACAGATAACGAATTCTGCAAGCTGGCATGGCGTCGTGAACACAAAGATCTGGACAAACTGAACCACTACGCGTTCGGTGATGCAACAGGCTCTTTGGTCGACATGCTGGGTGTACGCGATGTTAACGCCGGTGTTGCACTGCGCGCGACTTTCATCGTCGATCCTGACAATGTCATTCAACACGTTTCTGTCAACAACCTGAATGTTGGCCGTAACCCTACAGAAATCCTGCGTATTCTGGATGGTCTGCAAACAGATGAACTGTGCCCATGCAACCGTACAGTAGGCGGCGCAACTCTGTAATGCAGAGAGCGCATGCTGTAGATGTAAAATAAACCCGCTCCGGCGGGTTTTAAAACCACTTTTTGATAGGTAAATACTATGGAATTCTTGAATTTAATTAAAAGTCGTATCCCTGATTACGCCAAGGATATCCGCCTGAACATCGATGGCACCATCGCCCGCTCCAGCCTGGAAGGCAATGACGCGGTAGGCGTGGCTCTGGCAGCAGCATTTGCAGCAAAAAGCACAGTGATCATTGAAGCCATCAAATCCAGTGGCGCAATCACGCCAGAAGAAATCAATGCAGCGCTGACAGCAGCGGCTTTGATGGGTATGAATAATGTCTGGTACCCGTATGTGGAAATGGCAGACGATGCTGACCTGAAAACCCAGGCTGCTCAATTGCGCATGAATGCCTATGCGACCAATGGCGGTGTTGATAAGCGCCGTTTCGAGATGTACGCTTTGTCGGCTTCCATCATCGGCAAATGCCATTTCTGTGTGAAGTCGCATTTTGAGTTGTTGAAGAAGGAAGGTATGTCGGCGACGCAGTTGCGGGATGTTGGTCGTATTGCGGCTGTTGTGAATGCAGCAGCGCAGGTTATTTCTGCTGAGACTGTGTAATCCTTGGTTGGTATTGCTCCTTCACCTTCAAGGAGAGATTTGTGGGAATTCGCAAAGCACTGCTTTGCGCCACAAATTTCTAAGCAGCTTGCAAGCTGCAAGGTGGAATGGTTGGGATGAGGATGGGATTCTGTCGATAAACGGCGATCACAATATCGTCGCTCCAGCGTAGGCTGGAGCCTGGTGACGTTCGTTGCATACTTGTGTCGCGCGTAAAACGATTGCCCTTCATGGATACAGGCCGGGTCTCGGCCCGGCGGCCGAAATTCTTTCTTTGCGTCGCCAAAGAACGTATTCAAAGAAAGGCGACCCAGGCATAGCCGCACCTGCGGGGTGCCCCTTTGTGCAGTACAAAAAATGGGAAGATCCGAAACTCGCTTCGCTCAAACAGCGGCTCTTCTTAATCCATTTTCTGTACTGCACAAATGGCGGCTACACATGGGAACGGCAAAAGTCAAAAGCAACCTCAACCCCAAAGTCAAACCCAACAGCAACCCCGGTTCGAGCACACTTCAAATCACCGCAGTCCCCTACCGAGACTTCCTCTTAAAAATCCCCAACACCACAATCACCAGCAACAAAGGCAATAAAAACGGTGAAAAGATCATCAAAAACAAGCCACCTATCAGCACCGCAAGACCCACCAGTAAGAACGACACACCGGCAATCACCAGTCCCGCCATGATCATGGCGAAGACGATGGCGACCAGGGCAACAGCGATGCCGCCTATGGAAAAACCATTGTCAGAAAAAATATCAAAGTCATCCGGATTCCAGTCCAGGTTTAAATCGATGGGGCTGTCCATGACATACCAGATGACCAGCAATAGTATGCAAAACAGGGTGAAGCGGGCGGATGATTTTTGGTCTGACATGGCTGGCTTGTTCCTCACTTATTTTTGATTATTTACTGACTTATTTGCCAACTTATTTACCAACTTATTTACCAACATTAATAAAGGGGATCGCACCGCCGGTGGTCGTTGGCAAACGGCCATCCCATTTTTCTATGGCCTTGGCCTGATTTTCTGTTTCACGCAGACGCAGCAGTTCTGGTGTGACTTGCTGTCTTTGCAGAGCCAATGCTTCTGCTTCAGCACGGGCGCGGGATACTTTTTGTTTGGCTTCTACTTCTATCCTTTGCAGGTCGCGCTCAGCTTTCATCTTCAATTGATCTGCCGTGGTCTTGGCTTCGATCGCTTCATTGAAGGTGCGGCTGAAGTTGAAGTTGACGATGGAAAATTCATCAACCACCAAGCCATGTCTTGCCATGCGTTCTTTCAAGGCCAGGATGATTTCATCGCGTACTTGTGAGCGGCGTGAAATCAGCTCTTCGGCAGTGAAGCGAGCGGTCACAGCCTTGACTGCCTCTTGCACACTGGGGATGATGATGCGCTCGCCGGGCTCGTTGCCAAGATCACGGAAGACAGAGACCACTGCATCTGGCCTGACGTGATAGTTGATAGCGATCTTGGTGTGCACGGTCTGTAAATCCTTGGAAGCTGCATCGCCATCCCCTTCACCCTTTTGTATGGCGACGGAGACCTTTTGCATTTTCTGGGCAATAGGCCAGACCCAGTGTATGCCTTCACTGTAGACCTCATCCGAAGGTTTGCCAAATGTTGTCAATACGCCGCGATGACCAGCGGGGATAGTAGCGAAAGGATTGAGTATGATCAGGACCAGCAAGACGATCAGGCCGACCGCAAATTTGGGAAAAAAATTACGCATGATTTTTTTAACTCGGGGGATGAAAACACCCGCAGTATAGGTGTTTTTTACATAAGTATTCCCGGTAATCGGCGGGCAAATCTACCGCTTAATTTACGTCCTGTGAGTTTGCATAAATTGCTGCAAATGCTGCTTCACCAACGCGTTGATAAGCGCGGTACATGCCTTCGGTATTAAAGGGCAGGACGATGTTGCCAAATTTGTCTATGCCTATGATGCCACCCTGGCCTTCATACACGGGCAGTTTATCCATGACGACATTATTGGCAGCCTGCTCCAGGCTTAGCCCCAGGTACTGCATTTGCGCAGCAATATCATGCAGCGCCAGGCTGCGCATGAAGGCTTCCCCCGTACCTGTGGCAGACAAGGCAGCAGTCAGGTTATCGGCATAACAGCCTGCACCGAGCATGGGTGTGTCTCCGACGCGACCTGGCAGTTTATTGGTCATGCCGCCAGTCGAAGTAGCTGCAGCCAGGTTGCCGTGCACATCCAGCGCAACGGCACCTACCGTGCCAAATTTTTTATCGGGATCAAGTGGTGCGGGTTCTGGAGCCGGTTTGGATGACGTGCTCAGCAAATTCGCTGCATCATGATCGAGCAGCACGCCAGATTCTTGCCGGGCGCGTTGCAATTGCGCGTAGCGCTCTTCGGTATAAAAGTACGATTGGTCTTCGAATTGCAGGCTATGCTGGCGCAGGAATTCTTCTGCACCTTTGCCTACCATCAAGACATGCGGGCTGTGCTCCATGACGGCTCTGGCAGCGCGAACGGGATTGCGCACCTGCTGTATGCAAGCCACGGCACCGGCGCGGCGGTTTTTGCCATCCATGATGGCGGCATCCATTTCCATGGTGCCAGCATTGGTGAATACTGCACCTTTGCCTGCGTTGAAAAGCGGGCAGTCTTCCAGCAGGCTGACAGCCAGGCTCACAGCATCCAGTGCGCTGCCACCTTGTGCCAATACTTCATTCCCCGCAGTGACGAAAGACCGCAAAGCCTCCAGATAGCACGCTTCCTGTTCCGCAGTCAGACTGCTGCGCAAGATCGTGCCAGCACCACCGTGTATGGCGATAGCAGCACGTGCGCCCATCTTAAGCTGGCCTGTCCATGTCGATGATCTTGCTGGCTGCCGCTGCCTGTGATTTGCGGGTAGTGGCATTCGGTTCCTGATACAACCATGGCAGCATGAACTTGGTCATTTCGGATGCAGCGTGTACGGGGGCTTTGGCCTGATGGGCAACGGCACTGCAAATCGCTTCTATCAGGCACAGTGCTGCGCCCTCGGAATTGGGGGAGAAATTGCGGCGGGTTTGCGCATACAGGGTGATGTTCGCCAGTGATGCCAATGGTGAACTTGGCGCATCTGTCAGTGCCAGAATGGGCACGCCTTTTTCGCGCAACTGCTGCAGGATGGTGACTACGTCTTCTGCATAGCGCGGGAAGGAAATGCCGATGACCAGGTCACGCTCAGTATATTTGAACAACTGCCGTGCGACATTCGATGGCCCGCCTGAGCCCAGTGTTGATTGCACGGTATTGCAGAATGGGTCCAGGCTATGCGCCATCAGTCCAGCCAGGAAGGCGCTGGCGCCATAGCCGACGATGTAAATTCTTTCCGCATTCAGGATCTGGCGCACGGCATGGTTGCACAGGTCAGGGGCCAGGCCGCGGCGCGTGGCTTCCAGATTGGCCATGTCCTCATTGAGTGAGCTGGAAATAATTTCTGTGCTGGTGGCAGGGCGCTGGATTTCGCTGCGTAGATTATCGATAGGTGCCAGCATGGCTTCAAAGCCATATACCAGTTCAGCACGGAATTGCGGATAACCTTCAAAGCCAAGCGCCCTGGCAAAGCGATTCGCCGTGGCGACCGAGATGCCGACAGCATTTGCCAGCTCATCGATAGACATGGTGGCTGATCGAAATACATTCGACAGCACATAATCGGCTGCTTTTCTGTGCGCTTTTGACAAGTTCATATAGACCTTGCCTATGCGCGCATTAACAGTACCACCCAGGGATTGCGTATCAGGACGATTCATATCGGCTGGCTTTTCCGGTGAAATAGAAATGTAAATATAATTTCATCGATTTAAATTGTAAAGAAATGAATCGTGTCAAATCGATGATTGTCTCTCTCCGTACATATTTTGGATAATTTGGTCTATTTAGGAGATTTGTCAGGATAAACAAAATACATCAAATTTTGTTCTGAATTTACCTGAATTTACGCAAGCTAATGATTGTGTTATTGAAAAGATTGTCGGCATTTATGAAAGTAAATTGAAACAGATTCTGCTATTTACCAAATGGTAAAAAAATGCCCACAGACATGTGGGCATTTAGTTTGTGGCAATCATTTGCTGGCGATTGACTGTTCGCAAGGTAGTTTAGCGGGTGGCGAGATCAATAATCCCACCACCCAGGCAAACATCGCCGTCATACAAAACTGCAGACTGCCCAGGCGTGACCGCCCATTGCGCCTGAGGGAAGTCCAGTTGGAAACGCTCAGTGTCACCGCTGAAATGGCAAGCCACGTCAGGCTGGCGGTAACGGGTCTTGGCAGACAGCTCACCAGCTTGCGGTGCCTCACCGGCCACCCAGCTGACTTGTCCGGCTTCGAGACCAGCAGACAATAGCCATGGATGATCATGACCCTGCACTGCATAAAGGGTATTGGCTTCTACATCTTTTTTCGCCACATACCATGCATCACTGCTGCCATCGGCGTTCTGGTGCGATTTGATGCCGCCTATGCCTATGCCTTTGCGCTGACCCAGGGTGTAAAAACTCAGGCCCACATGCTGGCCTATGATTTCACCTTCAGGTGTCTGGATATTGCCTGGTTTGTATGACAGGTAGCGGTTCAAAAACTCGCGGAAAGGGCGCTCGCCAATAAAGCAAATGCCAGTCGAATCTTTTTTCTTTGCATTCGGGAGTTGCAATTGTTCGGCGATCTTGCGTACTTCTGTCTTCTGGATTTCACCAAGCGGGAACAGGGTATTCGCCAGTTGCTTCTGGTTCAGCCTGTGCAGGAAGTAGCTCTGGTCCTTGCTGGCATCAATAGCCTTCATTAACTGGAACTGGCCATTCATTTCACGCACACGCGCATAGTGGCCGGTGGCGATGTAATCGGCGCCCAGCTTCATGGCGTGATCAAGGAAAGCCTTGAATTTGATTTCGGCATTGCACAGCACATCCGGGTTGGGCGTGCGGCCAGCCTGGTATTCACGCAGGAATTCTGCAAAGACGCGGTCCTTGTATTCGCTGGCGAAATTGACGGCTTCGATATCGACGCCAACGACGTCGGCAACGCTGACGGCATCTATCCAGTCTTCACGGGTAGAGCAGTATTCTGAATCGTCGTCATCTTCCCAGTTTTTCATGAACAGGCCGATGACTTCATAACCCTGTTCTTTCAGCAGCCATGCCGAGACGGAAGAATCAACGCCGCCAGACATGCCTATCACTACTTTTTTCTTGCTCATTTTTGCGGTTCCAAGTTTCCAAGTGCGCTTGGATGGGTAAACAACAGGGACAGCGGCGCGCGCTTGCCCTGCAAATAATCGTCTATGCATTGCATGACCAGGGGGCTGCGATGCCTGTCCTGCGCCGCTACTATCTCTTTGTAGCTCATCCATACAGTGCGCAAGATGCCGGTGTCTAGGGCGCGGTCGTGCGCCTGGCCCAGTTCGCCGGTAAAGGCAAAACGCAGATAAGTGACTTCTTCACCGGTCTTGGGTGAAATGAAGCGTGACAGGTAGGTGCCTATCAATGCGGTTGGTGTGAAGTCGTGTGCGGTCTCTTCCAGGGTTTCGCGGATGACGGCCTGTATCAGGCTTTCATGGGGGTCCAGATGACCGGCGGGCTGGTTGATGCGCACACCATCAGGTGTTTCTTCTTCAATCATGAAAAACTGTTGGTCGCGCTCAATAATTGCGGCTACAGTGACGGATGGTTTCCAAATGGCAGACATGGCTTCTCTCAGTAAGTCCGACATTTTACTTTGCCGTCAAATTTTGTGTGGCAAACCAGCAAATTTGAAAGCGAATTAGCTAATGCGTAATTTATCTATGTCTGCTTATTTTTGCGCTTTCACTATATTTTGATTTTGCACCAAACTTGAATGATTCCGGGTTTCGCGGTCAAGTGACTGTTTTTAAAGGAAATAATTTAATTTTGTAGGTGTTTGCAGGGTGTCGTCAGTATGGTCCTTAAAAGAAATTTGTAGAAAACACAAAAAAGTGAACGGTTGTGCTAAAAAACATTTTGCGTGTAATATCGTTGTCGAATATCAAATGTAAGATTCGGGTAAGCAAACTGGTGACCCGCATCAGCAAAAAAATAATGGAACGGTCAGAGCTTACCCTTGGCCTTTCCAGCACGAAATTGATACACCAATATTCACACTAAAAAAGGGAGCAAATCTATGAAAATCGGCATACCCGCCGAGTCACGGCCGGGGGAGACGCGTGTAGCGGCAACCCCAGAAACCATCAAGAAATATGTCGCAGCAAAACATCAGGTGATCGTGCAGTCTGGTGCAGGTGTGGCTTCCAGTATTACTGACGAGGCCTACCAGGCTGCCGGTGCAGAAATTGGCACCGCTGCCGATGCACTGGGCGCTGAGCTGGTCTTGAAAGTACGTGCCCCCAATGCAGAAGAACGTGCGTTGATGAAGTCAGGCACGGTGCTGGTCGGCATGCTTAATCCTTTTGACGCAGACAATATTGCGGCAATGGCCACACACGGCCTGTCCGCATTTGCACTCGAAGCTGCACCGCGCATTACCCGTGCGCAGTCGCTCGACGTCTTGTCTTCGCAAGCCAATATTGCTGGTTACAAGGCTGTCATGCTGGCTGCCAATACCTATCAACGTTTCATGCCCATGCTGATGACAGCTGCGGGTACGGTCAAGGCCGCACGCGTGTTGATCATGGGCGTAGGTGTAGCCGGTCTGCAAGCCATTGCCACGGCCAAACGCCTGGGTGCAGTGATTGAAGCATCGGACGTACGTCCACCCGTCAAGGAACAGGTTGAATCCCTGGGTGCGAAATTTATCGATGTGCCTTACGAAACTGATGAAGAACGCGAGATCGCCAAAGGCGTGGGTGGTTACGCCCGTCCCATGCCAGCAGCATGGATGGAAAGACAGGCAGCTCTCGTACATGAACGTGCCAAGCAGGCTGACATCATCATCACAACAGCCCTGATCCCTGGCCGCAAGGCACCGATACTGATCTCGGAAGAGACAGTAAAAGCCATGAAACCAGGCTCAGTCATCGTCGACATGGCGGTAGAGCAGGGTGGCAATTGCCCTTTGTCTGAACTCAACAAGACAGTCACCAAATACGGCGTACACATCATAGGCGAGCCTAACCTGGCCACCCTGGTGGCGGCTGATGCATCGGCCCTGTATGCACGTAATGTGCTGGACTTCCTGAAGCTCATCATCGACAAGGATGCTGCGCTTGCGATTAACCGTGAAGATGAAATCGTCGCTGCCACTCTGGTGTGCGCAGGTGGTGAAGTCTTAAAGAAATAGAGTCAAGTTTTTAGTTACAAGTATCAGAAAGTAGAAAGACCATGCAAAGAAATATGCTCCGCGCCAAAATTCATCGCGCAACTGTAACCCAGTGTGACCTGCACTACGAAGGATCGTGCGGTATAGATGAAGATCTGCTCGACGCTGCCAACATCATCGAAAACGAACAGATAGAGCTGTATAACGTCAACAACGGTGAACGCTTCTCCACTTATGCCATCAAGGGCAAACGTGGCAGCGGCGAAATTTCACTCAATGGCGCTGCAGCCCGTCGCGTACAACTGGGCGATTTGATGATTATCTGTACCTATGCGCCGATGACAGAAGAAGAAGCAAAAGCGTATAAACCGAATGTCGTTTTCGTGAATGGCAAGAATCAGATCACCAGTATTAAAGAGTATAAATAACCTAGCCAGGGCAGGCAGTTTGTAAAGTTCTGCTTGCTCATGTCTCGATTTGCATGTCTCAATCCAATTAAAGAGAGGACATCATGGAAGTTAGTCATACCCTTACCAATCTCATCATCTTCGTGCTGGCAATTTATGTCGGTTACCATGTGGTGTGGACAGTAACACCGGCCCTGCACACGCCTTTGATGGCGGTGACGAATGCCATTTCTGCCATCATCATCGTCGGTGCCATGCTGGCCGCCGGTTTGACCGAAGGCCTGCTGGCCCAGGTCATGGGCACGGCTGCCGTGGCACTGGCGGCAGTGAATGTATTCGGTGGTTTTCTGGTTACCCAGAGGATGCTGGAAATGTTCAAGAAAAAAGAGCCAAAAGCCATTGCCCATGCTGACAAGGAGGGCAAATAATGAGCATGAATCTGGTAACGATGCTGTACCTGATCGCATCGGTCTGCTTTATCCAGGCCCTCAAAGGCTTGTCACACCCTTCCACCGCACGCCGTGGTAATGCCTTTGGCATGATAGGCATGGCGGTTGCTGTTGCAACGACCATAGCCCTGATCGTCAAGCTGAAAAACGAAAGCGCCGGTGCAGGCTTGGGCTATGGCCTGGTTGCCATCGGCGTCATCGTCGGCGGTGGCATAGGTGCGACTCTGGCCAAACGCGTAGAGATGACCAAGATGCCGGAACTGGTCGCAGCGATGCACTCATTGATCGGTCTGGCAGCGGTGTGTATTGCCGTAGCCGTTGTGTCCGAACCCTGGGTATTCAATATCGTCGCGAGAGACCAGCCTATTCCTTTCGGTAACCGTCTGGAATTGTTTATCGGTACTTTTGTCGGCGCGATTACTTTCTCTGGTTCTGTCATCGCCTTTGGTAAATTGTCTGGCAAGTACAAGTTCCGTTTGTTCCAGGGCGCACCCGTCAGCTTCAGTGGCCAGCATCAGTTGAACCTGGTATTGGCAATTGCCATGCTGGGTTGTGGTATTGCCTTCTGCGTCACGCAAAGCTGGACACCGTTCATCGTCATGACTGCTCTGGCCTTCGTGCTGGGTGTGCTCATCATCATCCCTATCGGTGGTGCTGACATGCCGGTGGTGGTGTCGATGCTGAACAGCTATTCTGGCTGGGCTGCTGCAGGTATCGGTTTTTCGCTGAATAACTCCATGCTGATCATTGCCGGTTCGCTGGTGGGTTCGTCCGGTGCCATCCTGTCTTACATCATGTGCAAGGCGATGAACCGTTCTTTCTTCAATGTGATCTTGGGTGGTTTTGGTGGCGAAGCTGCAACTGCAGCCAGTGGCGACCAGGCACAGCGTACCGTCAAGTCCGGCTCTGCTGATGACGTGGCTTTCCTGCTCGGTAATGCCGAGACTGTCATCATCGTTCCTGGTTATGGCCTGGCAGTTGCGCGTGCCCAGCATGCCCTGAAAGAACTGACAGAAAAACTGACGCACAAAGGTATTACAGTAAAGTATGCAATTCACCCTGTGGCAGGGCGCATGCCTGGTCATATGAATGTCTTGCTGGCAGAAGCTGAAGTGCCTTACGACCAGGTATTCGAGATGGAAGACATCAACAGCGAATTTGGTCAGGCTGACGTGGTGTTGGTATTGGGTGCAAATGACGTGGTTAATCCTGCGGCAAAAGACCCCAAATCACCGATTGCCGGCATGCCTATCCTGGAAGCCTACAAAGCCAAGACCGTCATCGTCAACAAGCGCTCCATGGCTTCTGGCTATGCAGGTCTGGACAATGAACTGTTCTACATGGATAAAACCATGATGGTGTTTGGCGATGCCAAGAAAGTCATTGAAGATATGGTGAAGGCTGTTGAGTAATTAGCTGAACCAAGCTGAGTTGTAAAAAATGCCCGGAAGCGTTGTTCGCTCCCGGGCATTTTGTTTTAGCATGGATTACGGTTTATCTGTCTTGCGATGGCTCAGTTGATACAACAATGGCAGCACAAGCAAAGTCAGAAGAGTGGATGACAGTATGCCACCGATAACCACCGTTGCCAGTGGCCTTTGCACTTCAGCCCCTGTGCCTGTCGCCAGTGCCATGGGGATGAAGCCCAGCGATGCTACCAGTGCCGTCATCAACACCGGACGCAGACGTGTCAATGCGCCTTGCTGGATGGCGTTGTCCAGCGCCATGCCTTCTTCACGCAGGCTGCGTATATAGGCAATCATCACCAGGCCATTCAATACCGCAACGCCAGACAAGGCGATAAAGCCTACGCCAGCAGAAATCGACAACGGTATATCACGCAACCACAGTGCGACGATGCCACCGGTCAGGGCAAACGGTACGCCTGTGAATACCAGCAGGCCGTCCCTGATATTGCCAAACATGGCGAACAGCAGCATGAAGACCAGTAGCAAGGCTGCGGGTACGACGATTTGCAGGCGCTGTGATGCAGACTGCAATTGCTCGAAAGTGCCGCCCCAGGTGGTCCAGTAAGCCGTCGGGACTTTGACTTTTTGTGCCAGTTGCTCCTGTGCCTCTTTTACAAAAGAGCCGATGTCGCGACCACGCACATTGGCGGTGACCACGACGCGGCGTTTGCCATCTTCACGGCTGATCTGGTTGGGGCCAGGTGCCATGTCTATGCTTGCCAGGTCAGCCAGGGTGATGAAACTGGTTGCTCCATTTTGTGCATTCGAAACATTCGGCAGACGAATGGGCAGGCGCTTGATGGCATCGATATCGCTGCGTACATTTTCTGGCAGGCGCACAACGATATCAAAACGGCGGTCACCCTGGAACAGGGTGCCGGATTCCTTGCCACCTATGGCTGCAGAAATCACGTCCTGCACATCGCTGATATTCAAACCCAGCCTGGCCGCCTTTTCGCGGTTGATGTTGATGCTTAACATGGGCAGGCCAGTGGTTTGCTCTACCTTGACATCGGCAGCACCGGGGATTTTTTCCAGCACTTTGGCAATCTGGTCCGCAGTGCGGTTCATGACATCCATGTCGTCACCAAACACCTTGATCGCGACATCGCTGCGCACACCGGAGATCAGTTCATTGAAGCGCATTTGTATAGGCTGGGTAAATTCATAATTATTGCCCGGCACTTTTTCGACTGCTTCCTGTATCGCTGCTACCAGATCATCCTTGCTGCGCCTGGGATCAGGCCATTGCTCTTGCGGCTTGAGCATGATGAAGGTGTCAGCCACATTTGGTGGCATGGGGTCAGTGGCAATTTCTGCCGTGCCCAGTTTGCCAAAGACTTTGTCAACTTCAGGGAAGGTGCGTATCACATGTTCCAGTTCTATCTGCATTTGCAAAGCCTGGCTCAGGCTGGTACCGGGTATGCGCATGGCGTGCAGGGCAATATCACCTTCATTCAGGCTGGGGACAAATTCACTGCCCATGCGGCTGGCCAGCAAACCACTCAAGGCCAGTACCACCACAACGATGCTCAAGACCAGCGCCTTGCTTTTCAGTACAAAGTCCAGCAAGGGTTGATAGAGTTGCCTGGCCCATAGCATCAGGCGGTTTTCTTTTTCGCTGACGTGTTCACCGATGAACAAGGCAACAGCGGCGGGGATGAAAGTCATCGACAGGACCATCGCGGCAATCAGGGCCGCAACTACGGTAAATGCCATGGGGTGGAACATCTTGCCTTCTACCCCGGTCAGTGCAAAGATGGGCAGATAGACCACCATGATGATCAGTTGGCCAAACAGCAAGGGGCGGCGGGCTTCTCTGGCGGCAGCGAACACTTCTTGCAGGCGTTCACTGCGGTTCAGCGTGCGTCCGGCGGCCGCTTGTGCATGAGCCAGCCTGCGCACGCAATTCTCGACGATGACCACGGCACCATCGATGATGATGCCAAAGTCCAGCGCCCCCAGGCTCATGAGGTTGGCACTGACCTTGTTGCCCACCATGCCGGTAAAAGTGAACAGCATCGCCAGCGGTATGACCATGGCGGTGATGATGGCTGCACGTATATTCCCCAAAAACAGGAAGAGGATGGCAATCACCAGCACAGCACCTTCCAGCAGGTTTTTCTTTACCGTATTGATGGCCTTGTCGACCAGCACGGTGCGGTCATATACGGTACTGGCGACGATGCCGGGCGGCAGGCTGCGGTTGATCTCAGCGAGTTTTTTTGCCACGTCCTGCGATACCTTGCGGCTGTTTTCACCGATCAGCATGAACACTGTGCCAAGCACGACTTCACGGCCATTTTCTGTCGCTGCACCAGTGCGCAATTCACGGCCTATGCTGACTTCGGCGATATCGTTGATGCGCACAGGAATATTTTTCTGGGTACTGACGACGACATTGCGTATGTCATCCATGGAAGCCAGTTGCCCCGGTGCCCTGACCAGGTATTGTTCACCACGTCTTTCTATATAACCCGCGCCGACATTGCCATTATTTTTTTCCAGTGCAGTGACGACATCTTGCCAGCTCAAACCATGTGCCACCAGTTTTTCTGGCGATGGTGCAACCAGGAATTCCTTGGCATAGCCGCCTATGGTATTGATTTCGGTCACGCCTGCAACATTGCGCAGTTGTGGCTTGACTATCCAGTCCTGTATTTCACGCAGGTCGGTGGCCGTGTAGGGCTGACCATCAGCCTTGAGCGCACCTTCCTTGCTCTCGACTGTCCACATGACGATCTCACCCAGACCGGTGGAGATAGGCCCCATGCCGGGTTCCATGCCTGCTGGCAGCTTGCCCTTGGCTTCCTGTATGCGTTCATTGACGAGCTGGCGGGCAAAGTAAATGTCGGTGCCATCCTTGAAGATGATGGTCACTTGCGACAAGCCATAGCGTGACAGCGAGCGTGTCTGTTGCAGATTGGGCAGGCCTGCCATCACGGTCTCTATGGGAAAACTGATGCGTTGCTCAGCCTCCAGTGGTGAGTAGCCGGGGGCGGCAGTATTCACCTGTACCTGGACATTGGTGATGTCTGGTACCGCATCAATAGGCAGGCGCTGGTAACTGAAGATGCCCAGTGCTGCCAGCGCCAGGGTCAGCATGATGACCAGCCAGCGCTGCGCTATCGAAAATTGTATGATTTTTTCAAACATGATGTATTTTCCTCATGCTCTTAGTGTTCATGACTGGCGGCAGCTTTGCCCAGCTCAGCCTTGATCAGGAAACTGTTTTTTGCGACATAGGCTGTACCAGCCTGCAAGCCCTTGCGTATTTCTGTGTACTTGCCGTCGCTGCGGCCCAGTTCCACTGGTCGCGCTTCCAGCTGATCGCCATAGCTGGCAAATACCGTGGCTTGCTCATCGATGATTTGTATGGCTTCATTGACTATCGCAACCGGCACTTCCACTTCGGCAGACAGCAGTGCCACATTCACGGTCAGGCCAGGATACCACTCGCCCTTGGTGTTCGGCAGTAGCAAGCGCGCTTTGGCCGTGCGGGTCTGTTCACCCATGACTGCACCTACATAGCTGAGTTTGCCTTCTGCCGTTGCGTCAAAGGCATTGGCGCTGATTTTGGCGTTCTGACCTGTCCTGACATTGTTGAGATCCTTGGCAGGTATCGCGATTTCCACCCAGACACTGCTGAGGTCGGCTACCGTAAAGATGGCAGCATCATCCTTGAGTGACTGGCCCATGCTGATATGCTTTTCGGTCACTGTGCCTGCGATGGGTGAACGGATTTCATAGCGGTTCAGATTGCCCTTGCCAGCCATGCCTGCACCCAGGGAAGCCAGTTTTTGCTGTGCACTTTGCAGGGTGATGTCGGCTTCCTGCATGGCATTGCGGGCTTGCAGATAATCCTGTTCGGCTGAGATTTTTTCTTCCCAGAGTTTTTTCTCGCGCTCAAAATTATTGCGTGCCAGTGCATGGCGTTTTTGTGTTGCCAGCACTTCGGTGCGCAAATCGACCAGGGCCTGGCTGGATATCACGGCCAGTAGCTGACCCTTGCTGACCTTGTCACCCGCATTCACCGCCACGCTTTCCACGATACCTGCTAGGCGCGGTACGATTTGCAGCATGCGGTCTTCATTCAGTTTTATTTCACCCAACAAGTTCAGATTACTTTGCAGCTTCACCGCACCTGCAATTTCTGTCTCCACGCCATTTTGCTTGCGCTTCAGCGCATTCATGCTGACGCGGCCTTCTATCTGTTCGTAATTGAACTGATAGCTCTTGCCCGCATACTGGGCAGTGATACTGGCTTTGAAGGAATGCGGTTCTTCGACGATGGCATCACTTTTCAGATAATTTTTTTCTGTGCTGAACTTGAAATTTTGTACTGCGCCACCCAGACGTTCCAGATTGATGCTGATATTGTTTGCTGCAGGTGGCAGCGGCTTGCCATCCTGATAGGCATACAGGCGAAATTCTGGTGCCGTGTTTTGCTCGAAGATAGTCACTTCCAACGCATAGCCATCCTTGCTGAACAGCTTGCCGCCATGTGGGCCTTTGGCAGTTTCAGTGATCTCATCGTGATGTTCTTTGTCGGCATGTTCAGCCTGCTCTGCATGGCTGCCATGTTCATCGGTTTTTTTTGATTTTCCTGTACTCAGTATCAGTGCAGCCAGTAAGACACCTATGAGGATGACGATGATGACTGGCACGGCAGTTTTTTTATTGATATTCAGTTTCATACAAAATCCTAAAATGAAGAGGTGGCGGTGAACAGGCTGAATTCACTGTCACCTATATAAGCCTCGATATCTGCCGCGGCACGCTGGGCTTCTGACAGGCTGCGCAAGTATTGCGCCCTGGCTTGCAGTAACGAACGCTGGGCGTCCAGCACATCCATGAAATTGAACTTGCCGTATTCAAAGCCCTTGATGGCAAGCTCATAAGCCTGCTGCGCACCCGGCAGCATGTCTTTCTTCAACATCCCGGCTTCTTCCCTGGCCAGGCTCAGGCGTTGATGGGCTTGCAGTATCTCGCCATGCAGGCGGTTTTCTGTGGCTGTCAACTCATCCCTGGCCTTGTCTGCGCGGCTCAGGGCTTCCTGCAAATTACCCTGGTTGCGGTCAAACAGGTTCAGCGGGATGCTGATGCCGACTATGGCCTGGTTGCGGCCAGTTTGCTGTTCACGCTTATTGCCTATGCTTAAAGTCAGGTCAGGAACTTGCCTGGTTTTTTCCAGTGCAGACATGGCGAGGCGTTTGTCCACTTCCAGCTGTGCGCGTTGCATTAATGGTGAGCGTGCCAGAGCTTGCGTCAATTTTTGCAAGTCGGGTAATGCGGGCAACGTATGGAACTCAGCCTGCAGTTGCTGATCGGCAGTCAGCTTGCTGCCCATGGCTGTTGCCAGACTTTGCCTGGCTATCAGTAATGCACTATTGGCTTGTGCCAGCTCCACACGCACGCCAGATTCCGCGATGCCCGCCCTGGTGGCTTCCAGTGGCGGGATTTTGCCCAGGCTGACCAGGCGGCTGGCAGCATGGCTGGCGCGTTGTGCCAGTTCCAGTGAAGCTGTGGCCAGACGCTGGCGCTCTTGCGCAATCAGCACAGCAAAGAAATGTGTGGTGACTGCTGCCCTGATATCGGCTGATTTGATCGCCAGTTCATTCAATGCAAGACTACGGCTACGCTCGGCGACACTGATGCGTGCACCGCGTTTGCCGCCCAGTTCCAGAGGCTGGTTGATTTGTATGGTGGTGCTGCGGCTGTCTTGCCTGGCATCTTCGATGAGCGCGGACAGTTCCGGATTGGGCATGACACCAGCCTGGCGCAATGCGCCTTCACTCGCTTGCACCTCACGCCTGGCAGCAGCGATGTCCGGGTTATTGGCAAGGGCCTGCGCTATTGCTGCGGGCAGGGTGATCACGGCAGCGCTGGCTGGTGGTGAAGAGTTTTGTGCTGACGCTGGCAACAGCATCGTACACAGTAGTACAGCCACTACAGCGGGTGGCAAGAATAATTTTTGCATGGCATTCTCCTGAAGAAACGAAAAGGAAGAATCCAGCAAGTAGCTGTCAAGTTTCTAGCTTGGAAAATACGTCACGTTGCACGTAAAAATACGTGACGAAACACAAAAGCAAAGAAATGAATGTAGACAGATGCCTCGCCGGACTTAGGCGAGGGCCATCCATTTGGGACGTTCAGGTTGCGCCAGAAAAGGCGCAGGAGTTTGCAGCGATGCCGCAGTGAGTTGATAAGTGATCAGCGTTGATTTTGTCAGCGGCAGCTTGGATGAATGCGCACCCAGTGGGCTATGCGCGCAAGATGCACAATCGGGGTGGGAGTTTGCTTTTTTTGCGGCTGACTTGTCTGCAGATTTATCAGCGTGGTTTTCACCATCCTTGGCAGCATGCTCATGCGGATGATGCCCAAAATGCTGCGCAGTCTTGTCCGTCTCATGCATGCAATAGGCACTCGCCACCGACCAGCTTAGCTGGAGAGTGAAAGCAACTATGATCATGAGGATGAACTTTTTAAGCATGGTGCGAATTATAAACCTTAAAATAGACGGCGATGATTTTACAGAACGATAAGTAATCGTGAATTTTAGGGCTTACGCAAAATTGTCCCAGCAAGGCTGTTGCTTTAGGAAACCACCCTTGGAAGGATGGTTCGTTACGTCGGCAGGCAACATGTTGCCTGAAACCCCGACTACACCGCAGCGACGAAGACAGTACTTTAGTACGCGGCTCCTAGGAGAGGAGCTGCAACGCAGCTGGGGCGGTTTTGCGTAGGCCCTATTTATTTTAGACGACGAACTAGGCGCAAACCATTGAAGATCACCAGCAAGCTAGCACCCATATCAGCAAATACAGCCATCCACAAGGTCGCCACGCCCATGACTGCCATGACCAGGAAAGCCAGTTTGATACCCAGTGCCAATGCGATATTCTGTTTCAGTATGGCCGCAGTGCGTTGACTCAAGCGGATGAATTGCGGGATCTTGCGCAAGTCATCGTCCATCAGGGCGACGTCTGCAGTTTCCAGTGCTGTGTCCGTGCCTGCTGCACCCATGGCAAAACCTATGCTGGATTTGGCCAGCGCTGGTGCATCATTAATGCCGTCGCCGACCATGCCTACCGTGCCATGACTTGCCAGTTCGTCATTCATGGCGGCCAGTTTGTCTTCAGGCAGCAGGTTGCCACGGGCATCATCAATGCCCACGTTTTTTGCAATGGCTTTTGCAGTCATTTCATTATCGCCAGTCAGCATGACTGTGCGTATGCCCAGCGCATGCAGTTCTGCAATTGCCTGGCGGCTGCTTTCACGCACAGTGTCTGCCACGGCTATCACTGCCAAGGCCTTTTCTTCGTCAGCAATGATGACGGCTGTCTTGCCTTCCGCTTCCAGCGCAAATAGTGCTGCCTCAGTAGCCGGGCTGCAAATCTTGAGTTCTTCTATCAGGCGGTGATTGCCGAGGTAGTACCATTTGCCCGCTATCTGGCCTTTGACACCACGACCTGCAATCGCCTCAAAGTTACTGACTTCCGATGCGCTGCTGCCTTGATTTGCTGAATAGGCAGTCACTGCTCCTGATACCGGATGATCAGAGCGGCCTGCCAGGCTGGCTGCCAGTTGCAATGCCATGGCCTGATCACCAGCAAGCAGTTTGATATCAGTGACGACGGGTTTGCCCTGGGTGATGGTGCCGGTTTTATCCAGAGCCAGCGACTTCAGCTTGCGGCCTTCTTCCAGATACACGCCACCCTTGATGAGTATGCCCGCCTTGGCCGCTGCCGCCAGCCCGCTGACCACAGTCACCGGGGTCGAGACCACCAAAGCACATGGGCAGGCAATCACCAGCAAGACCAGCCCCTTGTATATCCACACCATCCATGGCAGGCCCAGCAGCAGGGGAGGGATGAGCATGACGCCCAGCGCCAGGACAAACACGATGGGTGTATATACCTTTGCAAAGCTATCGACAAAGCGTTGTGTAGGCGCACGGCTGCCTTGCGCCTCTTCAACCGCATGGATAATACGTGACAGGGTGGAGTCAGTTTGCGCAGCAGTCACGCGGTATTCAAAAGAACCGGTTTCATTAATGGTACCGGCAAACAGCTTGTCACCAACTGTCTTGGCAACCGGTATGCTCTCGCCCGTGATAGGTGCCTGATTGACTGAGGATTGCCCCTGGCTGAGTTCACCATCCAGCGGGATGCGTTCACCCGGAGCAACCCTTACCGTAGCGCCTATGGCGATAGCTTTGGCCGCAACATCCTGCCAGCTGCCATCCGCCTGCAAGACGCTGGCTGTTTCTGGCGTCATTGCCATCAGGCCGCGTATGGCATTGCGGGCGCGGTCCAGTGACATTGCTTCTATCGCTTCTGACAGACTGAACAAGACCATCACCATGGCAGCCTCCGGCCATTGGCCTATGATCAGTGCACCGGTGACGGCGATCGTCATCAGGGCATTGATGTTCAGGTTCAGGTTCTTCAGTGCTATCCAGCCCTTTTTATAGGTGCTGGTGCCGCTCAGCAGTATCGCCAGGGCAGACAAGAGCATAACGGGCCAGGCTTTTTCTGCGCCGCTGATATAGGCATAGGTTTCGGCCAGTACCGCAGCTACGCCAGCAGCACCCAGCAACCACCATTTGTGTGCAGGGTTTGCTGGTGGGGTTGCGACTGCATCATCATTGTCTTTGCCATCTTCGCTTAACAGCACGGCCTGCATACCTATGGAAGTCAGCAGGGTCTGAATCTTTGCCTGATTTTCCAGTGTATGGCTGACCGTCAGTTTGCGCTGCATGAGATTGAAATCAAGCTGGGCTATGCCGGGCATGGGGCTTAGCTTGTTGCGTATCAAGCCTTCTTCTGTCGGGCAATCCATGTTTTCTATGGAATACACCACGGTCGATGTACCAGCGGGCGTTGCTATGGGCTTGTCGTTGACCTGCGCCGCCTTGACTTCTCCATGGCCGCAACAGCTATGGACATGCTTGGGCGCTGGCTCATGGGTGGGTTCATGCGAGTGTTCTGAATGATCGTGCTGATGCGCCATGCTGACTCCGGAAAAGAGGTATAGTGAGCATTAGACACCCTGTAGCAGGTATAGAGTCAAGCGCTAATATTTAAACTAATATTGAAATGAGCGAGGCAAGCAAAATGGAATTGAAAATTGGCGAATTGGCAAAACGGTCCGGCTGTCTGGTAGAAACCATACGCTACTATGAAAAAGAAGGCTTGCTGCCACAGGCTAGCCGCTCACAGGGCAATTTCCGTCTGTACGGCGAAATGCATGCAGAGCGCCTGCAATTCATACGGCATTGCCGTTCTCTGGATATGACACTGGATGAGATACGTCAACTATTGCAGTTCCGCGATGCGCCTGAAGACAATTGTTCAGAAGTAAATGCCTTGCTCGACAAGCATATAGGACATGTCGCCCACCGCATCAGGGAGTTGAAAGGACTGGAGTCGCAGTTAAAATCCCTGCGCAAGTTATGCACCAGTGCGCAGGCAACAAAAGATTGCGGGATTTTGCAGAATCTGGGTACGGCAGAAGAACATCCGGTGCGTAATCTGGGTAGTCACGGTAGCGGCTGTCATTGATGGCTAAAAAGCCTTTGAAGATTGAACAGGTCATCAGCAAAAAACGGCCGATGACCTGATGTTCCTTACTTTCTCGCTTACATCCTGACCAGTGTCGATTTGCCAAACAGGCTTTCGATCAAGTCAACTGCCAGCACGGCAGTCTGGTTACGCACATCCAGTGCCGGGTTCAGCTCTACCACATCCAGCGATGCCATCAGGCCGGTGTCGGCAATCATTTCCATGCACAACTGTGCTTCGCGATAGCTGGGGCCACCAAGCACTGCCGTGCCTACGCCAGGGGCGATGCCGGGGTCCAGGCAATCAAGGTCAAAGCTCACATGCAAATGGGTATTGCTGTCGAGATTCGCCAGCACGGAAGACATGACATTGCGCATGCCATATTCATCGATATAGCGCATGTCGAATACCTGCATACCCATTTCATGAATGAACTTGCGCTCACCATCATCGACACTGCGTATGCCTATCAGGCGTATGTCGGTGGGCTGGATGGCTGGCGTCTGGCCGCTATAGTTGATCAACTCTTTCGGACCATGACCCATGAGACAGGCAACAGGCATGCCGTGGATATTGCCGGTAGGGCTGATGGTTGAAAGATTGCTGTCAGCATGTGCATCAAACCACAAGACGCGCAGTTTCTTGCCAACGCGGCGGCAGTGTGCTGCCACCGCGCTGATCGAACCTATCGCCAGACAATGATCACCACCGAGCATCATGGGCATGTGGCCATCCTGCAAGGCCTTGTCGACGGCGTCATACACGGCCTGGTTCCAGTCTATCGCCTCTTTGAGGTGGCGCAGGCCATTCACTGGTTGTTCCCAGGGATTGGCTGGACCATGCAAATTGCCATGGTCAATGACTTTCAAGCCGCGTGCCGTCAAAGCCTCGTTCAGGCCCGCCACACGTAATGCGTCGGGCCCCATGCCCGCGCCTCTGACGCTTGCGCCTACATCGGTAGGCGCTCCAATTAAGGAAATGGTTTTCATTCGTTTCTAGTGTAATGCCCTGTCAGGATAGACTTCAGGCGTTTATTGGTACTGCACAATCTGTATTGCTACGGGCAGGGCTGGCAACATTGTTGCTCGTTGCTGCCATTCCCATACCAAACAGGTCTTTCGGGTTCATCATTTCAGGAATCAGATCCAGCACCGGTGAATTTGCCTGCATGACATATTTTTCCAGATAACGCATGGCAGAAAAATCTTCCAGCGCAAATCCGACAGAATCAAATACCGTGACTTGCTCAGCATGGCTGCGGCCTGTGGCATTACCTGCCAGAATAGTCCACAGCTCGGTCACCTTGAAGTCTGCCGGCATCTGCTGCAATTCACCTTCTATGCGCGATTGCGGTTCATATTCCACTACCACATGCGCGTTATTCAAAATATCGGCATGCAACTCTGTCTTGCCTGGGCAATCACCACCTACGCCATTGATATGCATGCCGGGTTCTATCATGTCCGGGGTCAGTATGATGGCATTGGTTTTGTCTGCTGTCACCGTGGTCACGATGTCCGCACCTTTGACTGCCTCTGCAGTGGAACTGGCACGTATCACCCTTAATTCTGGATACATGCGCAAATTATGAATTAATTTGTCGGTTGCTGCAGGGTCTATGTCATATACGCGCAACTCTTTGATGCCCAGCATGGCATGAAAAGCCACGGCCTGGAATTCACTTTGCGCACCATTGCCTATCAGGGCCATGACGCGGCTGTCTGGCCTGGCCATGTAAGTCGCTGCCAGGGCCGAGGTGGCGGCGGTGCGTATTGCAGTTGTCAGTGTCAGTTCTGACAGCAGGCGGGGGTAACCGGTATTTACATCAGCCAGTACGCCAAAGGCAGTCACGGTCAGCAAACCAGCCTGGGTGTTTTTGGGATGACCATTGACGTATTTGAATGAATATTGGCTACCGTCAGAGATAGGCATCAGCTCTATGACGCCCACGTCAGAGTGATTCGCTACCCGTGCTGATTTGTCGAATGACTGCCAGCGCAAATAATCTTCCTTGATCATGCCAGCCAGACGCGCAATGGCATCTTCAAGCCTGGTCTTCTTCAAATGGTTTTGCAGTTCTTTTGTGCCGATGAAGGTCACCATAATGTTCTCCGTATGTTTTTAAATATGGACTCTGGCAAAACTGCATAGCCATGTTGCAGCGACAATTTTGCTCAAATCCAAAAGGACTTGCGGGAACACATTTCAGAGGCTATTGCGAAATCACCCTGGTTTTCCTGATGTTGCGAGACTTCCATTCACTCTTTCAAAGAAGAATGATGTTTTGAAAATCCACCAGACCCATTTCGCATCAGGCTCTTGCGCACCTGTTGTGCTATGTATTCTGTTTACCATTGTAGCCAGCCGGGCAAAGAATTAGATTGCTAAATAAGATGTAAATTTCATGTAAATAGAAATTAAGTTTCATATGTATGAAAATTATGTGTTTTAATTTCTTATTTAATGAAAATGACAAAATATCCTGAAAATCAGGGTAAAGCCGGAGGAACAAAATGGATGTGTATGACCGCAGTATCTTGCGATATTTGCAACAAGATGGGCGCATGAGTAATTTGAGCCTGGCTGAACGCATACATTTGTCGGCACCGCAGACCCTGCGCAGGGTCAGGACGCTGGAAGAGAAAGGGGTGATACGTGCTTATGTAGCGCAGGTTGCGCCCGAGGCACTGGGACTGGGCGTAATGGCATTTGTGAATCTGTCGCTGGACCGCGAACAGTTTCGCAATGTGCGCGAGGTTGAGCGGCAGTTGAAGGCTTTCCCGGAAATCATAGAATGCCACACCATCTCTGGCGACTTTGATTACATCCTGAAGGTGGTCGCCAGTGATTTGAAAAGCCTGTCGCAATTCCTGACCGATACCCTGATGCAGGTGCCTGGAGTTGCCTCCTTGAGGTCTATGATCTGCATGGAAGAAATCAAGCCTGTCAGCGGACTGCCGATAGATTGATGAATTTAAACTTGCTTATCTCTGCTTGCGCAGATTGCGATAACGTTCTGCCCTGCTGGCGATAGTCGATATCAGTTTTTCCGGGTCTATGGGTTTGCCAAGAAAATCGTCTGCTCCGGTTTCTATGGCGGTCATTTCTTTTTGTATCTCTGTAGATAGAAAGACGATGGGAATGTCGATGTAGCGATTGTTTTGCCTGATGATTTGCGCCATCTCCAGGCCATTGCAGATGGGCATGTTCAAGTCTGTCAGCACCAGTTCAGGTTTGAATTTTTTCAGGGATTCAAGAATTTCACTAGGGTCGTTGATGGCTTTCACATGCATGCCAGCGCTGCTGAGTATGGCATCATAATAGGCGGCCAGCATTTCATCGTCATCAACCACCAGTATGCGGTAGGCCAGTACTTCATTCCTGGCGATTTTTTCATCTATCTTGGCGCTCAATGCTTCCACGTCCAGGGGTTTGAGAAAATAACCGGCTGCACCTTCCCTGACGGCGGTCAGGCGTTGCGTGAAATCATCTGTGGCTGAGATGTAAATGATGGGGAAATTGCTGATGACCCGGTTGCCCATTTTTTTCCGGGCAAGCATTCCTGCCGGACTATCCACGTCTATGACCAGGGCCTGCGGCATCCTGACCATGATGGCAGATTGCAGTTCATCCGCCTGATCAAAACAGATGACTTCATGATGATACATTTCCAGGGTTGTGGCCAGTTGCTGGCCCACATCAATATCAGAAAAGTACAAATACACCAGACTGCGATAGTCAGGGTTGTTCAATTCTTCAAAACTTTCTTCGCTGCTGATTTTTGCAGACTCAGGGAGATCATTATTCATGATAGTGGTTACTTAAATTCCGGTGAATGAAGCAATCGTCATTTGGCTTGCGCAAGCAGGGCTGGTGTATTCATAAGCGGGCGATATCGCCCCATAAATGACGCATGGTAAATTTGACTGATACCTGGTCGCGATGCAGGACTTCACGTATTGCCATCAGGGGTTTTTGCGTGTCGCGTCTGAGTGGTATGGATAGTGGTGTGCCGCGTGGCCCAAGCAGTGCATGTACATAAGGTGTTGTCGTGGTTTCACCCTTGCCAGTCACTACGGCGGTTTCACCACTCTCCAGTCTGACGAAAGTGCCTATAGGGTAGGTGCCCAGTTCCTTGATAAAAACCGTGACCAGCATGGGATCAATCTTGGATTTACCTTCTACCAGAATATCGCGCAACGCTGCATTCGGCAGCATGGATTTGCGGTAACTGCGTGCACATACGCGGGCGCAGTAACGGTCAGCGAGTGAAATGATCTTGGCATTTTGCGGGATATCTGCGCTGGTTTTTTTTGCCGGGTAACCTGTGCCGTCTTCACTCTCATGGTGATGCAAAACCCAGGATAACCAGTCTTCATTATCCACCCCGGCGGCACGCAGCATGGCGACCCCGGCTTCAGGGTGCTGGGAAATCAATTCCTGTTCTGCCGCATTCAGTGTTTCACTTTTCTCTTGCAGTTTCTCTTGCTGCCTCAGCATGGCGACATTCATGGTCAGTGCGGCAGCGGCCAGCAAGAGCATTTCATCGGCGGGTTTTTTGAGTGTACGGGCAATCAGCAGAGATACTACGGCAGTATCGACAGAATGCCGTGGGCCATAGTTGTCGTCCTGATTCAGCAAGATGCAACCCAGCGCCACATCGGGTGCCATGAAGACTGCTGCACCCATTTTTTTGGTCAGCGAGATAATCTGGGCTTGTACATCTGCTTCTGTACTGAGGTTATAAACCAGTCTGCGCAATTCTGTACGCACAGTATTGATGGTGCGCACTACGGAGGGGGCTTCGCTGGCTTTTTCTGCAGGTTTACCATCACGCAAACCACCTTCAGATTTGCCGGTATCGGCGAACAGGCCTCGTTCTATCAGCGACGATACCTGATTGGCACTGGTGACAATAAAGCCCTTGCGTAGTAACAGGCTACCATCACTGCCATAGACATCCCAGGGCAAGGCCTGGCCTATGACTATGTCAGACATCCCTATACGTCTGGTTGACATGCACACCTCGGACGGTGAATGATGCTGGGAATTAAGTTTGCAGGAGTACCCGATACACGTAATTATCCTAGCAGAAATCTTAGTCTGTACTTGTTATCAAATGTCAAGAATGGATGAATCCGTTGCAGCTTTGCAGCGCCGTACTTGTGTGTTGCAAAGCAATTTTGTGAAAAATGAGGGAATATTGATGGCGCGCTTGTATTTTGCTTATGCTCTGATTACACCGTACGCTTAGCTCCAGCCAGGGCGCAGCCAAAAAATACAAAAGTAGCAGCACCTATTTTATTCATATAAGAGCCTCCTTTGTCCGATGTGAGCCAGGTCTTGGCGCGCCCGGCAAAAATCGCATAGCTGCTATGGATGATGATAATCAGGCCACTGTAAGTCATGACCAGTACGGCAAACTGCAAACCGTAGCTCATGGCTGGGTCTATGAATTGCGGGAATATCGAAAGGAAGAAGAAAATCGCCTTGGGATTGGTCATTTGCAAAGACAGGCCTTCCAGAAAGCGTTTCTTGAAACTTGCTTCATAGGCGTTGCCTTCAGTAAAACGGAAAGCAGGTGCGCGCCAGAGTTTGATACCCAGAAAAATCAGGTAAGCCGCACCCAGCAGTTTAAGCACTGTAAACGCCGTAGCAGACGCAGCCAGAATGACACCCACACTGGTGGCAGAAATTGCCGCAACAATCAATGCCCCAAAAGCGATACCCAGGATGCCGCCAAAAGTGCCGCGCATGCCATAGCGCAAGGCATTTGTCAGTGTCATGACTACACCAGGACCAGGGCTGAACACGGTGGCTGTCGCCATCAACAGGAATAGTGGGTACAGTTTCATGGAATAGATTCCGTTTGTGCGGGGAGAGGAAATTGTACTCCCAAAAAATGCGACAACCAGGATACAGTTTTTTACGCAACAGATGGAAATGAGGGCGGTGACTAGCGATGGGAGATTTGGTATTGCAGGATGCTGCTCAAAGTGAGATTGCACTTAAGGATGAGCAATCTCACCCTCAAGCGCACTCTTCCTGGGCAACAGATACTTAATGTGCCTTGGCGAAACGCAGGGCAAATTTCTTGAAATGGCGATAGCTGGCACCCAGGTCTTGCAGCGAGTCTATGGACTCTGTGATGGATGCGCCTTGTTCGCTGAAATTGCTTTTGAATTCTTCAAATGCAGCTTCGAGAACAGCAGCCAGTTGGTGATTGTACAAGCGTCCAAAATTCAGATGGCGTCTTTTGATGCGCATTTTCATGGTGTTTCCTTTCAGTTGAAGGGCGGATTATAGAGTAATCCTTTTGAGACTGGTATTTACTTAAGGCCGGTATTTGCTTCATCTTGATATTTACTGTTTTTCTGGTCAAAAAAATAACAGATGAGTAATTTACTTAATCCTTTGTTTCTCTAACTTGCGCGCCAGCGTGCGCCTGTGCATGCCTAGCCTGCGTGCTGTTTCGGAAATATTAAAGTCGGTTTCGGCCAGTACTTCGTGGATTCTTTCCCACTCCAGATTCTTGATGGAAGTGGAGCGATTCGTGATTTCGACATCTGCTGTGCCAGCGACATGTCCAAAGGCGGCTTCGATATCATCAGTGTTGGAGGGTTTGGACAGATATTGGCACGCGCCCAGTTTCACCGCTTCCACCGCAGTCGCAATACTCGCGAACCCTGTGAGTACGACAATCAGCATGTCGGGATTGTGTTGATGTAAAAGCTGCACGCAGGCCAGGCCGGATGAGTGTCCATTCAACTTCAGATCAACGACGGCGTAAGCAGGCGTATGATCTGATAATAATTTTTCAGCATCTTCTTTGCTGTTGGCGTGCAAGACGGTGTAACCGCGCCGCTCAAACGAACGGCCCAGTGTACGGGCAAAAGCAGTATCGTCTTCGATAATGAGTAGCAGACGACTCTCTGACATAATAAAAAATTCCTGAAGTTAAACCGGGATGTCGATGAGATAGGGCAGAGCGGCTATTCAAGCTATTGCAGCTCTTGTGACATTGCAAAGTCTTTATTGATTTTCTTATCGGGAAAAAACTGCTTGATCAGAGGCTCCTAAAGCATGATCGCCGAAAGTGGCAAACTCAATTGTACTATGGCACCGCCATCTTCACGGTTGGATGCCGTGAAATGACCGCCCAGTTTACGTGCCACATTGACGACGAAAAATAATCCCAGCCCGCTGCCGGGACGACCCTTGGTCGATTGATACGGTTCTCCTATGCGTGACAAGATGGCTGGATCGAAACCAGGTCCGCGATCGACAACCCTGAATATCAGTGCGTCGCCCTGACGCCTGGCTTCCATGCGCAACCAGTCCGGGGAAGCTTCCAGGGCATTATCAAGCACGTTACAGACCATTTGCTTCAGGGCAGTATCAAAGACGATGGGAATGTCTTCCTGGATCTGGTTGTCGAAACCAAATGAGACTATAGTCCGGGTTGATGTAAATTCTTTGGTGAGATCATTTAAAAAAGTATTGATCGTCGTTTTGACCGCAGATTCTCCACGTGCTTCTCCGGCAGACAACAGGATGCCGCTGACGATGCTTTTGCAGCGTTGTAACTGGGTTTCCATTTCGCTGATTTCTTCGAGCAGCTCGGGATTTTTCTTGAACTCCGGCATCCGTCGCCAGTCACCCAGGATGACCGAGAGCGTCGCCAGTGGCGTACCCAGTTCATGCGCCGCACCAGAAGCCAACAGGCCCATGCGCACGATATGACCTTCTTCAACTGCACGCTGGTGCAGATCAGCCAGTTGAACATCCCGGGCATGCAGGTTGTGGCCGATGCGAGTGATAAAGAAAACCAGCAGGGCAGCATTGAGCATGAAGCAAATGATGAAGCCTGCTACGTACAGGCGCGATAGCCCGCCGGCTTCACTTGGTGGCAGAGGCAAAGGCTCAGAAAACAGTGATAGTCCGGCCAGGCAGGCGCTGGTGATGACGACGATGATCCAGGTAGACCAGGCTTCCAGCAAGACTGCGCTTAAAATCACTTGCAGTAGATAAAGAAAAGCAAACGGGTTTGAGGTTCCTCCGCCGAAGTACAACTGTGCTGTCAGGCTGAATACATCGATCAGCAAGGCAAAAACAAGCTCGCCATTGGTTACATACACGCGCTCATGCCAGCGCAAATGGCTGGCAATATTAAAGCCTATCAAACAAATCAAGACGACCAGCATTTTGACCAGGGGCAACTGTATGCCAAAGCCAAACATGACGATCAAAATGGTTGATAACTGTCCAAACACAGCAAGCCAGCGCAACTGAATAAGTTGCAACATGTTCTTGTGGCCTGCCGAGTTCTCGTACGCTATCGCAATAGCGGACTGTTTTTCTGGTGTTTTGTTTGCAGTTTTGGCCACTATCCCTTGCCCGATACTATGAGAAAGTACTTTTTTTATCATGCTTGCCATGTCCCGTTATTGTGCTTTTTTAGTGCATGCTAACAGATCATGGGCTATATATTAAATTTGCAATGCCAGCCTGGCTTATGCTGTGTTTCCTATGCTGACGGCGCTGACATTTTTCTATCCCGGATGACATATGCCCAGGCTGCGGCCGTCATGGCTGCCAGCGAAAACCAGACCAAGGCATAAATTAAATGGTTGTTGTGAAAATGAATCACGGTCAGGCCTGCGATGGGTTGGTTTGCCGATCCGTTACTTTGCTGCGCATAGTGTTTATCGGTTGTGGGGTTTGCATCGGCATCGATAAAGAAAGGGGCTGGCCTGGTCAAGCCAATTGCAGTAGCAATGGCGTTCACATCGCGTGAATACCAGCGATTGCCAGCAGGGTCATTTTTCCTCAAAAAACCTCCGCCCGGTTCAGTCATGCGCAACAGGCCAGTGACTTGAATGGTGTCAATATCAGATGCAGTGACGCGATCTCTTTTTGATGAAGCTCGATAAGACGCCGCCATTTTTTCCGGGATAAAACCACGGTTGATCAGGATCGTCGTGCCATCTGCTGTCGCCAGAGGCGTCATGACCCAAAAGCCGCCTCCCAATTCTGTCGTGGCTTGCGCCAGTACGGTTTTCTCATGCATAAAAACGCCACTGACCTGCACATGGCGGTACTCATCCGCACTTGTATTGATGTGTGGCCACAATGAAAAACCGGGAATTGGTACAGGTTCTGCGTGTACGCGCTGTTCAACCCGCTCTATCAAATCGAGCTTCCATTGAAGACGCAGCACCTGCCATGTAGCAAGTGAAATGAAGCCTGCAAAAATAACTGCCATGCAGGCCGTGAAGCTCAGTCTGAATAAGCGTGAATGACGAGATCGTGGGCTGAGCTGACCTGTCTTTGGTGTCAGGTCAGCCGCTTTTCCTGCAATTCCTTGTTCAGGTTCGTTCATTGCATGGATGGCATGGACTTGATATTGTCCGCAGCAGGCCGGGACATGGGCGCGGCATTGATCGATTGCGGTTTTGTTTCGGTCTCATGCATCATGCCGGGCATCATATTGTGATTCAGGTGATACATCACCCACAGCGATCCGCTCATCATGATAAACACCAGCATGCCGGTGAACAGCAATGCCAGCATGGTCCAGCCACCTTCGGATTTGCTATTCATGTGCAGGAAATACACCATGTGCACCACGATCTGTATCGCTGCAAATACCAGCAGGACGATGCCTGTCGTGCTCGACTTGTTCATGACTTTGCCCATGACCAGCCAGAAAGGGATGGCGGTCAGGATCACTGCAAGCATGAATCCGGTAGCGTATTCTTTCAGGCTGCCATGGTTGGCATGCGTATGCCCGTGGTGGTCATGGTGGTCGCCATGATGACCATCGTGACCATGCGGCGTGTGTTCTTGGTGTGCGCTCATGGCAAGACTCCCATCAAATAAACAAAGGTAAATACGCCGATCCAGATCACGTCCAGGAAATGCCAGAACATGGACAGGCACATCAGCCTCCTGCCATTCTCTGGTGTCAGGCCATGACGGCCTATCTGGAACATCAGGGTAACCAGCCAGATAATACCGAAACTCACATGCAGGCCGTGCGTACCAACCAGGGCAAAGAAGGAAGTCAAAAAGCCGCTGCGTTGCGGGCCTGCACCTTCGTGTATCAGGTGGGCAAATTCATACAGTTCAAGACTGATAAAACACGCACCCAGCAAGCCCGTAATAGCCAGCCAGATCAAGGTGGCTTTAACACGCTTGCGCTGCATTTCCAACATGGAAAAACCATACGTGATGGAAGAAAGCAGCAGCAAAGACGTATTGACGGCAACCAGTGGCAGGTCAAACAATTCTGCACCTGTAGGGCCACCTGCATAGTTACGGCCAAGTACGGCATAGGTCGCAAACAAACAGGCGAAGATCAGGCAATCGCTCATCAGATAAAGCCAGAAACCGAGCAGAGTGCCGTTTTCCGGATGATGTTCCTTGACATAAAAATCGCTGCTGACAAATTTGCCAGGCTGAGAAGTTGCACTGGTATTCAAGTTCGTGCCTTCATTTGGAAAAGTTGCGGTATTAGACATAGCTGGCACCTGATAAGCGGGTACGTTCATCTTCAGTACGGATGACATCGGCAACAGGAATATAGTAGTCGCGCTTGTAGTTGAAGGTGTGGACGATAATGGCAACCATCATCGCCACGAAACCGAGGACAGCCAGCAACCACATTTGCCAGATCAGGGCGAAGCCACAGACTGCACTCAACAAGGCGATGATGAAGCCAGCGCCGGTATTCTTGGGCATATGGATAGGTACAAAGCCGTCTGTTGGCCTGCTGTATTGCTTGCTCTTCATATCAGCCCAGGCATCGTTGTCATACACTTTCGGTGTAAAGGCAAAGTTATAAGCTGCAGGTGGCGAGGATGTTGACCATTCCAGCGTACGGCCACCCCATGGGTCGCCAGTAACATCACGCAGGGATGCACGACGCTTGAAGCTGACATACAACTGGATGATGAAGGAAGCGATGCCAATGGCAATCAGGACAGCACCGAAAGCCGCGATCTGGAACCAGATTTGCAAGGATGGATCTTCAAAGTGGCTCAAGCGTCTTGTCACACCCATCAGGCCCAGTACGTATAAAGGCATGAAAGCAAAGTAGAAACCGATAGTCCAGAACCAGAAGCAGCATTTGCCCCAGAAATCATCAAGCTTGTAGCCAAAAGCTTTAGGGAACCAGTAGTTGATGCCAGCGAACATGCCGAACAGCACGCCACCGATAATGACGTTATGGAAGTGGGCAATCAGGAACAGGCTGTTGTGCAAAACGAAATCGGCTGGTGGTACTGCCAGCAAGACCCCTGTCATGCCGCCAATAACGAAAGTGATCATGAAACCCATGGTCCACAACATAGGCAATTCAAAACGGATACGGCCACGGTACATCGTGAACAGCCAGTTGAATATCTTCGCTCCGGTAGGAATCGAGATAATCATGGTCGTGATACCGAAGAAGGAATTAACACTCGCGCCAGACCCCATCGTGAAGAAGTGATGCAGCCATACCAGGTAAGACAAGATGGTGATAACCACGGTTGCATACACCATGGAGGTATAGCCAAACAAGCGCTTGCTACAGAATGTCGAGACGATTTCAGAGAAAACACCAAACGCAGGCAAGACCAGAATATACACCTCAGGGTGACCCCAGATCCAGATCAGGTTCACATACATCATGGAATTGCCACCAAGATCATTGGTGAAGAAATTGGTGCCAAACATACGGTCCAGTGACAGCATGCCCAATACCGCAGTCAGTACCGGGAAGGCTGCAACGATCAAAATGTTGGTGCACAGCGCAGTCCAGGTAAATACTGGCATCTTCATCATCGTCATGCCAGGTGCGCGCATTTTAATGATGGTGGCGATCAGGTTGATGCCCGACAGCAGAGTACCCACACCGGCAATCTGCAATGACCAGATATAGTAATCTACCCCCACATCCGGGCTGGCCATGATGCCGGACAGCGGTGGATATGCCAGCCAGCCAGTACGCGCAAATTCACCCACGAACAGCGATACCATGACCAGGCCGCCGCCAAAGGCAGTCATCCAGAAACTGAAATTATTCAGGAAGGGAAATGCCACGTCACGTGCACCGATTTGCAGTGGTACAACATAGTTCATCAAACCAGTGACCAAAGGCATGGCCACGAAGAAAATCATGATCACGCCATGCGCGGTAAAGATCTGGTCGTAGTGATGTGGTGGCAGGAAACCTGCTGCATCACCAAAGGCGATTGCCTGTTGCAAGCGCATCATGAGGGCGTCAGCAAAGCCGCGCAGCAACATGACAATGGCAAAAATCACATACATGATGCCTATCTTTTTGTGATCGATGCTGGTAAACCAGTCGCGCCACAAAGTGCCCCATACACGGAAATACGTCAAAGCGCCAAGAAGGCCTATGCCACCGAGGGCGACAGCGATAAAGGTCGCCAGCAGGATGGGTTCATGAAAGGGAATCACGTCCCATGAGAGACGGCCGAAGATGAGCTTCGTCAAATCGAGTTGGTCTTGCATCATTTATTTCCGATGATAATGGGGGACACTTCGGGGAGCACTTTGGGGAACGCTTCCGGGAACGCTTTAGAGGACGCTTCGGGGGATGCTTTACAAAGGTCAGCGTCCAGATAGGCCAGCAAGCGTGCTGTGCGTGCGGCGTTATCTTTTTCCAGGCTTTGCGTGAATAGCCTGGTGAAATCCATTTTCGCGTCAGATGCTGCATAGGCTCTGGCATTTGCCTTTGCGTCACTCATCATCATTTTGTCCATGCACACTTCACCTGCACTGACGCAACGGTTCAGGATGGCGTGAAACAAACTTGCATCGACGCTGGCGTAGTGGCGCACCGGCTCACGCTCACTAGGCTTTTCCAGTTTCAGATAAGTTGCACGATCCAACGTTTGTTGCTTGCCTTTGGTCGCCTGTACCCACTGTTCAAAATTCTGCGCGCTCATGCCATGGAACTTGAAGCGCATGTCAGAGAAACCTGCACCGCTATAGTTGGCCGAAAAGCCATCGAACTGACCTGGCTTGTTGATGATGGCATTCAACGTAGTCTGCATGCCTGGCATCGCATAGATCTGGCCAGCCAGTGCAGGGATGAAGAAAGAGTTCATGACATTGGATGCCGTAATCTTGAAGCGCACAGGCACATCAATAGGGGCAGCCAGTTCATTGACTGTAGCAATACCAAGGTCCGGGTAAATGAACAGCCATTTCCAGTCCAGTGCCACAACCTCGACATTCAAGACTTTCGCATCAGTAGGAAGAGGGCGGTTTTCATCCAGGCGCGACAGTTTGCGATAAGGGTCCAGCGTATGCGTGCTGATCCAGGTGATCAGGCCCAGGGCGATGATGATCAGCAGCGGCGCACCCCAGATCACGAGTTCAAGCTGGGTGGAATGGTCCCAGTCTGGTTCATATTTTGCTGAAGTGTTATTTTTACGGTAACGCCAGGCAAAAAGAATGGTCAAAAAGATCACTGGTACAATGATCAGCAACATCAACAGCGTGGATACCCATATCAAATGGCTTTGTTGAGAGGCAATATCACCCGATGGATTCATTACTACCGTGTTGCAAGCCGTCAACAAAATTGCAGGAAAAACAGCAAGTCCGCGTCGTGCAAATAAGGGAATCATATTGAGATAGGTCAATGATTATAGAAATTTGTGCTAATGTACCTTTACAAAAAGGCCTTGGCGATTGGACGTTTTGTCCTAGTTTTCAAATAAGCATCAAAAATAAAGATCGCACAGGTGCCAGACTATAAATTTAGAGACAAGATTTGAGGGGCCATTATGACCAGCATCAGTACCAACGAGAATGAAATGCCTTCCAGCTATCTGACAGCTTCTGAAAGCAGGAATGTCAGAAACACTAATTCCGATCATTCTTCGATTGCCCCTGGTGAAATCGCGATTGGTGTAGTCATCGGCAGAGCGTCGGAATATTTTGATTTCTTTGTCTATGCACTTGCCTCGGTACTGGTTTTCCCCCAGGTTTTCTTTCCATTTGAACAAAGACTGGAAGGCACTCTGTATGCATTCGTGATCTTCTCGTTTGCATTTTTGGCACGCCCGTTTGGCACAGTAGCCTTTATGGAAATCCAGAAGCATCTGGGACGTGAAGCCAAGCTCACCATAGCCCTGGTTTTATTGGGGGCATCTACCGCTGGTATTGCATTCCTGCCAACTTATTCGCATCTGGGCGTAACTTCCATCATCTTTTTGTCCTTGCTGCGTATAGGGCAGGGTTTTGCGCTGGGTGGTTCCTGGGATGGTTTGCCCTCTTTGCTGGCTTTGAATGCACCGGAGAACAAGCGCGGCTGGTATGCCATGCTCGGTCAACTCGGTGCGCCGGTAGGTTTCATGATTGCTGCGGGCCTGTTTGCCTATATGCTCGCCAATTTGTCGACTGAAGACTTCCTGGAGTGGGGATGGCGCTATCCCTTCTATGTCGCGTTTGCGATCAACGTGGTTGCCTTGTTTGCCCGCTTGCGCCTGGTTTCTACTAACGAATACAAGCATTTGCTTGATGAACGCGAACTGGAACCAACCAGTATTGTCGAGATGACCCGCTCACAAGGCCGTAACTTGCTTATAGGCGCACTGGCGGCCTTGGCCAGCTATGCACTGTTCCATCTGGTCACTGTGTTCCCATTGTCATGGATCACGATTTATTCCAAACGCTCACTGAGCGAATTTCTGGAAATACAAATGTTTGGTGCCGTTTTCATGATCCTGGGAATCATTATTTCTGGTGTGATCGCTGACCGTATTGGCCGTCGCAAAATGCTATTTGCGCTGGCACTGATGATCGCCGTGCTGAGTGGTTTCGTACCAGCCTTGTTGGGTGGCAGTGAGTTTGGGCAGGATCTCTTTATCCTGTTGGGCTTTGGTGTACTGGGATTGTCTTATGGCCAGGCATCAGGTGCTGTAACTTCCAATTTTGCGCCTAAATACCGCTATACCGGCGCTGCCCTGACATCTGATCTGGCATGGCTGGTCGGTGCGGGCTTTGCCCCTCTGGTGGCGCTGGGCTTGTCGGCACATTTCGGGCTGGAATATGTCAGCCTGTACCTGCTATCCGGCGCAGCCTGTTCAATAGCGGCGCTGAGCCTGAATCGTGCTTTGGAGATCAGGAACTAGTTAGTGAGTTGATGATATTGAGCGCGCTGTTGTGCGCGCTCAGCGCCAACCAAACATCATCTGTTCTGCCAGCATCCGCTTTGCTGGCTTCACCATATCCAGTGCACCCAGCCCCAGGCCCAGCAAGGTCTGGCTGAATGAACCATCAGGGCTGCTGGCAAATACCCGGGCCATGCTGTCGGTGATGCGTATGGTCAGCTTCCTGTCAGCCTTGCGCTCTGCCAGATAGGCTTGCAAGGCGGTTGCAGTATCGCTGCTGGCAGCGTCATGTAAATGTCGTGTCAGTGCGCGTGCCAATACCATGCTGTCGCGCAAGCCAAGGTTCAGGCCTTGCCCTGCGACCGGATGCAGGGTTTGCGCGGCGTTGCCGATGGCGACTGTGCGTGCAGTGGCATGCGCCTGTGCATTCAAGCCCAATGGATAAGACAGGCGTGCCGATGTCTTGATGAATTTGCCCAGGCGGTCGCCAAAGGCGGTTTGCAAGGCTTGTTTGAATTGCTGATCATCCAGTGTCAGCAAGTGCTCAGCCTGCTCAGGTCGCACGCACCAGACCAGGGCATAGCCATCTTCTTGCGGCAACAAGGCCAGTGGCCCTTGTTCGGTGAAGCGTTCAAAGGCGCGTCCGGCTATCTGGGCATCGGTATTCACATGGGCGATGATGGCGGTTTGCTGGTAATCATGGCGCTGGCTACGCTGTTCCTGGTCGCCAAAAGTGCCGCCTTCTGCCTGTATGACGATGCTGGCGCTGACATGGCTGGTTTCTCCAGTGTCTGCATGGATCAGTGTCAGGCGTACATGGTCTGCAGTTTCTTCGATATTGCTGACACTTACCGGCCTCTGTATGCGTATGCTGCTATTGCCGATGGCCACTTGCAGTGGCCGTATGATGTCACCATAGCGGGCTACATATCCCAGGTCAGGCACTGCATAGTCATTCGCCCGCATCAGACTGCGGCCAAGGTGACCACGGCGTGACACATGGATTTCCTGTATGGCTGTTGCCTTGACCGGCCAGGCACCAGCCGCCTGCAGGATTTGCCTGCTGCCATAGGAGATGGCGATGGAACGGGCATCCTGTTCTGCCTGCCCGGCCGTCTTGGCATCAAACAGGGCTATGCGTTCAGCTGCATAACCCTGTTGCTGGAGCAGCAGGGCGAGAGCCTGGCCTACCGGGCCCGCGCCACAGATCGCGATATCGACATCATTGATGGTATGAGTCATTTTATTTTGCACCTTCAGCGCGTACGCATTTCGGCTTCAATCTCTGCTACGGTTTTTGGTGTGTCGCGGCTCAGATTCAAATGGCCACTAGCTGTGATCAGGATATCGTCTTCTATGCGTATACCGATGTTCCAGTATTCTTGCGGCACACCTTCAGCAGGCCGCACATAGATACCGGGTTCTATGGTGATGACCATGCCAGCCTGTAATTTGCGATAAGGTCTTATATCGCTATCGCCGGTTTTTTCTGCAGTCCGGTAATCACCAACATCATGTACATCCAGCCCCAGCCAGTGACCTGTGCCATGCATGTAAAACTGGCGGAAGGCTGCGCTGGTGATGGCATCATCAAGGCTGCCTACCTTGTTTTTATCGAGCAAACCGGTATCGAGCATGCCCTGGGTCAGCACGCGTACAGCCGCGTTGTGGCCATCCATATATTGTGAGCCCGGGCTGGCATATTCCAGAGCAGCCTGTTGTGACACCAGCACGATTTCATACAGACGTTTTTGAGCAGGGCTGAACTTGCCATTGGCAGGGAAAGTGCGGGTGATGTCGGATGCATAGCTATCGAATTCACAACCGGCGTCGATCAGTACCAGATCACCATCTCTGATCTGAGCCTGATTGCTCTGGTAATGCAGGATGCAGGCATTCGCACCAGTAGCGACGATGGATCCATAAGCAGGTGCCTGCGCACCATTACGGCGGAATTCATATAATAATTCCGCTTCCAGCTCATATTCAAATTTTCCAGGTTTGGTGCTGCGCATGGCGCGTGCATGCGCTTCAGCAGAAATGCTGGCAGCACGCTGCATCAGCGCGATTTCTGTCTCATCCTTGAACAGGCGCATTTCATCAATCAGCTCACGGACATCGACCGTGATGCCGGGTGCCTTGATGCCACTGCGGCTCTTGTCTCGCAGGGCTTGCAGGCTTTGTTGCACCTGACTGTCGATATGCGGCTCCTGTGTGGCGCTGTAAAACAGCGTGCGGGCATCACTGAGCAATTCAGGCAATTTTTCTGCCAGATTTGCGATGGGATAAGCAGCATCGAAAGCAAATTCTTTTGCTGCTGCCTCAGGCCCAAAACGAAAGCCATCCCAGATTTCACGTTCTGGATTTTTTTCGCGACAAAATAAAATCGATTGCTGTTTGTCTGTAGTGGCGACCAGCACGACGACCGCTTCCGGTTCTGTGAAGCCGGATAAATAATAGAAATGGCTGTCGTGGCGGAAAGGGAAATGATTGTCGCTATTGCGTATCCATTCGCGTGCAGTTGGTATGACTGCTACACCACCACCTTGCGCCTGCATTTGTGACATCAGTTGCTGGCGACGTGCAGAATAGCTAGTGGTGTTGATGCTCATGCTTATCCTTTGAAATTCAATGGCGCGTTCAGCGCTTCAAGTTGATCAGGTGTGCCCAGATTATGCCATTCACCGCGGTACAGCTCGCCGCCTATGCGGCCTGCATCTATGTATTCGCGTAGCAGGGGACCTAGCTTGGCATGGTCACCTGGTCGTATCGATGCAAACATTTCCGGGCGATACACGCCGATGTTGCCAAAAGTATGACGCGGCGTGCCTTCATTCGACAAACCCATCAGTGTCAGGGCAAAATCACCAGTCGGGTGGAAGCTGGGGTTCTTCACCATATACAGCCAGGCGATATCGCGTTTGTCTGCCGGATGTGGATTACCCCATGGGTCATTTTCTTCCAGGGTATTGAGGCATTCTGCAAAATTGAAGTGGGGGATATAGATGTCACCAGACACCACAATGAACGGGTCATCCCCCAGCAAGTGCAGGGCTTTGGCAATACCACCTGCGGTTTCCAGCGCCTGCTCTTCGGCTGAGTACTGTATCTTTGCGCCAAAGCGTGAACCATCACCCAGAGCATCTTCTATCATATGACCCAGGTGGGCATGATTGATGACCATCTCGGTGATACCGGCTTTCACCAGGTTCAGGATATGCCAGACGATCAGCGGCCTGCCGCGCACTTTCAATAAAGGTTTGGGGCAGGCATCGGTTAATGGGCGCATACGTTCGCCGCGCCCGGCGGCAAGTAACATGGCTTTCATGATTGTTATTACTCCGCCTCAGAAGGTATAGCCAACTTGCGGCGCATTGTCTTCCAGTTCATCGAGCAAACGGAGCAGCGGGATCAGTTCCTTGTAGCGGTGCGAAGTCTTGCGCACATATTCCATGACAGTAGGGATATCGCCTATGTAATGGTGCTTGCCGTCGCGGTGAGACAGGCGGGCGAATATGCCGAGGATTTTCAGATGGCGCTGCAAGCCCATCCATTCAAAATCGCGGTAGAAACTGTCTATGTCCGGTGCTACGGGCAAGCCGGCACGTCTGGCTTTTTCCCAGTAACGTATGGCCCAGTCGAGCACGATTTCTTCATCCCACTGTACATAGGCGTCGCGTAACAGCGACACCAGATCGTAAGTGATGGGGCCATACACAGCATCCTGGAAATCGATGATGCCGGGATTGCCCTTGTCCATCCACATCAGGTTGCGGGAATGATAGTCGCGGTGCACATACACTTGCGGCTGTGCCAGTGCGCTGGCCAGCAAATGATCAAACACCTTATCCAGCGTGGCAGTTTGCGCATCAGTCAGGGTGACACCCAGATGCTTGCCCACATACCATTCCTTGAAAATATTCAATTCACGCAGCAGGAAGGGGCGGTCATATTCAGGCAAGACATCGGCCTGGCTTTGCGCCTGGAACAGGATCAGGCTGTCTATCGCATCCAGATATAGTTTGTGGGCATTGTCGCTGTTCAAAATCTGGCCATAGGTATGCATGCCCATATCCGTCACCAGCATGAAGCCCTGCTCAAGGTCGTGTGCCAGTACTTCAGGCACAGTCAGGTTGATACTTTTCAAGAGATTCGCCATCTTGATAAAGGCTGCGGTATTCTCTGTTGCGGGTGGTGCATCAACTGCAATCAGGGTGCTACCATCTTCAGTGTCAATTCTATAATATTGGCGAAAACTGGCATCGGCAGATGCTGCACGCATGCTATCGAGCTTCATGGCATGACTGTTGATGCCCGCAAGCCAGTTTTGCAGCGCTTGCTTGCGGTGTTCTTTTTCGATGGAGATCGCTGCAGATGTTGCAGAATTCGCTGGGATTGCTGTGGAGGACATGTATAAAATTTAATGGAAGTTAGTTTGTCTGCATACTTCAAGTGGTTTTGCCAGCATTTAACCTATAATAGGCGACTGATTTCTGGCATATTGTCTGTATGACATCGTCCAGCATTGTTGGCAAAACGTTTATTGACCACTGAATTCATGCGCAGGAAACCCGTATTATCTCACTCACCGCTGTTGTTTCCTACTATCCCGGCAATTCTGGTGTCGGTTTTGGTGCCTGCCTACTTTTCTCAGGCGATGGCCCAGAACGTGATTACTGCCAAGCCGGAAGAAGTTCAGGCTCCAACTCAGCTGGTAACCCCGCTGGCAACTCCCCTACAGTCCGATGACAAGTCGTCCAAAGATTCCTTGCCCAGCCCGAAGCAACTTGAAAAACTGAGCGAAAAGCAAAAGCAGGACGACAAGAATGCACCAGTCACGGTTCGTGCTGAAAAGTTTACCGGCAGGCCAGAGCGCTTTATCAAGTTTGAACATGATGTTGAGGTCGTCAAAGGTGGCACCCGCATCACCGCAGACGAAGCCATGTACCGTAATCTGGAAGATGAAGTAGAAGCCAGTGGCAAGATACGCATGAATCGCTATGGTGATTGCTATACAGGTGACGCTTTGCGCATGCAGCTTGATGCCAGTTCCGGTTACGTTGCCAATCCCGTCTATAAACTCTTGCGCAATAACGCCCAGGGACATGCGGCACGTATTGATTTTCAGGACGAAGAGCGTTCCCTGATCACGCGTGGCACCTATAGCACTTGCGAAGGCCTCAACCCTGACTGGTATTTGCAATCTGATACCCTGAGCCTTGATACCGGCCTCGACAGAGGCGTGGCTGGCAAGTCTGTCCTGTATTTCATGGGCATGCCTATCCTGGCGACGCCTTCCCTGACCTTTCCATTGTCGGGCGCGCGTCACTCTGGCTTGTTGCCGCCCATATTTGGCGCTTCGTCCAAGGGCGGTCCTGAAGTGACGATGCCCTATTATTTTAATATTGCGCCCAACCGTGATTTGACTATCTATCCCAAAATGATCGCCAGGCGTGGTCTGCAACTGGGGATAGAGGGACGCTACCTGGGTGAAACCTATGCAGGTGAAACCAGTGTTGAAGGTTTGCTTAATGACCGTGTGACTGGCACTAACCGCTATGCGGTGGCCTCCATACACACACAGAAGTTATTACCGCAACTGGAATTGACCTGGAATATCAATTCAGCCTCGGATGATGATTATCCTGCCGATTTCTCGCGCACTATTACCAAAACAGCGCAACGCCTGTTATTGCGCGAAGCCAATCTGACGTATTACGGGTCATTCTGGAACCTGGCTCTCAGGACTTCAAATTATCAGGTTTTGCAAGATCTGGCGGCACCGATAGCGCGCCCGTATGACAGGCTGCCGCAATTGCAGTTGCATGCTGAGCAACATGATGTCGCTGGCCTGGACTGGTCCATGGATAGCATATTGACGCGCTTCTGGCATCCGACTCTGGTGCGGGGTGACCGGGCGGTGTTCAATCCTCAGGTTTCTTTGCCTCTGGTGCAGGCCGGGTTATTCGTTATTCCCAAAGTGTCGTTCCACGCGACTAATTATCATCTGGTCAATCCTGAGCCAGGCAAGGAATCTGATTTCCATCGCGTAGTGCCGACTTTCTCGGTAGATAGTGGTCTGGTGTTTGAACGCAAAACAGAGATGTTTGGCAAGGCGTTGACACAGACACTGGAACCCAGACTGTTCTATGTGAATACACCTTACCGCGATCAGTCGCGCATGCCTAACTTTGACAGTGCCGTTGCCGATTTTAATTTTGCCCAGATTTTCAGTGAAAACCGCTTTACCGGCCAGGACAGGATAGGTGATTCGAACCAGATTACCGCTGCCCTGATTTCGCGTTTTATCGAAGGTAATGGCGATGAAAGCCTGAAGCTGGCCATAGGTCAGCGTTTCTATTTTAATACGCAAAAAGTCACGCTTGATAACACCGTCAGCCCCAGCCGTTCGGATCTGTTGCTGGCAGCAACCGGGAAGCTGTCTTCTACCCTCAGTGGTGAAATGGCTTTGCAACTGAGCCAGACTGACAGGCAATCGGTACGTGCCAACTACGGCATACACTGGCAGCCTTCACCGAAAAAGGTATTGAACCTGGAATACCGTTATCAGCGCAACAGCCTCGAGCAGGTCGATGTATCTGCTCAATGGCCGATGGCAGATCGCTGGTATATGGTGGGTAGAAGCAATTACTCCATGATGGATAAAAAGATGGTGGATGGTTTGCTGGGCTTTGAATACAAGGCAGATTGCTGGTCTTTGCGCTTCCTGGCACAAAGGTTTGCGACGAACAGCGTCAACAATACATCCGGCTTTTCCATACAACTGGAGTTGAATGGACTGGCCAGGCTGGGCTTTGGTGCTAACCCCATCGATGCACTGAGAAAAAATATTTCAGGCTACCAGTCTGGCAACGAGCGCTAGCACGTTGCCGTAGGTAAATAATTTGCTGTACTAACAATAGACATGCTTTCCTCCGCAGTTTGTGAAACCGGAACGAACGTGTATATTGCAACTTTTGCCCGCTTTGATGCTCTCACGGGAATGGCTTAACAGGATTTTGGACCAATATGCGACATTTATTGCAAATGAAACAAAGTAACTTATTCACGGTACTGGCAGTGTCTGCTGGCCTGCTTGTCAGCTCGACAGCATGGTCACAAGTCAAACTCAGCCCTATCGTTACACCCAAGACGCAAAGCAGCAGAGCGCAACAAGTCAACAGTATCGTGGTCGTGGTCAATGACGAGGTGATTACTCGTCAGGAATTGAATGCACGCATGCTGGAAATAGAAATGCAGTTGAAAAAGCAGGGCACTCCCTTGCCAGATCGTGCCGTCCTGCAAAAGCAATTGCTGGAACGGATGATCACTGACCGTGCACAAATGCAACTGGCCAAAGAAAATGGCATGCGTGTTGATGATGTCATGCTGGATCGCACCATGTTGCGCCTGGCTGAACAAAACAAGATGACTCTGCAAGAATTCCGCAACCAGATCGAGCGTGAGGGTACTTCCTATGCGAAGTTCCGTGAACAAATTCGTGACGATATTCTCATGCAGCGCATACGTGAGCGTGAAGTCGATAGCAAGATACAAGTATCTGAAACTGAAATCGACAACTACCTGGCAGCAGAAGCCAACAACAAGGCAGCGGCCAAGCAGGAATTGAATCTGGCGCATATCCTCATCAGCATTCCTGAAAAAGCCTCTGCCGAGCAAATCGCAGCACGCCGTGCACGCGCTGAAGAAGTCTTGAAAAAATTGCGTGAAGGTGCAGACTTTGCCAAGACCGCCGTTACCTATTCAGATAGTTCAGAAGCATTGAAAGGCGGCGACATAGGCTGGCGTGAACAAGACCGCTTGCCACAATTGTTTGTCGACGCCATCAGCAAGGTCAAGGTCGGTGAATTTTCTGACATCGTGCGTAGTCCGAATGGCTTCCATATCGTCAAAGTGAATGGCAAACGTGCCGCCAATGACACCAAGGCTGCTGCAGCCGAGCAGCAAAGCCATGTGCGCCATATTCTCATCAAAGTCAGCCAGATCGTGACTGCAGATGAAGCACGCAAGAAATTGCTGGAATTCAAGCGCAAGATAGAAGCCAAGGAAGCCACTTTTGAAGAGCTGGCCAAAACTCACTCTGCGGATGGTTCTGCCTCCAAAGGTGGTGATCTGGGCTGGTTATTCCCTGGTTCTACTTTGCCAGAATTTGAACAAGCCATGGACAAACTGGCGATTAATCAACTGAGCGAGCCAGTGACCACGCAATTTGGTGTGCACCTGATTCAGGTCACAGAGCGCAAGACAGACGAATTGTCGAAAGACAGACAGCGTATTGCCGCTCGTCAGGCTGTGCGTGAGCGCAAATCGGATGAAGCCTTGCAAGACTGGCTGCGCGAAATCCGTGACCGCGCCTATGTTGATTTCCGTCTGGAAGAAAAATAATGCCGCAGCCCAGTTTGCCGGTCATCGCGGTAACCGTAGGCGAACCGGCTGGCATAGGGCCTGAAATTGCGATACGGGCTGCCTGGCAGTTAAGACATGAAATCCGGTCGGTACTGATAGGCGACACTGCCTATCTGTCCATGCTGGCAGCCGAGCTGGACCCTGCCATCAGCATGATGGGGGTGTCACTGCAAGCCTTGCGCCATCAGGGCCTGCCTGCTTCTGGCAATGAACGCCTGACCATCATCGATTGCCCTTTGAATGCCTTTGTCATTGCCGGTCAGCTAGACCCGCGCAATGGCCGTGCCGTTTTGCAGACCCTGGATGTGGCGATAGAAAGCGTGCAGCGCAAATGGTGTGAGGCTGTTGTCACCGCGCCACTGCAAAAAAGTACGATCAATGATGCCGGTGTTGCTTTCAGCGGTCATACCGAATATTTTGCCGAGAAAACCTATACTGGCCGCGTTGTCATGATGCTGGCCAGTGAAGCCAATGATCACCTGCCGCACGCTTTGCGGGTGGCGCTGGCAACCACGCACTTGCCACTCAGCAAAGTCGCTGCGGCCATACAGTTTGATGACTTGTGGAAGACCCTGGAAATCATCCATGCTGACCTGCGCAGTAAATTCGGCATAGAAAATCCGCGTATCCTGGTAGCTGGCCTGAACCCGCATGCGGGTGAAAATGGTTATCTGGGCATGGAAGAAATTGAAATCATTACGCCCGTCATCAAAAAAGCACAAGAGGCGGGCATGCAAGTCAGCGGCCCGTATCCTGCCGACACCTTGTTTCAGCAAAAATACCTGGAGCAGGCCGATTGCATATTGGCCATGTACCATGACCAGGGTTTGCCGGTACTCAAGTATGCGAGTTTTGGCTTGGGCGTAAATATCACGCTTGGCCTGCCTCTGATACGCACATCTGTTGATCATGGTACAGCCCTGGACCTGGCCGCCAAAGGCACCGGACATGCAGATGTCAGCAGCATGCTGGTCGCGATGCGCGTTGCTGCCAGTATGGTCAACAAGCAAGATAAGCAAAATACGTAAGAAAATAAGTAAAAAAATAAGTAAGAACCATTATGAAACATATCCCTCGTAAACGCTTTGGCCAGAATTTCCTTACCGATGAACTGGTCTTGAGCAATATCACACGCGTCATCAACCCGCGACCTGGTCAGACCATGGTGGAAATTGGTCCAGGCCTGGCTGCAATGACACGTCAGTTGCTGGATGGCTTGACGCAACTGCATGTGGTCGAGCTGGACAGGGACCTGGTGGCACGTCTGAAGAAAAACTTTTCGCCAGAAAAATTGATCATCCACGAGGGTGATGCCCTGCAATTTGATTTTGCCTCCATCCCTGTGCCTGAAGGCCAGAAGCTGCGTGTGGTGGGTAACCTGCCGTACAACATCTCCAGCCCTTTGCTGTTTCACCTGGCCGAGATAGCATCACTGGTAGAAGACCAGCATTTCATGCTGCAAAAAGAAGTCGTGGAACGCATGGTTGCTGAACCAGGCAGCAAGACCTATGGCCGCCTGTCGGTCATGCTGCAGGTACGCTACCACATGGAGTTGATGTTCATCGTGCCGCCAGAGGCCTTTGACCCGCCGCCAAGGGTAGAGTCAGCCATCGTGCGCATGATACCCAACCCGGGTGCCCTGCCTTGCGATATCAAAAAACTGGAAGAAGTCGTCACCAAGGCATTTTCACAAAGACGCAAGGTAGTGCGCAATTGCGTGGCTGGTTTGCTGACAGAAGCTGATTTGTTGGCTTGCGGAGTTGATCCTCAACTGCGCCCGGAAACTATCGCGCTGGAAGCCTATGTCGCCATGGCGAATTTGCTGAGTGCAAGACAAGCCTGATCTTGCTGGATCCTGTTTCATAGCAGCCCGCTGTTACGCCAGGCCTTCCTGCGGTCTATCAGGGTTTTCAACTGCTTGTGGGATTTGCTGACGGAATAATGCATGGATTGCAGCAAGGTCGCAGGGTTGAATGGCTTGACGATAAAACCATTAGCCCCGGCCTTGATGGCCTTGACCACAGTTTCCTTATTATTGCTGCCAGTAACCATGAGCACTACCGTGTCGGGTGATATTTTCTTGATATGTTCAAGAATTTCCAGGCCGCCGATGTCAGGCATCATGACATCCAGACACACTACTTCAGGTATGGTCTTTTCCAGCCAGTCCAGCGCTGCCACACCACTGGATGCCTCCCCTATGACATTGAACGCCTCACTATGCAGGATATGCCGCAGCATGGAGCGACTGATATCATTATCATCCACGATAAAGATGCCTATGTCCTGTCTGTCTAGCATGTCCATCTGTTTCCCCTGATTGTCAAAATTGCATTCAGAACTACATTCAGAGCTACATTAATTTTCTGTTTACGATAATTCGAGATCAGATTTTTGTCTGCAAAAACTTGAATAAGTTAATTAATGTTTATTTTAACAATAAATATGCCTGAAGCATGCATAATTGTCTGGCCTATAATCTGAGGCATACATATCAGGAATAATATGAACATTACGCACACACCCGAATGGCAAGCCCTGCTGGCACACCAACAAAGGCTGGAGCAGCAGCATCTGCGTGAATTGTTTGCCGCCGACAGTGACAGGTTCAGGCATTTTTCGGTGGAGCTCGATGGCTTGCTGGTTGATTACTCCAAGCAGCGCATAGACCAGCCTGCGCTGGATAGCCTGATTGCCCTGGCACGCCTGTCCAAAGTGGAAGGCTGGCGTGACCGCATGTTCGCCGGTGAAAAAATCAATATTAGCGAAGACCGCGCCGTCCTGCATACAGCATTGCGACATACTGACTTTACGCCTTTCCCGAATGAGGCAGAGGATGTCATGCCCAAGGTCAGAGCAGTGCGCAAGCAGATGCGCGACATCGTCGAACGGGTGCGCAGCGGCCTGTGGCGTGGCTTCAAGGGGGATGCGATACAGACTGTGGTGAACATAGGTATAGGTGGCTCTGACCTTGGCCCCAAGCTGGCGACGCGTGCCTTGTCAGCTTTCCAGCATCCCGGCCTGACGTTTTACTATGTCTCAAATCTTGATAGTGCCCACCTGGCCCCTTTGCTGGAAAAGCTGGACCCGCGCACGACTCTGTTCATCGTCGCCTCCAAAACCTTCACTACGCAAGAAACCAGCATCAATGCCCAGACAGCGCGCACCTGGCTGATGGCAGCTGCGATGGAGGAGTGGGCCGTTAGCAAGCACTTCATTGCCGTCACTTCCAGTCCGGGCAAGGCACATGAATTTGGTATCCCGGATGCGAATATCCTGGAAATCTGGGACTGGGTAGGCGGGCGTTATTCGCTGTGGTCGGCAGTCGGCCTGTCAGTGGCACTGGCGATAGGCATGAATGGTTTTGAACGTCTGCTGGCTGGTGCAGAGACCATGGACAAGCATTTCTGCAATGCGCCGCTGGAAAAGAATTTGCCTGTTCTGCTGGCCTTGATCTCGATCTGGAATACCAATTTTCTTGGTGCCGAGACTACGGCCATCCTGCCTTATAACGAATCGATACGCCATTTGCCAGCCTTTCTGCAGCAGCTGGAGATGGAATCGAATGGCAAGACCGTCAGCCGCGATGGCGAAGCTTTGACTTGCCGTGCCAACCCCATCGTCTGGGGCGAGATAGGTGTAAATGGGCAGCATGCCTTCTTCCAGCTTTTGCATCAGGGCGGCTGGCTCATCCCTTGTGATTTTGTGGTGGCGGCATCCAGTGATTACCCTTTGCCAGGCCACCAGGCACCTTTACTGGCAAATTGCCTGGCGCAGAGCGCGGCCCTGGCCTTTGGCAAGACTGAGGTACAGGCGCGTGAAGAATTGTCGCAAGCAGGGCTCAGCGACGCCAATATCGCCAAGCTCTTGCCGCACAAGGTATTTGCCGGTAACCAGCCATCCACCACCATACTCATGCCCAGCCTTGATCCTTTCCAGCTAGGGATGTTGCTGGCGCTGTACGAGCACAAGGTTTTTGTCCAGGGCGTAATCTGGGGTATCAACTCTTTTGATCAATGGGGAGTGGAGCTGGGCAAGCAATTGGCGAACCGCCTCTTGCCGGCGATTCTGGGCAACCAGGAATATGATTCGCATCTGGACACATCGACCAGCGGCCTGATTGCTTACTTCCGCAGGCATGGACATGTCTGAATATGTGTAGTGATTGAAAGGAATGGTTAAAATTCCTCGAAACCAACTTTGCAAAGTTGACGCACAGCATCTTGATTGATATAAAGAAACATCTTAAATCAATTCAGGATGCGTCTATGTGGACAGGAATTTTTGGTGTTGCCTCAATCGTCATCGTACTGAGCATGGTTGTATTGATACGCGCCATGAATAAGGAAGCACGTCGCTCTGATCATCAGAATTGAATAAAAAAACACAGACCAGGGTCTGCGTTTTTTTTATGTGAAGCCGGATTACCAGCTACCTGTATTCGGCATCGAAGCCCAGGGCTCAGCAGGTGCCAGCGGTTCGCCCTGTTGCAGCAACTCTATCGAAATATTGTCGGGCGAGCGTACAAATGCCATGTGGCCATCACGCGGTGGACGGTTGATCGTGACACCGTGATCCGCCAGGCGCTGGCAAAGTTGGTAGATGTCTTCGACACGGTAAGCCAGGTGGCCGAAATTGCGGCCGCCGGTATATTCTTCCGGGTCCCAGTTGTAGGTCAGTTCCACCTGAGCATCATGGTCGCCAGGGGCTGCCAGATACACCAGAGTGAAGCGACCTTTGGGATATTCTTTCTGATGTACCAGTTCCAGACCGAGCGCATCACGATAAAAACGCAGGGAAGCCTCAAGATCGGTGACGCGCACCATGGTGTGCAGATATTTCATGTTTGCTTTCAAAAAAATCCTGCCCGAGCATGCTTGCATTGCTTACCCAAAGCAGTGCAGAAGATAGGTTGGATTTTATCTGATTTTGCAGAAAACTATTTTATGCAGACTATTCTGACCTGCTTCATATCCGTTAGTCCCGAAAGCACTTTTTCTATACCGTCCATTTTCAGGGTCAGCATGCCATCCGCCAGTGCGGCAGTCAGTAATTCAGATACGCGCGCATGGTCTTGTATCAGTTTTTTGACCATGTCATTTGCTACCATCAGTTCATGCAAACCTAGCCTGCCTTTATAACCTTTTGAGCAATGCTCACATCCCACAGCCTTGTATAAAGTGAATTTGCCGGTTTTATCGGCATACTGGCTCTGCCAGGTGGTGAACACTTTTTTCCTGGCTTCCAGGGGGTTTTTGACAAAGTTTTCTGTATTCAGCAATTCCTGACAATACTCATCCAGCAATTCCATCATCTCTTCCTTGCCCGGATGATAAATTTCCTTGCACTTGCCACACAGGCGCTTGGTCAGGCGTTGCGCCAGTATGCCCAGCAAGGCATCGGCAAAATTAAAGGGATCCATGCCCATGTCCAGCAAACGGACAATGGATTCCGGCGCGCTGTTGGTGTGCAGGGTGGCGAATACCAGATGGCCGGTCAGTGAGGCTTCCAGTCCGATGGAAACTGTTTCCTTGTCGCGCATCTCGCCGACCATGATGATGTCAGGATCAGCCCGCAAAAAGGCCCGCATGACAGTCGCAAAGTCCATGCCGGCCTTGCGGTTAACCTGTACCTGGCGCAAGCCTTTCTGGGTGATTTCCACCGGGTCTTCGGCTGTCCAGATCTTGGTTTCCGGCGTGTTCAGATGGCTTAATACCGAGTGCAGGGTGGTCGTCTTGCCTGAACCTGTAGGGCCGCAGACAAAGAACAGGCCATAGGGCTTGCTGACCACATTTTTCAGGCGCTCAAGGTTGTACGGCAAGACACCCAGTTTATCGATAGGGATGGGTTCACCTGCTGCCAGGATACGCATGACCACATCTTCCATACCGCCAGAAGACGGAATGGTAGCAACCCGCAACTCTATGTCATAGGGGCCATATTTCTTGAACTTGATCTTGCCATCTTGCGGCTTGCGGCGTTCCGAAATATCCAGGTCACACATGATCTTGATACGCGCAAGTAAAGCACTGCGGTAGCTGGCTGGTATTTCAATATACGGTGACAGCGAGCCATCCTTGCGAAAACGTATCAAGGTTTTTTCTTTGCCTGGCCGCGGCTCTATGTGGATATCGGATGCGCCTTGCTGATACGCGTCGATGATGATCTTGTTGATCAGCTTGACCAGTTCATTTTCGACTGCAGCGGATACCTCGACGATAGCCTGGCCGCTATGTTCCTCGTCATCATCCTCCATGCCGGATAGCAGATCATCGACCGAACCACTATCAGAAACACCACCAAAAAACTGGTCTATGGTCTGGCGGAATTCTTTCTTGGTGGTGACCCGGTAATGGATCTTTGACGTAGCAAAGACATGGTTGACGACATGGGTGGTATTGGTATGTTCCGGGTCTATCGCCAATACCGTCAGGCCATTCTGGTCCTCCATGATGGGCAGCCAGGAATTCTGTTCTACATACTGGCGTTTGAGGCGCTTGACCAGGTCAACAGGAATAATACGCTCAGCCTTGTATTCTTCATACGGCACATTGAAATACTTGGACAAGGCCTGTCCCAGAATCCCACGTTGCACCTGGAACTCATCAATCAGTACATCTTCCAGGTCCAGCAGGTTGCGACGTGCCGACCTGACGGCCAATTCCATTTCCTGGGCAGACAATATGGCTTCCGACACCAGGAAATCAAATTTGGTGCGTGGTGTATTGGTTGGCAGTACCTTGCTTTTTTGTGCAAATGCCACGGCCAGAGTTTCGCACAGGGCTTGTACACCTTCGGCAGCGATGGCATTGAAAGCATCACCCAAACGATGGTTGATGAATTGCACCACACCCAGTAACTCATTGCTTTGTGCTTCTACTATGGGGGCCACCAGCATTTGCTTGGTGCGGTAACCGGTGCGCTGGTCAACGGCGCGCTGAAATTTCAGGGTCGGGGAGTGCGAGCGCAACTCATTGTCGTCATATACATCGCGCAGGCTGATCATGGTTTTGGTCAGGGCGACGTGACCAGCGATACTCTGGTCAGAAATGGACAGGCGCAAGTCTTTGAAAGAATTCAGGCCGGTCTTGATTTTGGAAATCAGGGTGAGCTTGTCCTGGGCCACGACATAAATGGTCAGGCGATCACATTCAAACAGATTGCAGATGTCGGGTGACACATCAAGCATGATCTGGTCCAAAGCATCTGCACCATGTATCTTGTTGGTCAGGGTTTGCAGGCGTTTAAAGAATTGCAGCCTGTGATCCAGACCATCCTGTGGAGCGTTTGCGACTTGAGCAGTTACCACCATTCGTTTTCCTTTGTTGCATGTCCTGCAGCCTGCTGCCTGAAACTTAAGCCGCAGCTTACTAGCTTAACTTAAAACTGCAGCTTAAACTCATAGCTGAATTATCAGCTTTAACAGGGTAGCCATTGCAAGATACTGTAAATTATTATTCTCTTAAGTCAATTTTTACAAAAATGTATCACGGAAGTCGAATGTCTGACCACAAAGTCAACTCTTTATAGCGTAAAGCGACAAATTAGCCTATCTTCAGGGAAGGAATAGCGTAGAAGATATTCTTGTCTTCAAAGAAAGTGTTAAGCTTGCTCAGAGGCTGGATTGATGCAATGTTGACCTCGGGATAACAAAGCCCTGGATGGACAGAGGCACACTATTTTTGTATTTATGAACTTACAAATTCTCGGCTGTGCAGGTGGTATCGGTGGCAGTGAGCCCTACACGACCAGCTTATTAATTGACGATGATGTCTTGCTGGATGCAGGCACGGGTTTGTCACGGCTCAGCCTGGAGCAATTGGTGGCGATAGACCATGTGTTTATCAGCCATAGCCATCTTGATCATGTCGCTGGCCTGGCATTGCTGATGGATGCCGTATTTGGCAAAAGGAGCAAGCCAGTCACTGTGCATGCCACGGCAGAGGTTTTGCGTGCCTTGAAAACCCATATCTTCAACTGGATTATCTGGCCAGATTTCAGCACTTTGCCAAATACTGAGCAGCCATCCTTGCAATATCAGGAAATGCTGCCTGGCAGTACCCTGACACTGGGTGAGCGCGTGATTACATCACATACGGTAGACCATGTCCCGGGTTCAGTTGCTTACTGGGTGCGTTCTGCAGATAAGGGCTTTTTGTTTACCGGTGATATGGCAAGTACGCCAGCACTCTGGGAAAACCTGGCCGGGCAGGCTGCCTTGAACATGGTGATTGTCGATTGTTCTTTTCCTAATGCAGAAGCTGAGCTGGCGCTGCTTTCCAAGCATTTTTGTCCGGCTGCACTGATCAATGACATTGCAGCAGTACCTGCAGGGATAATGTTTTACATCTATCACCTGAAGCCAGGGCAAGAAGCGCAAATCATGGCAGAACTGGGGCAAAATAAGGACAGGAATTTTAAAGCTTTGAAAATTGGTGATCACTTCAATTTTTGACATGCTATTTGAAATGCGACTGGAAATGAGATGGCTGAAATCATACATTGTTCATATGGCGGAAATAATGAAGTACCAGTATGAGCGAATACGGTTAAGCAAGAATTTGAATACGATCTGGAGAAAGTGTTTATGACTGCACTAAGCAGTAGTGAAATTGCACAGCGCCTGGAAAAATTGACGGAATTAAGCCTGGAGTTGAGCAATAATCACGACACACCATTATTGCTGGAAAATATATTGCGCTCGGCAAAAAGCATTACCTATGCCGACGGTGGCACCCTGTACCGTACCAGTAAAGACAAGCAAAGCCTGTGCTTCAATATATCCCTGAATGACACCCTGAACATGTACCAGGGCGGGGTAAAAGGGCATACGGTGGACATCCCCAACATTCCCCTGATTGATGCCAATGGCAACAGAAACCTGAATGCGGTTGCCGCCTACGCCGCCAACTACAAGCTGTCGGTCAATATTCAGGACGTCTATACCGTTGGGGTCTTCAATTTTTCTGGCACCCGCAATTTTGATCAGCAATTCAACTACAAGACCAAATCCCTGTTGACCGTGCCCATGCATGATCATGAAGGAGAGCTGATAGGTGTACTGCAACTTATCAATGCCAAAGACCCGGAAACCGGGGAACTTTGCCCATTCACCGAGACTGACCAGCGCTTTATCGAGGCCCTGGCTTCGCAGGCTGCCATCGCGCTGACCAACCAGCAATTGATATCGCAACTGGAAAACCTGTTCGTCTCGCTGGTACACCTTATCAATATCGGTATTGACGAAAAATCCCCCCACACGGGCAGACATTGCCAGCATGTACCCGAGCTGACCATGTTGCTGGCCAATGCCGTGCATGAAACGCAAGAAGGGCCGCTGGCACATTTTTCCATGACCGACAAAGACCGCAAGGAATTGTGGATGGCTGGCATCCTGCATGATTGCGGCAAGATTTCAACACCCGTGCATGTCGTTGAAAAATCCACCAAGCTGGAAACTATTTTTGACCGCATACAATTGCTGGATACCCGTTTTGAAATTTTGAAACGTGATGCAGAAATCAGAGTGTTGAAAAGTAAATGCGCCCTATATCAGGCCAGCGTCAATAATGACAACTTGATCGCCGAACTGGAACAGGGCTTGCAGGCCGAGCTGGTCAAAATCGAAGATGCCAGAAACTTTTTACACAAATTAAATATAGGCTCGGAAAGAACCAGCCCCGAAGATTTGCAGCGCGTGACCGACATCGCCGCATGGCAATTTACGGATGCCAACGGCGCAACACAGCCTTTCCTGAATGCCGACGAAGTTGAAAACCTGTCCGTGCGCGCTGGCACCCTGAATGCGCAAGAGCGCGCCATCATCAATAACCATATCTCCACCACCATCAAGATGCTGGAAGCCTTGCCCTGGCCCAAGCATTTGCAAAACGTACCTGAATACGCTGGCGGTCATCATGAACGAATGGATGGCAAAGGCTACCCACGTGGTCTGCGCGGCGAACAAATGTCAGTGCAAGCCAAGATCATGGCGATAGCTGATATTTTTGAAGCCCTGACCGCCAAAGACCGCCCGTACAAAGATGGCAAGACCCTGACAGAATCCCTGCACATCCTCGGTAGCTTTGCACTGAACGGACATATTGACCCAGACTTGTTTAATATCTTCGTCAAGAAAAAAGTCTACCTGACTTATGCTGAGCGATTCATGGACAAGAGTCAGATTGATGAGGTTGATCTGAGCAAGGTGCCTGGATACAAAGTGTAGCGGTACATGATCAAAGCCGCGCTTGATCCCGATGAGGGTTAACCCCATCAATATCTAAACTTGATACAGCTTCACAGGGAGAGGCAACTTGCGTAGACAAGTCAATAAAATGGTGCGGTGGCTGGCCTGTCTGACAGTGACCTTTGTGGCGGTGTTACAGGCAAATGCCATACTCCCCGTGACTCTGGTGGACAGGGTGGATAATTTTATCTACGACATGCGTATGCGGGTGCAGCCTACCAGGTTCAATAATGCCATTGTCATCGTCAATATCGATGAAAAAAGCCTCAAGGAATATGGACAATGGCCATGGAAGCGCAGCGTTATTGCCAGCATGATAGAAAGGCTGACGGATGATTATCATGTAAGAGCTGTTGGCGTCGATGCAGTTTTCCCAGAGTCGGATGGTAGCTCCGGGCTGCAGGTTCTGGAAGAGCTGTCGAAGAAAGAACTGAAGGGCGATCAGGGTTTCGTGACCCAAATGGACAGCCTGAGGACTCAACTTGATTTTGACGACCGTTTGGCCAAGACCTTGACGGGACGGCCGGTTGTCCTTGGTTTTTCTTTATCAAATGAGGTAGACGATCTTTCCAAGGGGCTGCTACCCACCCCGGCTTTTACCGATGAAGAACTGGGTGGGCGTCATCTTGAATCAGCAGTGTTCAGCAAGTACATCAGCAATCTTCCCGTATTACAAAAAGCGGCTATTGCAGGCGGCTTCTTTAATCCTTCGCCTGATTCAGATGGGGTGATCCGCCGAATTCCCCTGTTGGCTAAATTTGGTACAGCTTATTACGAGTCATTGTCCCTGGCCACAGCCAGGGTGGCGCTGAATGCCAGCAAGGTGAAACCAGTTTTCCTGCAGTCAGATGGGGTGAACTCGCAAAATTACCTGAACGAATATGGCAATATCGAAGCCATCAAACTCAATTCTTCCCCCAGGCTGACTGTTCCTTTAGAGCCATTGATGACTGCTTTAATTCAGTACAAGAGCAAAGGCGGTCCTCGAGGAGGAGGCTTTGTGTATGTATCTGCAGCCGATGTCATAAAAAAGCAGCTTCCAGAAAATAAGCTGGCTAATAAAATTGTATTGATAGGTACTACATCAGCGGGCTTGAAAGACTTGCGCACAGCACCTGTGGGCCTGGATTTTCCTGGGGTAGAGATGCATGCAAACGTGATTGCTTCAATACTGGATGGCGACTTCAAGCAGCGGCCAGACACCAGCCGTGCGTTTGAAGTAGTGCAGGTGATCTTGCTGGGATTGCTCTTGACATTTGCACTGAGCAGGTTCAAGGCCCTGGCGGCAATCTTCTTTACTTCGATTACCTTTATCGTCGTGATCGGATTCAATTACTGGATGTATCTATCCTTTGATCTGGTACTGCCACTGGCATCGGCATTGTTGCTGATCTCAGCCCTGTTCGTGTTTAATCTGGCATGGGGATATTTTTACGAATCGCGTAAATTGCGTGGCGTGATTAACCGCTTCGGTGAATATGTGGCCCCAGAACTGGTGGCCGAAATGGCGGAGGCACCCGATAGCTACACCATGGAAGGCGAAAGCAGGGAACTGACTATCATGTTCTCGGACGTGCGTGGCTTTACCACTATCTCAGAAAGCCTGGAAGCTGCCACTCTGCGAGAATTCACGAATATCTACCTGACTGCGATGTCAGAAGATATACGGGGCAATCGTGGCACTCTCGATAAATACATAGGTGATGCTGTCATGGCATTCTGGGGGGCGCCTGTACGCTTCGAAGATCATGCCAGGCTGGCCGTCACAACGGCCTTGAAAATGCAGGTCACAGCACGCAGGTTGAGCCAGGAATTTGTCCAGCGTGGCTGGCCAGAACTGCGCATAGGTATAGGTATCAATACTGGTGAAGTACGTGTCGGTGACATGGGTTCCAATATACGCCGTGCTTACACGGTCATGGGTGATGCAGTAAACCTGTCTTCTCGCCTGGAAGGGATCACTAAAGTGTACGGGGTAGGCATCGTGGTCGGTGAAGCGACAAAAGCTGCCACGCCGGAATTCGCTTATAGAGAGCTGGACAGAGTCAGGGTCAAAGGCAAGACCAAGCCCATATCGATCTTTGAACCGATTGCCGATGTGACCGTGCTTGATGATGCACAGTCTGCCTTGCTGGAACTCTGGCATCAGGCACTCGATGATTTTCGTGCCCAGCAATGGGATGCGGCGGAAAAATCCTTCCGCTCATATCTGGAAGTACGCGGAGAAGACCTGGCTGCCCAGGTCTTTCTTGAGCGTATCGTCTACTGCAGAGAAAATCCGCTGCCTGCTGATTGGGATGGTGTCGCTACCTTTGTCAGCAAATTCAGCGAATAGTGTAACGAATAAGTTCGGTAGCTTATTTGGTTTTTACCCGCAGCAGGTAGTAGCTGATCACGCCAAGAACTATGCCCCAGCAGGCAGAACCCAGTCCCAGCAAGCTGATATTCGATGCAGTAACGATAAAGGTGATCAGTGCAGCTTCACGTTCTGTTGTCTCCTGCATCGCATTCACCAGGCCATTCTGTATTGCACCCAGCAGTGCCAGACCAGCCACCGTGGTCACTAGTGCGTGTGGCAGGTGCAGGAACAGGGCAGTCAGGGAACCGGCAAAGCTGCCTATCAGCAAATAGAAGCCACCGCAGGCTACCCCGGCAACCCAGCGTTTTTCTGGCTGCTGGTGCGCTTCTGGCCCTGTGCAAATCGCCGCAGTAATCGCTGCCAGATTGACACCATGTGAGCCAAATGGTGCCAGCAAGATACTGACAAAACCGGTAGCGCTGACCAGCTTGCTGGTTGGTGCCTGTTCGTAACCTGCTGTGCGCATGACAGCCACACCTGGCACTTGCTGACCAGTCAGACACAGTAACGCTAATGGCAAACCAAGGCTGATGATGGCGCTCAAAGAAAATTCAGGCGCGGTCCACACTGGCATTGTCAAACCCAGATGCACGGCAATAGCCTGACCCTGATTGCTGCCACCCCAGCCAAGAACACTCCAGAGCATGACACCGCTCAGCAAGGTCAGGACGATGGCATAGCGGGCGCTACGGCGCTTGAATATCAGGTAAGCCGCGAACATGGCAGTCACCAGCCAGGGCGCGCCAGCAATGTCGCTGCGGGCATTGGCAAACACATCAACGCCAAAGCGGAACAGGATACCCGCCAGCATGGCAGCACATAGGCTCTTGGGTATTTTTGCCATCAGTTTTTCAAAAATACCGGTAATGCCTATCAGCCATATCGCTGCTGCCGCAACCAGGTAGGCACCTATGGCCTGGTGATAAGGCACCGTCGCCAGACCCGTCACCAGCAAGGCAGCACCGGGCGTGTTCCAGGCACAGATCACCGGGATCTTGTGCCGCCAGCTCATCCATACGCCCACCAGGCCCGAACCTATCGAGATCGCCCATATCCACGAGCTGGTCTGCGCTGTGGTCAGTTTTGCGCTTTGTGCTGCCTGCAAGACCAGCAGCATGGGCCCGGCATACGAGATCAGTACAGCAATCAAACCAGCCAGCACCGCAGGAAAAAAATCTGCCGCCGTAGCGGCAAAACCCGGCTTGATGGCATTTGCCGGGGCAAGGAGAGGGGGAGAGTGTGGTGTATTCATGTATCTAGTCTAGTTCAGTGCAGGCCGGCATTTACTTACAGTGCTTGTCTGTCTTATGCTATACAGATTCACATTTAAGGTATCTGTTATGCAGCACAGTTACAGACAACTGGCAGACGCCATCGGCGCAGACATCCGGGCCAGCCGCTATCAGGTAGGGGAGCGTTTGCCATCGGTACGCCTGATTGCAGAGACGCAGCAAGTCAGTGTTTCTACTGCGATACGCTGTTACCGTTATCTTGAAAGCCAGGGACTGGTCGAGGCGCGCAATAAGTCTGGTATCTATGTCGCTGACTGGAAAGCAAGGCAAACGACAAATACAGGTGTGCAAAAAAAAGCCAGCCAGGCAGCACCGGTAGTCGAGTACGACAAGCTAATGTCGCTGCAGCACAGGATGACTGAACTGTATTCTTTGACAGCGCAACCCCTGCATCTGGGGCTACATCTCGCCAGCGCTGCGCCAGAATGGTATCCCTGTGATGCCCTGGCCAAAATCGCCCAGCGCCTGCTGCGGCAAGATCCCATGCTGATCGGTGTCTATCCCGGCGGCACGGGTTTGCCAGCCCTGAAAACCAGCCTGATACAGTGGCTAAAAAACGCAGGCATGGATTTGCAGGCCAACGATCTGCTCATCACCAATGGCAGTACAGAAGCCTTGAGCGTGGCCTTGCGTGCGGTTGCCCAGCCAGGTGATGCTGTCATTGTTGAGTCGCCCGTGTATTTTGGTTTGCTGCAAATGTTGGAAAACCTGGGTATCAAGGCCATAGAAATCCCCTGTGTGCCAAGCCAGGGCATCAGCCTGGAAGCGCTGGAATATGCGCTCGAACACCAGGGTACGGTACGTGCCATCGTCGCCATGCCGAATTTCCAGAACCCCCTTGGTTGTGCCATGCCGGATAAAAACAAGAAACGCCTGCTACGTCTGGTTGAGCAATATGATTTAGCCCTGATAGAAGACGATGTCTTTGGCGATCTTTCGCATCAGCAGGAAAGGCCGCAAGCCATCAAGGCCTGGGACAAGCAGGGCAGGGTCATCTATTGCGGCTCTTGTAGTAAAAGCCTGGCACCGGCATTTCGCATAGGCTGGATAGCGGGTGGGCGTTATCAGGCCAGGATCAATTCATTGAAGCTCAGCGCTTCCTTGATCACGCCCTTGTTTGAGCAGGCGGTATTGGCTGAGTTTATACAGTCGGGCGCCTTGCCATCTCACCTGCGCAAGTTACGCGAACGTCTCGCTGCCAATATCCCATTGGCGACTGCAGCCATAGCGCGCTATTTCCCATTCGGCACGCAAGTCATCAGCCCTGCAGGTGGTTGGTGGTTATGGCTGGAAATGCCTGAGCATGTAGATAGTCTGGCTCTGCTGCGCCAGGCAGTAGAAAAGGGCATAGCGTTTACGCCGGGCAGCCTGTTTTCTGGTTCGGGCAAATACGCAAATTATCTACGCATGAATATAGGGCGGCCATGGGGCCGTGAGATGGAGCAGGGTATCAAAACCCTGGGCAGGCTGGTTTCAGAAATGTAGATGAAATACAGCTTACTTTTTAAGCCGGTCAAATAAATCCTGAGCTATCTTGTCTGCATCTTGCTCTTCAGTTTTGTTTTCAGATGGTTGCTGGCGTTTGGCAAATCTGGACAAGATGCCCGCTTTCCTCGTGCGGATTTTCAGTAAAACGAAAGGGATGATCCGCCACGCGACCACACCATCCAAAGGTTTCACCGGGATTAAATTGAAGGCGATGATGATCAGATTGGTTTTGGTCAACACATCGAACACCGGGGACAATTGAAACATCCACATGGGTGAGAAATGGAACAACAGATATTGCACGATTACCGTCAACACAAGGAGCAGCAACTGCCCAAGTACGCCTCCCCAGGCAATTAAAATATCCTCTGATTCGTAATACGGTGTCTCATGCGCGCATTCACCATGCATCAAAAATAGCTTGATGGCATAAACTTTGGTGTCTGTATATCTTGCAGCAATCGCATGGCCAAATTCATGGAATAGCAGTATCGTGACGAATGCCAGAAAAGTGGGGAGTAACCAGGTCAACTTCATTCCCTGTATCAAAGCCCAGGGAAACCAAAGCAGGATAGTCCAATGTGCATAAACTGGTATCCTCCTCCAGTGCGCGAGCTTCCAGTAACCTGAGTCCATATAGCCAATTTTTTTGATCGATACACTATTTTACAAGAGCTTGGCAGCGAGCAAGGCCTTATCCCATTCAGGCACAGGCTGATACTCTTCCACCAGAAAATCAATCAGCGCCCGCACCTTGGGGCTGACCTTGCGGGTGGCCGGGTAAAGCGCGGTGAAGTCATTCAGTGGCAAGGTCCAGTCTGGTAAGACTGTGACCAAGTTACCGTCAATTAAATCACGCCATGCCAGAAAAGTCGTGTCATACACTATACCTAGCCCACGCAGGGCTGCCTGGTGCAAGACCTTGCCATTGTTTGAGGCAAAGCCAGGCGTGATATCTACCGCCAGGCTTACGCCGTCACGCTCAAAATGCCAGGTATTGCCCTGGGTAAGGTGGCTGAAGTGCAGACAGCGGTGCCGGTTCAATTCTGTCGGGTGGGCTGGCATGCCGTGCTCTGCCAGATATGCCGGGCTGGCGCACAGCAGGCCGCGGCAGGGGGCCAGCCTGCGTGCGTGCAAGCCGGGGCTGTCAGGTATACCACCTACTCGTATGCTGAGGTCAAAGCCATGCTTGAACGGGTCCAGCAGATTGTCATCCACATGCAGGGTGGGTTGCAGCATGGGGTGTAGCAAGGTAAAGCGGGCCAGGGCATCGGCCAGCCACTCACTGCCAAAGCTATTCGGTGCCTGTATGCGTATGCCTCCAGCCAGCTCATTGCCTGCCTGAGTGACCACCAGCCGCGCCTGCCGTGCATGTTCCACACTGGCGCTGCATGGTTCCAGATAAGCCTGCCCAAGTTCGGTCAGACTGACTTCGCGGGTTGATCTGTGCAGCAGGCGTGCGCCCAGTTCAGTTTCGAGTTGCATGATGTGCTTGCTGACCATGGCCCGGCTGATGCCCAGATGGCGTCCGGCCGCGCTAAAACTGCGCTGCCTTGCTACTTCGACAAAGATTTCCATTGCTTTGAGTTGATCCATCTTCCTATTGTCTTCAGATTGGCGACAATCTGTCAACTATTGTTAGTATTGTGAAAGACAAGCTAATTTAGCTACACTTGACGCATATCAAGCTGAAGCCTAAAAAAAGGGATGGGCTTTTGCTTCCCCCGCATATACAGCCAGGAGTCAGCATGCTCAGCAAAGAACAAATCGTTCAATTTCAACAAGACGGTTACGTCGTTGTCCCCAATTTCAAAAATGCCGATGAAATCGCTGCCCTGCGTGAGCGTGCAGCAAAAATCGTTGATGAATTTGATCCTGCTTCTTCCAAATCCATCTTCACGACCAAGGAGCAGGAAAAGAAGGTCGATCATTACTTCCTTAACTCTGCCAACAGCATCAGTTGTTTTTTTGAAGAAGAAGCCTTTGATGAGCAAGGCAATTTGCGCCAGGCCAAGTCTCTGTCCATCAACAAGATAGGCCATGCGATACATGATCTTGATCCTGTTTTCAGTGCGTTTTCTCGTGGTACTGCGCTGGCGAAAGTGGCAGAACAATTGGGCTTGCAACAGCCACAAATTTACCAGTCCATGTATATCTTCAAGCAACCCGGCATAGGTGGTGAAGTGCGCTGGCACCAGGATGCAACTTATTTTGAAACTGACCCTGTCAGTGTCACCACCTTCTGGTTTGCACTGGAAGATGCGACGCTGGAAAATGGCTGCATGTGGGCAGAACCGGGCGGCCATCGCACGCCCATGCGTGAACGTTTCGTGCGTGAAGGCGATCAGGTGCGGGTAGAAAAACTCGACAGCACGCCCTGGCCAGATGACAGCACGGCTATTCCACTGGAAGTCAAGGCGGGCAGCCTGGTGTGCTTCCATGGCCTGCTGCCACATTACAGCGCACCAAATCGCTCGGCAGTTTCACGCCATGCCTACACCCTGCATGTGACCGATGGAACGACCAATTATTCGCCACAAAACTGGATACAGCGCGATGCCAGTTTCCCTGTCCGTGGTTTTATTTAAGTAGCTAATGATGAGTTCTGAAGTATTGATTTTCGCCCCGCACTGGGGCAGTGCTCACCTGAGCCGTGATGCTTTCATTGGCAAGGTGCTGGAAGCCGGTTTTGATGGAATAGAAATGTCCCTGCCCATGGACGTGGCTGAACGCGATGCGTGGACCAATGCAATTGCTGTAGCAGGTCTTAAGCTCATCGCCCAGCAATGGGAGACGGTTTTCCACAGTGATTTTGCCGCGCACAAGCAAGCGCTGGGTGACTTGTTACGCAATGCCTGCGCCGCAATGCCCCTGTTCGTGAATACCCATACCGGCAAAGATTTTTACAGCCAGGCACAAAACAATGAATTGCTGGATCTGGCTGATGAGATAGCGAATGAAACTGGTGTCGCCATCGTCCATGAAATCCACCGCAGCCGCTTCAGTGGTCATCCCATGTTGCTCTTACCCTATTTGGAACAGCGCCCACAATTGCAACTCAATGCAGACCTCTCACACTGGTGCTGTGCCTGTGAATCGCTACTGGAAGATCAGGCGCAAATACTGGAAAAAGTATTTCCTCATGTGCGCCATATCCACGCCCGCGTAGGCCATAGCCAGGGACCACAAGTCAATGATTTCCGCGCACCTGAACATGCAGCGGCCTTGCAACAGCATCTGCTTTGGTGGGATACCATCATCAGTCAGCAACGCGCTTCGGGCAACCAGCAGATCACATTGACGCCGGAGTTTGGCCCTTCACCTTATACGCCAAGTCTGCCGTATACTAATCAGGTTGTATCAGATGCCTGGCAGTTGAATGTGGCGATGCTGCAATTGCTGCGACAGCGCTATCAGTTGTGAGTAAGAAGTCATTGAATGATCAGGTCTTCTTGTAAAGGAATCAGTTTATACATGACATCCGTACGCAAGACATATTTAATACCGGCATCGATAGCTGTGCCCTGATGCGGTATCAAGTGAGGAAATAGCAGTGCCATACCAGGCTCAGGTTTGATGTCGGCAAAGCGGAATGCAGTATGGCCGCCAACATAATCGGCATTCAGGTAAATCAGCAAGGTAAAGAAGCTACTCTCAGTTTCTGATCTTTTGAAATTGAGATCATGATGCCATTTGAAATACTGACCAGCTTCGTAGCGATAAAAACGGAAACGCTCATTCAGACCTGATAAAGTCCATTCCTTTAATTGAGCTGGCAACACCATGCGGGCACGTTCAAAAATCGAAGCTGCAAGCGCGGTGTCGTCGAAAGTGATGCGGTCATTATTGCGTACCTGATCTTTCCCGCTTATCCCAGTTTCGATCTGTATAGCAGCTTTTTCATATTGCATCTGTTCGCTGCAAGCTATCATGTGCCTGCATTCTTCTTCAGTGAAAAAGCCTTTGATGCTATGCACGCCTGAGCCATGATCATGAATTTCCATGCGACCGCCATTATGCTGCAGGTGCATCTGTAGTCGCAGTGTTACGGTACATGACATCCGTACGCAAGACATATTTGACGCCGCTTTCCACAGGCGCCCCCTGGTGCAACATCATATGCGGGAAAACCAGCGCCATGCCTTTTTCTGGCTGTATGGTTTCCCAGCGAAATGAAGTGCTGCCGCCCGTGTAGTCGCCATTGAGATAGATCAGCAGGGTTAAAAAGCTGACTTCGTCTTTTGTGCGGGCATAGTTTCCATCCTTGTGCCATTTGAAGTATTGGCCTTCTTCATACCGGTAAAAGCGAAAACGTTCATTCAGGCCCAGCAGAGTCCATTCCTTCAATTCTGCAGGCAGGAACAGTTTTGCTCTTTCAAATATGGCAGCTGCCAGGACTTTGTCATCAAAGATAACGCGGTCATTATTGCGCACATCTTTGTACATGCGCATGCCTGTGCCAGTCTGTATCATGGCTTCTTCATAGCCCATCTGTTCACTGGTAAAGATCATGCGTTCGCATTCTTCTTCAGTGATAAAGTTTTTGATGCCAAAGACGCCTGCGCCGTAGTTATTGAGTTCCATGTCGTTCTCGGTTTTGTTTCGCTCTGACAGTAATATAAGATACTTTGTTGTAAATATCAACTAAGTTAGTTTTAAATATTTACGAACTTAGTGACGGATTTGTACTAAATGCTGCTATCGCTTACAATGGTGGTATTGAATACTCAGGGGAAAAGCATGGCGACTGCTAAGCAAAGCGAAAAAGAATTTCTGCTCAATTACAATATCCATGACTATGATGTCCCCCTGACCAGCGTAGATCTGGTAATTTTCACGATCAGGGATCAGGCCTTGCAAGTCTTGCTGGTCAAGCGGGGTGATCATCCTTGCAAGGGGCAATGGAGTTTGCCTGGCGGCTTTATTGATATCCACAATGATATAGACCTGGATGGTGCAGCCCTGCGCAAGCTCAAGGAAAAGACAGGGGTCGAGGCACCATATCTTGAGCAATTGCAGGGTTTCGGCAGCCGCAACCGTGATCCGCGTGGCTGGTCTACTACCTTTGCTTATTTCGCCCTGATTTCTTCTGACCGCATTACACTCAGTCATGGTGGCAATGCAGATGCCGTGCGCTGGTGTCCGGTTGAGTCGGACGAGGGTCTGCCCAAGCTGGCTTTTGACCATGCGCAGATACTGGATGTTGCAGTCCAGCGCCTGCGCAACAAGGTGGAATACACGTCCCTGCCTGCACATTTGTTGCCGGAAGAATTCACCCTGTCAGAACTGCAGCGCGTGTACCAGATTTTGCTCGGGCGCCTGGTAGACAAGAGCGCGTTTCGCAAGCGCATCAGGGAAGGTGACTTCCTCGAAGAGTTACCCGGCAAATGGCGTCTCGGCAGTAATCGCCCGGCGCAATTGTATGGTTTGCGCAAAGGACAGGGTACGGTCTATTTCAATCGTCTGATGACGGGTGAAGTCGGGGCGAAATAGTTTTTCCTGCATCTTTAGTTTGGGGCGTTTTGAGCTAATGCCCCAAACCAACATCGTCAAGTTTTGTCAAAAGTGCACATCTGCGGCCATCTGAACTTGACGAAAATTCAATATTATCAAATAATCATCCTGCATTCCTGATTTTCATGTTTGCTGGACTCGCTTGCTATGTGCGTCCGGCAAATGTCCGTGTCAACGTGCGCACCAGCCAAAGCCAAAGTCCGCATTCAGTACAAAAAGGGAGACAGTGTATGAGCAAAGATCAAGACCCCATTCCGCCATGTTTTGACCAGGCCAATCAGGCACCTGAGCGTTTGACCGAAATGTTCGTCGGGATAGCGCAAGGAAACCGCATCAAACTGGGCCAGCGTCCGGCGGAGCGTGCGGTGTTCCGCAAATTGCATGGGGTTGCCAGCGCCAGACTGGTGATGGAAAAGAAAATACCTGCCAAACTCAAGGTCGGCGTTTTTGCGCATGACAGCCTGGATGCCTGGGTCAGGTTTTCCAGCGACACTACGCCGACTTCACCTGACCTGTATTCAACTCTGGGCATAGGTATCAAACTGTTTGGCGTGCCTGGCCCCAAGGCGCTGGGTGATGATGGCGACACGGCTGACTTCATCATGCAAAACTTCCCGGTCTTCTTTGTCGATAACGCCAAGGAGATGGTGGAGTTTACTTATGCTGGTGTGGTCGCACAGGACTATCCCGGCTATCTGAAAAAACATCCCAAGACTGCAAAAATACTGGACCAGATGGAAAAGGTCGAGGGTAGTACCCTGACCACGACTTACTGGGCCATCCTGCCTTTCCAGGCTGGAAAGAAAGAATACGTCAAATACCGCCTGGAGCCTGTCACGCCGCCAGAGAATGTGCCAAATGATGAGCGCGATTATCTGGCAGTCGACATGTGCAACCGTCTGGCCAAGCGTGAATACCAGTTCCGCTTCATGGTGCAACTGCGTACCAATCCCAAGACCATGCCGCTGGATGAGGCAACGGTGGAATGGCCGGAATCAGAAAGCCCTTTCATCCATGTAGCCACTCTGATCTTGCCGCAGCAGGATATCAGCGTGCGTGGCCAGTCTGAATATGGCCAAGGCCTGGCTTTCAATATCTGGCGTGTGCCGCCAGCACAGGCGCCGGTGGGTTCTATCGCCGAGGCGCGCAAAGTCGTGTATGCAGCAGGCGCAGATGCCAGGCATGAAGCCAATGGACAAAGCCTGCAAGACCCGCGTGAACCGCGCTCCCCGACTGCAGGCTGTCCCTTTCACTCGGTAGCGCAGGCAAAAGCAGAACCAGTCGTCAAAGACACTTGCATCGTCAAGGCAGCGATTTACCCCTCCATAGGTGTGGCGCGTGTAGGCACCAGTGAGAAGGAATGGTTTTTGGGGCCGGAAGTGCCTTATCCAAAACCAGAGGCACCAGGTTACTACCGCGACGCCCACAAAAAACTCAAGCGCCAGGGAGCCAGGTTCCGTGTATATGGTGTGAATGCCAAGGGCGAGATCGTCAAGGAACTCAATGCCGACAATGCCAAGGTAGAGTGGCAGGTGCAACTGGCCAATACCAAGTCTGCCTGGTATGGCTTTCAGCTGGCGCTGGATATACCTGAAGCTGCATCTGCCCCGCAAACTACCTTGCGCAATGCGGCTGTGCCGGACAGAGGCATGCTGTCCATCACGCCCAAGCAAAGAAAAGTCAGCGGCAAAAAAGCCAAGCCGCAGCGTTTTGATGATGGCAAATTCATGGGCAAGCCTGTGTATCTCGGTGAGGCATTTACTGATGAGCAAGGCAGGCTGATTGTGCTGGGTGGACATGGTGTTTCCGCCTCTTACGATAATAGCCGCGCCATCACCTTTGCCAATAATGAAGGCTGGCATGATGATACTTCTGATGGCCCTATCAATGCCAAGGTCGTGTATGAGGGGCTGGAATTGATGGTAGAACCAGGCTGGGTTGTCGTCGCACCACCCAATTATGCGCCACAAAGAAAATCTGTACGCACCATGTGGGACTTGATGCGCGATGTCGCCATCACCGCTGGCACCTTGCCCAAACCAAAACGCCCCAGTTTCACTTTCGACATCCTGCCCCTGTTTGAACGCCTGAATGGCTTGCAATGGGTAAATGCTGGCTTCAATGCAGGCTTTGGCTGGAAGGGGGCTATCGACCTCACCAGTGCAGATGCTTTATCACGTCTGGCCAGCAATAACACCGCCTATGTAGAATTGCGCCGTACCATTGCCAACCAGTTCCGTAACTATGAAGTCGATGCCTGGTCACCCAAGCCCTGGCCTTGGTTGTATGGCGATGCCATGGCTATCCCCGCAGCGCAAACACCAAGGCAAAATGCCTCGCTGACAGCCACCCAACTGGCCATGTTGATGGAATGGGCAGAAGGTAATTTTGTAGAAGATTACGACCCTGATCGCAAGCATGCAGAGCGCATAGACCAGGTGCCGTTGGAGCAGCAAGGTGATACCCTGACGCAGGCAGCACTGGATTTTTGCCTGGCCGATGCCTTCCACCCAGGCTGCGAAATGACATGGCCAGTGCGGGCCAGCACCATGTATATGGCACCTTTCCGCTTTGCCCATGCACTCGATGGCTGGATCGCACCTGGCTTGGGTGAGATACTGACCAGCGATGGTGTCACCATACCTAATGGCCCCTTGTACGGCCAGCAGGCTGGCGGCATCACCCGCTGGATGGCCGTGCCCTGGCAGACAGATACTGCAAGCTGCCGCTCCGGTTACGATAAGTCGTATGATCCTTACGTGCCGAGCTTCTGGCCAGCGCGCGTACCCAATCAGGTCCTGACCAAGCAAAACTATGCTGTCGTCATGGATGAGAAAAAGCCGCTGGGTGAAAGGCTGGCCGCATTTGCCAACCGTGCCTCCTGGATCAACCCACTGGGCAGCACCAGTTATACCGACCAGATCAATAATATGATCCATCATTTTGATCATCTCGGTGTGGTTGAAGTGCATCCTGGCCCGGCAGATCATGCACACTTCCCGGCGGAGTTTGAAGTCGAAGACCAGCATATACCTATTGCCGACATGCCTGCACCAAATGCTCAGCACGTAGCACATGAGGAGCACGCCAGGGTAGGGGCCGCAGAAGTGACGAATGCTGAATCTGTCGATATCATGACGATAGAAAAAGTACGCCGCTTCCCGCGTGGCCTGCATCGTTAGACGTGGGAACTTTGCAGATAGATGCCTTGGTACTGGGGGCAGGGCCTGCGGGCTCTGCCTTTGCCTTGAACCTGGCACCGTTTCAAAAAGTAGTGATGCTGGAAGCAGCACCTCCAGCAGCCATGCGTATAGGTGAATCCCTGCCAGCCGCAGCCGGCAAGCTGCTGGCTGACATGGGTTTGTATGAGGCATTTTTGCAGCAGGGCCATCAGCCTGCGCATTTGAATGTCAGTCACTGGGGCAGTGATCTGGCGACCGAGCAGGACGCCATGCGCAATCTTGATGGCCATGGCTGGTATCTCGACCGTCACCGTTTTGATTGCTGGCTGCAGGATATCGCGCAAGAGCGTGGCGCGGCTTTGCTGAGGCAAAGCAAGCTGCTTTCTTTTGCACCGGCAAAAAGCAATCCTGAATATTGGGATGCTGTCATCGAGGTGCAGGGCAAGACGGTGCAGGTGGAAACCAGAATGCTGATCGATGCCAGCGGTAGAAAATCACTGTTGACGCGGCAGCTGGGCATTGCCCGCAAAGCCATGGACAAGCTGGTTTGCAGCTGGCTGGTCGGCAGGGATACTGAGAATATTGCAGCCTCCAGCCACATTAGTGCCGAGGCGGGCGGCTGGTGGTATAGCTCATCCCTGCCAGGGCAGGGCCGCATTGTAGCGTTCTACACCGATGCCGATTTACCAGCAGCGGCAGCCTGCAATCATCAGCAAGGGCTGTTGCAGCGTTTGCGCCAGAACACGCAATTGTCAACCTGTCTTGATGAATATGGTTTTGTGCCAGGACAGCAGCATGGATATTGTGCTGCCCACACCGCAGTGCTGGAACAATTTGCCGGGTCCAACTGGCTGGCCGTTGGTGATGCCGCTTTGAGTTTTGATCCTCTGTCTTCACAAGGCATATTCAATGCCTTGTACACAGGTCTGGCAGCGGCAGAAGCGGTGTCTCATTATGATGGTGATGCACAAGCTGGCTATGTAGCTGAACTGAACTCCATCCAGGCAGCTTACCTGCATCATCTGCAAGTCTGGTATCAGCAGGAGCAACGCTGGGCAGATCAGCCGTTCTGGCAGCGGCGCAATGCTACTTTCATTGCCGCCTGAATTTCTTTGCTGCAAAATTGTAAGCAGACGTGAAGCGCCTGTATGCATTAAAAACCCTCGGCTAGAATTGTCGCTTTCTTTGCCTGGGATGGTGTCAGTGTCTTATTTCTTGCGATGCATATTCTTGTCCATGCTCTTGTTTGTGGCTGCATGTTCCAAAACAGAGTATGCCGATACTCTTGAACCTGATGCACTAATGAAGCTGGTTTTCAAAGGTTGGCAGAAAGAGGGGGAAAACTCTATCGTCAAACCGCCCATACTGAAAATCCGGGATGGAGACGTCTCAAAGAAAGGTATGGCGCTTGCACCCTTAAGGGTATTTAAGCTGGATGTGGACAGGGCAATGATGTTGGTGAAGGCTACGCCGATCAGTGTCGATCAGGTCAGTCGCGACGTACTGGCGGCCTACTGGTTCAAGCGCGATGGAGAAAAATGGTTGCTTGAAGCCAGGCAAGATGAGATTGATACCCTGCTGTCCAAACATGAAGTCAAGCTGGTCAAACTCGTCGATCTGACGACATCCACGCAAGGGCTACTGCTTGAATATGGTGGCTACCAGCATCAGGAAAAAAGTACGTGGACCAGGTTGTACAAATTGGGACAACATCAGCTCATCAGCATGCTTGCTGAAAATGAAGATTTTTTATCTTCCATGAATGCCTTCAATAATGCAGATTGTCTTGCGCGCATGAAGAAGGACTTAGGTAAACCGGAACGTCTACGTCTGAATGACAGGGACGGGAAGTCCGGGAATTGTCTGGATATCAAAGTCAAATTACAGATCAAGCCAGGCAAAACTACACCTGGTGAAATCGTATTGAGTTCAAATGCAAGGATGGTTGAGTACCGTGAAATTACACCGGAAGAAACCACCAACAATGGTGATGGTGGTGAGTCTTATACAACTTATGAAGTCATCCCCAGTACACCGCGTTCAAGCATGGCGTATCGCTTTGATGAAGCCAAAGGCAAGTATCAGTTAGTCAGCGGTAGCAAGAGCCTTCTGCCGGATTGGTATCGCGAGTAAAACAATACAAGCCCGGTTATTTATGCCGGGCTTGTGAACTACTTTTTAATCAAACCGCATCTAGCGCAGACTGCAAATCCTGCCTCAAATCTTCCACATCTTCTATGCCTACCGACAGGCGTATGAATGAATCGGTGATACCCAGCTTGGCCCTTTGTTCTGCCGGGATCGTTGCATGCGTCATGATGGCTGGATGTTCTATCAGGCTTTCTACGCCACCCAGGCTTTCGGCCAGTGCGAATACTTCGCAACGTTCGAGGAAGCGGCGTGCGCCTGCCAGGTCAGTATCAAGCTCTATGGAAATGATGCCGCCAAAGCCATCCATCTGTTGTTTGGCCAGCTCATGTTGCGGGTGGCTTTCCAGGCCAGGGTAATACACTTTCCTGACCTTGGGCTGCTTTTCCAGCCAGCGTGCCAGGTCCAGGCCATTCGAGTTATGGCGTTCAACACGGATGTTGAGTGTCTTGATGCCGCGCAGGGCGAGGAAGCTGTCGAAGGGACTGGCTATTGCACCAACAGAGTTTTGCAAGAAGCCCAGACGCTCGCGCCAGTCTGCCTGATGGGCTTCGCCACCAACGATAGCGATACCACCGATGATATCGGAGTGACCATTCAGGTATTTGGTCATTGAGTGGACGACGATATCAAAACCCAGTTCTAGCGGACGCTGCACTTTGGGGCTGGCAAAAGTATTGTCAGCTACGGCGATGATATTGTGCTCGCGGCAGATTTTTGCAATCGCCCGCAAATCGGCCAGTTTCAGCATGGGGTTGGTCGGTGTTTCTACCCACAGCATTTTGGTGTCGGGGCGTATCGCAGCCAGTACTTCTTCTGGCTTGGTCATGTCCACATACGTGAACTGCAGGCCAGCGCTGCGTTTGCGTACGCGTTCAAACAGACGATAGCTGCCACCGTACATATCGTCACCGGCGATGATATGGGCGCCGCTGTCGACGATTTCCAGCACTGTGGCAATCGCTGCCAGACCGGAGGCAAAGGCAAATGCCTGCGCGCCGCCTTCAAGGTCAGCTACTGCACGCTCCAGCGCCCAACGGGTGGGATTGTGTGAGCGGCCATAATCGAGGCCCTTGTGTACGCCAGGGCTGTCCTGGACGAAGGTGGATGTCGCATAGATAGGCGGCATGATGGCGCCCGTAACCGGATCGGGGAATTGCCCGGCGTGGATGACACGCGTGCCAAAGGCTTGCGGATGAGTAGGCTTCTTGTATTCGGGATAGCTCATGAAAGTGTCCTGCGCATATGGTTAAGAAGATCAAAGCGGGTAATCAGGCCATAAAACTGCTTTTCCGGTTTGTTGGCTGCAATGATGGCGACCAGACCTCGGTCCAGTGTGCTGCGCAATGCGGCGATGCTGGCATCCGGTGCCAGGGTTTCTATCTGGCTGGTCATGGTGTCTTCTACGGCACTGCGGAACAGGCTGGCATCGGCTGATACTTTCAACAGCAGGTCTGATTCATCAATGATACCGATAATCGCGCCATCGCGTATGACAGGCAATTGCGAGATATCGGCACTGCGCATACGGTTGAACGCCACCATCAGGGTGTCGCTGGCATTGACGCTGATGACGCCACCTTCATCGAAGCGGCGGCTGATGATATCGCGCAGATCGTTGTAGTTTTTACGCTTGAGCAAGCCCTGGTCTGTCATCCAGTTATCGTTATATACCTTGGACAGATAGCGTGTGCCAGTGTCGCAGACAAAGGTGACTACGCGTTTGGGCGTAGTCTGGGCGCGGCAATAGCGCAGTGCTGCGGCCAGCAGGGTGCCGGTGGAAGAACCTGCCAGTATGCCTTCGGCGCGCAGCAGTTCACGTGCCGTGCCAAAGCTTTCAGCATCGTCGATGGTATAGGCGTGCTTTACAGCGCTGAGGTCGGCAATGCCGGGGATGAAGTCTTCACCTATGCCCTCGACTGCCCATGAGCCGCTGACTTCATTGATATTGCCTGTCTCTACGTACTCAGTCAATATCGAGCCTTTTGGATCGGCCAGTACAAATTCCAGCTCGGGCTGGACCTTGTTGAAATAACGCGTCAGGCCCGTCAGCGTACCGCCAGAACCTACGCCGACGACGATGGCATCGACTTTGTGGTCAGTCTGTGCCCAGATTTCTGGTCCTGTCGTGGTTTCATGCGCGAGCGGGTTGGCCGGATTATTGAACTGGTCGGCAAAGTAGGAGCCGGGTATTTCCCTGGCCAGGCGTGCAGCATAGTCCTGGTAATACTCTGGATGCCCTTTACCGACATCAGAGCGTGTGATGTGGACTTCTGCACCCATGGCTTTCAAGTGCAGGATTTTTTCTGTGGACATCTTGTCCGGTACCACCAGCACCACGCGGTAACCCTTGGCACGCGCCACCAGTGCCAGGCCCAGGCCGGTATTACCAGCCGTTGCCTCGATTACGGTACCGCCTGCCTGCAGGCGGCCTTCACGTTCTGCAGTTTCTATCATTGACCTGCCTATGCGGTCCTTGATGGAGCCGCCAGGGTTTTGTGATTCCAGTTTGAGGAATAATTCACATGGCCCTGTGTCAAAGCGGGTAACCTTGACCATGGGCGTATTGCCAATCAACGCAAGTACTGCGGGATCAGTTTGTTTTGTCATCTTAGTGTGCTCCTGGGTGCATACAATAGGGGTGCAACAGGTTTAGCATTTGTTTATGAGGCAGCTATGCTAGCTATTTCATCTCCTGAGGCTAAGGAATTTTTCCAACTAAGCATAGTTGGAAAATGGTTTACTTGCATTTTGGCAAGGCTATTTTGAGGTCAAAGTGGCAAGTATGGGGATAGTATAGCCATAGTTTGGGAAATTGTTGGGGTATATGCGGTTTGCTTATATCAAAGCCTTGTGTATTTATGTTTGGCGTGGATTCTTTATTGAGGCACTGAGGATTTACTGTAGTTTTATGTTATTTGTCAAATCGCTCTGATATGAAGTTGGAGGGTGCCTGGCTTTGGTGGGTAGATTGATCAGTGCATAACGGCAATCTATATAGCGTCATTCCAGCGTGTTTTTGGCTGGAATCCAGTGGCGTTATTAGTGTACCGGGAGGTCTATTAATTTCAGGCTTGAGGGAGTTTATGGATTAGATTTTTAAAATCCGTATACGTAATTTGCGATTGCAGGCCGGTGGTAGACCGGCAGCTACACACCTTTTTGCTTCGCCAAAAAGTTGTGCCAAAAAGGCGACCCAGGCGTCGCTGCCCCTGTGGGGTTCCCTTTGCTGCATGACAAAAAATGGGAAAGTCCGAAAACTCGCTACGCTCGAACATCGGACTTTCTATTTCCATTTTCTGTCATGCAGCAAAGGCATCGACACATGGGAACTGCGAACTTCAAAAGCAACGGCAGCACCAAGATCAACGGCAACACCAACGCGACCTTGATTTATATTTCTTTGATACTGGTGAAGAGTCTATATAAAGTGAATCTGTTCACTTTATCCACAGCCCGCAAAAGTAAATGCCGCACGAGGCGGCATTGAAAGTGGGGGACTTGTTACGTTAAAGCGTGAACGGTTGGGACGAGCCGCTTTTATTTTATTGTGTGCTGATCATTTCAGGATCCTGGTGACTCTTCCTCTTGATGGAAAGGCGCAAACCAGCATACCGCAAAAGAGGGGATAGTAGCCAGCATGACGAAGATGAAATAATTTGTATAACCCAGCAATTGCTGTAAATGGCCGCTGATGACGCCTGTGACCATCATGCACAGGCCCATGAGACCGGTACCGAAGGCATAGTGTGTCGTGGTGTATTTGCCAGGGGCTAACTGCTGCATCAGGTAGATCATGAAGCCGACTGAGCCAAAGCCGAAAAAGAATTTTTCGATGGCAACACCGACGGTGATCAGCCACAGGCTTTCTGGCTGGAAGATGCTCATCACCAGAAAGCTGGCGTTGGGTATGTTCACGGCGCAGCAAAGGATGAACAGGGTAGGTTGCAAGCCACGTTTGGCGACAAACCAGCCACCCAATAAAGAGCCCAGTAACACGGCGATCAGTCCGTAAGTGCCATAGGTCAGACCTAGCATTTCATTCGACAAGCCCAGACCACCTTTGGCGACAGGATCAACCATGAAGAAGGGGCCGATTTTTTCGAGAAATCCTATGCTGAGACGGAACAGGAAGGCAAAGCCTATCATCAGCCAGACATCGCGTTTCTGGAAAAAAGTGACGAAAGAATCGCGCAAGATGAACAGGGCTTCGCTAACATTGGTTGGTGTGTTTTCTGCCTTCGCACCATCAGGCATGGTACGTAAATGCCAGGCTGCCATGAGGGCGATGATGCCTGCCACAATCAGGAAGATGACGCGCCAGGCATCCATCCAGTCAGCGCCGAAAACCTTGGGGTCATGATGAAAGAAATCGGTATGCAGTTTGCCACTTAAATAAACCAGTCCACCTGCCGCAACGATGGGGCCTATATTCCAGCTCAGGCTCTGGATACCGCAATATAGTGACTGCGCCTTACTATCAAGCGAGGTGACGTATACACCATCTGCAGCAATGTCTTGGGTAGCGCCGAGGAATGAAATGATCCAGAACAGGCTCATCAGTATCAGCATGTAGTTGGGCAAGGACATGACCAGGGTGACGCCGACAAAACCGACAGCAATAATCAACTGCGTGCAGATGACAAAGAATTTCTTGGTCTTGTACATTTCTACAAAAGAAGCGAACAAGGGCTTGATGGTATAGGCGAGGATAAGGTAACTCGCATATTCAGCGGCCTTGCCATTGTCCATGCCCATGTTCTTGAACATGATGGCGCTGACATTAGTCAGCATCATATATGCCAGTGCCATCGTAAAGTAGGTCGTTGGCACCCAGAACAACGGGGATTTCCGGACGGGCTTTGTCGGGGGAATATTGATTTCTGTTTCAGTAATCATGGGCTGCACGCTTCTTTTCAAGTGGGCGGCATGCCTGCTGGTCTTAATTATTTCATCGCCCCAATGTATGCGATGCATAGTTTTTTGACGCTCACTCGCAGGTCTGCTTATGCCAAATTATTCTTATAGACGATTTGGCTAAAACTTACTGACAAAGGAGTTGGCAGGCTGTCTCGTTAATTTTGTAATTGAGTTTTAATGGAATCAGTATTCAGTTTTATTTATGAAAACCTTTTCAAACGCAGAATAGCATGAATTTTTAATGTGACACACGCCATAAACAAAAAATTTTATAAGCACATAAAAAACTGTCCCATGATTTGAGCAGCTAATATCCACAAAACATACATGTTTGCAGGGCTTTTCTAGCTATGAGGCTTAAGATTTTTGACTTGAAATCATGTTGTAAGCGAGTCAGCGCAAAAAAGTATCTTTAACTCAGTTTGTGAAATCAGTTGAAACTGATTTCAAAATAAATTGTGAAAAAATAATGGGAATGGCATTTTGAAAATTTCATTTTTCACATTAATCCAAGATATTTTCATAGGAAAAGATATAAATTGAAAGAGCAAGACGTTGACAGGCTAAATATCCGGTGATAAATTCCGGTTTGTGAAAACGTTTTCATTTGATTGGTAAAAAAAATCTTTATTTTGATTATTTTGGTGATCAGGCTGAAATTTGGATTTTGGCCCTGATTGATGATCAAAGAATCAGTTTTTATCTTGATTTGAAAACGTTTTCAGTTTAAATGCATGCTTCGTTGAATTTGGGCGCCTGAGTTTGGCTCAAGCTGCAAAAGAAGAATGGCTGACCAGCAGGTCAGTTCCTCAGCTACGAGGCATAGCGATATATAAAAAGAGCATGAATGCTTAAAGCGAACCTATCCAAAAACCAGACCATGACTAATCTATCAACGATGCCTGAATTTTCCTCCGCTTTTACCTGGGGCGTTGCCACCAGTGCCTATCAGATAGAAGGAGCTGCCAATGTTGATGGTCGTGGACCCTCGATCTGGGATACCTTTACCAATACACCCGGCACTATCATTGATGGCAGCACAGGTGACGTGGCTTGCGATCATTACCACCGCTATGCTGAGGACGTTGGCATCATCGCTGATCTGGGATTAAAGGCTTATCGTTTTTCAGTATCCTGGTCACGTGTGCAACCGTTGGGTTATGGTGACTGGAATGAAAAAGGTTTTGAATTTTATTCTAACTTGCTGGATAAACTGGAAGAACATGGCATTGCTGCCCATTTGACTTTGTATCATTGGGATTTGCCCCAGGGCTTACAAGATCTGGGTGGCTGGTTGAATCGCGATACCTGTTTGCGCTTTGCTGAATATGCGGCAGAAATAGCGCGCCGCTTTGGTCACCGCGTTGCCAGTATCGCTACTCATAATGAACCCTGGTGCACGGCAAATCTTGGTTATGGCAATGCCCAGTTTGCGCCGGGTGTGGCTGACACTGCGCTGGCGATACAGGTGTCGCATCATCTTTTGCTCTCGCATGGTCTGGCCCTGCAAGCCATGCGCGCGATAAATTGCCCGGCGAAACTGGGCATAGTTTTGAATCAGTGGCCAGCCATGCCCGCTACGGATTCGCCAGCAGATATTGCCCAGGCTGAGTGGGAATATGCACGTTCTGTAAAATGGTTCATGGACCCCATATTCAAAGGCTCTTACCCACAAAAAGCACTGGATCGCATGGACATGAGTAAGTTCCATGTGCATGCAGAAGACATGGATATTATCCGTCAGCCCCTGGATTTTCTTGGTGTGAATTATTATTTCCGCGCTTTTGTCAGCACCGATAATCCACCCAAGCAGCCGGACGGCAAGCTGGGCTTTAGCGACATGGGGTGGGAAGTTTACCCATCCGGCATGACAGACTTGTTGCTGAAGCTGCGTGCTGAATATCCTGCCTTGCCACCGATTTATATTACTGAAAATGGCATGGCAGTTGCCGACAAACTTGAGGGGGGCAAAGTTCATGATGAGCAGCGTATCAAGTACCTGCAACTGCATTTTCAGGCCATGCATGATGCGATAGCTGGTGGTGTCGACGTGCAAGCTTATTTTTACTGGAGCCTGCTTGATAATTTTGAATGGAACTCAGGTTATGCCAAGCGCTTTGGCCTGGTCTATCTGGATTATGCGACACAGCAGCGTACCTTGAAAGACAGTGCATATTGGTACCGTGATTTTGTCAGTGTGCAGTTGCAGGATAAATGAGTTCTTGCCTATTTTTCCGGTAAAAAGTAAATAGCCAGATCTGGTTTTTCCTGTTAATTTCTGGTTTTCGAAAACGAATACCTGAATTTCATATGGATGAAGGACTGGAAGAATCAGATGAGCTTGAATGCGCACGGCATGGCAAGGCGCACACGACTTATGTATGTGAGCACTTGATAGCCCAGGCTGTGCAAAAGTGGCATTGTGATTACCCTGATGCTGACAATCCCTGGCCGGATGCCTGGTGTGCAATATGTGACGTACATTACCAGGCCGAGGGTGAATGGAATGAACGTAATGAAGACCTTGTGCCCATCAAATTGCTGTGTCACGGCTGCTATGAAGATGCACGCTCTGCCAGTCTGAACAGGATTGAGGGAGAGGCACTCGCTACATGGAATAATTTTCTTGATACCTGTTATGAAGACTTGCAAAAGAAAACTGAGCAGTTGAATCAAGAATTTGACCTGGGTTCTCATCAGCGTTATGACTGGGATCAGGTAAAAGGGGAGCTGGTCTTTTCCAATGATGGCGTAGCAGCTGTCGTCGCCAAAATAGATTTCATAGGTTCTTATTCCTCCAGGACAGACACATGGCTGTGGGCTTGGGCAAACTTCCATTTGCTTGAAAATGTAAGAGCCCGTGTGCAGGCAGTGCGTGACTTTGGTGAGGTGCATGACTATCCATGCCTGACTACACCGAAATGGACAGCGGAAGAAGTGAATGCCTGGGAAATGGCTGCAGTTGCTGCCCATGTACTCAATGCTAGAGGTATTTACCGCAGTCCACGTGAAGGCGGTGCCAGCTTTTTACTGATACGTGAAATCTCAACAGCCTGAGATAGTTACAGATGAGAATGGCGATGAGATTGCTGAGGCGCATTTATACTTGCGCCTCAGACAGAAACAGTTACTTGTAAATTCCGCAACCGATCAAGACATCACCCACACGTTCAATATAGGTTGATTTGGGTTCCATCATCTTGGTGGTGGGATTTGGCCATTTATAGTCTACCCAGCCGTGTCCGGTTTTGCTGTTGGCAACATCCAGAAAGCTTTTGACGATGGGCATGCCATCGGCATCTTTTAATTCCAGTAAATTCTTACCCACCATCTTGGCATTGGCACCATGTGCACGGTTGATACCGTCGCCATTGGTGTTGTAGACAAATACATATAAATCTTTGACGACAAATTGACCGGTGGGGTTATTGAATTCGGCATAGGCCTTGTCTTTGCCATTTTCTTTCAAATAGGTTGCAGCGCGTTTCACCAGGGCTATAGCTTCATCTGCAGTTCCCTTGTCAGCGGCGACAGAGACTTGGCTCAGTGCCAACATGGAAAACCCGGCAACTGCAAGCAAGGATTTGATAAATATTCTTCGCATCTTGATCTCCTGTTATTAAAAAATACATGGCAAGGGGAAGCTTTGTGGTGCTTGGCCAGAATTCATTCTAATGGTGAATTTACATAATGCAATGTTTGTAATTTGCACTTGTGTTAAACAATGCTAAAACGTCTGTTTTTAGGGTGGATAAAGAAAAACCCCGGCCACTTGCGTGGGTCGGGGGATTTACAGGTTTGAGTTTAGAGTTCGCGATCAGTATTGGTATTTAGAAATCAATACCAACATTGACGCCAAAGGTACGCGGCGGCAGATACTGCGCTTGCCATGGACCATTTGCATTCATGGCGCTGGTCTTGACTTTATTGTCACCAACATTGCGGACAAAGAAGTCTGCATACCAGCTGGATTTGCCTGTGGCTTGATAACGCATGCCAAGATCAGCGCGGGCATAGGCTTCCTGTTTGTCGCCGTCTCCATAATTGAAGACGCTTAACCAGGTTTCTGTCTCATAATGCAGGCTGATGCGTGGTGTCAGTGTGCCTTCATTCAGATGGAAGGTGTGCTGGTACAAGACCTGGGCAGAAAACTTAGGCGTATGCGGCATGGTATTGCCTGATACATCCAGGCAATTGCTGATGCCAGGCACTTTACATGCGGGCAGCGCATAGTCATTCGAGCCGCCTATCAAGTTGCCAAGCGTAGCCTTGGCGATGGCAATAGTGACTTGCAACTTGTCATCCTTGCTGAGTTTCGCTGCCAGCTCGGACTCAAAACCATACACCGTTGCGCCATCGGCATTCGATGTCTGCAAGCCGCGGGTGCCATCCGGTGCGGTGACTGGCGCACTGAACTGGAAGTCCTTGAATTTGCCATAGTACAGCGCGTTATTCCACCTGACTGTGCCACCCAGCAAAGTGCTCTTGGAACCAAGTTCAAAGTTGGTCAGCGTCTCAGGTCCGTAGGTTTTGCCGCCATCTTGCAAGCCACCAGATTTATAGCCAGTGGAAATGCTGCCGTAGACCATATTGTCTTTATCGATGTCGTGTGAGATGCGCAGCAAGCCTGTCACCTTGTTGCCGCTATAGCTGCCATCATTGAAGGAATAGGGTGCAAAGTTGGAGTTGGCAGAAGCAGGATTGACATTCGGTGTAATAGCCGCCTGGCTCAGCTCAGGCTTGCCCGAGAAGCCATAGCCGCGGCCATCGACATTGGTGCGCTTGTCCTGGGTGTAACGCAGGCCGCCAGTGATATGCGTGTCATTGCTGGCATTCCAGGTTGCCTGGCCAAAGGCGGCAGCTGTTTCTACTGTTTCCTTAGGCTGGATAAAGGAACCCTGCCAGCCTACTGTGCCCTGGTAAGTACCATTCAGGATAGGAATATCAAAACGGATATCATTGGTTTCTGAACCATAGTACAAACCCAGTTGCCAATCCACATCACGCGTGCCCATGGATTGCAGTTCTACTTCATGGCTAAAGTTTTTATAGTTGGATGAAACGGTATTGTTTGCCTGCATGCTGCCACCAGAGGTAAAGCTGGTAGGTGCATTGGCACCACCGTCCTGATCAAAGCGGGACGAGCCACTGAACTTGGAATAACCACCGATGTAAGTTAGTTGCATATCCTTGTTTACGGCATATTCTATGCGGCCCCGGATAGCATCGCTGTCGCGTTCAGTGAAAGGGGCTGTATCGATCAATGCTGACCAATGGTTTTGTCCTGCACGTGGCGTTTGCAGCAAGTTCATCGAGGGCGTGCCACGGTCTATGAATTTTTCATATGACAGATCGATCTTGGTGGCAGCGTTAGGCTTCCACAGCATGCTGATACGTGCAGCAGTCTGGTCTTGCGCGCCATATTTGGGGCCATCCTGCACAAACAAGGCGTAGTTGATAGGCTGGAAGGGAACTACCGTGCCGCCGTTTTTCAGATAGGTGGCGAAGGCTGTTTTCTGGCTATCCAGTGACAGCATGGTCGGGGCCTGGTAATCGACATAACCATCATGTTTCTCATGCGCATAGGCAAAGCGCAAGGCCATTTCATTGCTGACCGGGATATTGAAAGTGCCACGGCTGCCAAAACGCTTGTAGCTGCCCAGACCACCTTCTACCGAGCCAGAACTTTCGCCAATTTTTGGTTTGGCAGTTTGCATATTAACTGCACCAACTGTGGCATTACGCCCCCACAAAGTCCCTTGCGGGCCGCGCAAAACTTCTATGCCTTCCAGGTCAAACAGGAGGGACGTCGCTCCTTCCGGGCGGGGTGCATAGATGCCGTCAATAAACAGCGCAACTTCGGGATCGGCGTATTCAGTTTTGGCGCTGTCATTACCAATGCCGCGCATGGTCATGGTAATCACACCATGATCACCCTGGCCAGTGGCCTGAAAGCCTGGTACCAGGTTGACCACGTCCTGTACATTTTGCACGTGTGCGTCTTCCAGTGCGGCAGCGTTGATAGCTGTGATGGCAACCGGGGTTTTTTGCAATGACGTGGCGCGCTTGGTGCCGGTGACGATGACTTCAGAAATGGTCGTGCTTTCGCTATTGGCCTTGGTTTGGCTGGCGGTCGTTGGTGCCGGTGCAGGCGCTTGTGTTTGCGCCTGGGCAGCACCCATGCTGGTGATCAGGGTAATGATCGCCAGTTGTATAGGTGTAGTCGCGACTTTACGAGTCGCAAGATTGCGGATTTTCATATGTCTCCTGTTACAGGTTGGATTGGTTTTTTTGCTCTGATTAAACCATGACGTTTTTGAAAACGTTTTCTTATTGGTGTTTCTTTAATTTTCTTTTGAAACCGTTTTCATAATACATAAAACTTGAATTCTGTGTCAAACAGAAAATGATAACGTTTTCAAAATGTTGTAATATAAGCCGGATTGAGATGAAAACCATTGTGCAATGCGTAGTCTGCATCCCTGATTGATTTGCAATAAACGGGAATTGATTGCCGTCCAGCCAGTTGGTTTTCAAGGTGTTTGCATGTCACTGCCGCTGATATTGCTACTGAAACATACCTGAATGCCATGAAGCTATTTACTCTTGACCGCAGCTAAACTGAGGAGCTTGCTCAAATGAAAGCCATAAAAAGTGTATTGATCGTAGGTGGTGGCACAGCTGGTTGGCTGACTGCATGTTTCATGGCCAGACATCTGTCATCTTCCAAAGAGGGGGAGGGTATACAGATACGCCTGGTCGAGTCAAAAGACATAGGCATTATTGGTGTTGGTGAGGGCAGCTTTCCTTCGATACGAGGTACGCTGGCGGCGATAGGCATAGATGAGGCGCGCTTCATACGGGAGTGTCACGCTACCTTCAAGCAGGGCATACGCTTTGATCACTGGGTCAGGCCAGCTGGTAGCCCGGGTGTTGATCATTACTTCCATCCTTTCAGTCATCCCAGCCAGCGGGGTCCGGAATTATTGCCGTACTGGCTCAAAGGTCTGGCTGCGCGCGATGGTCAACAGCCAGCTTTCGCTGATGCAGTGACCATGCAAAAATGCATAGCAGATGCATCACGCGGCCCCAAGAGATTTGCCGACAAAGACTTTTTGGGACCGATGAATTATGCCTACCATTTCGATGCTGGCCGTCTTGCTGCATTATTGTCTGAGCATGGGCAGTCACTCGGGGTGAAACAAATACTGGGAACAGTAGAGCATGTGCAACTCAATGATGATGGAGCCATTGCTGCCGTGCATACGCAAGATGGCCAGGTGCTGGCGGCAGATTTGTTCATTGACTGCACGGGTTTTAGCGCTGGCCTGATTGGCAAGACCCTGGGGTCGCCATTCAAGTCTTTGAATGATGTGCTGTTTGTAGATCGCGCCCTGGCCTTGCAGGTACCTTATGCAAAGCCCGATGCGCCCATAGCTTCTTACACCATTTCAAGTGCGCAGGAGGCAGGTTGGATATGGGATATAGGTTTGCAGCAAAGACGGGGTATCGGTTATGTGTTTTCCAGCCGTCATACTGACGAGGCGAGGGCAGAACAAGTCTTGCGAAAATATATAGGCCCGGCTGCTGAAGGCATGACGCCAAGATTACTGAAGCTCAATGTTGGTTACCGTGAAACCCAGTGGATAAAGAACTGTGTGGCCATAGGTTTGTCGGGTGGTTTTATAGAGCCGCTGGAATCATCAGGCATAGGCTTGATAGAAACAGCTGCATACTTGCTGACCTATCTGTTCCCATTCAATGGTGAGTTTGATGCTGTGGCAACCCAGTTTAATCAGCATATGAAAGCGCGTTATGAGCGCATCGTTGATTTCGTCAAAATGCATTTCAGCCTGAGCCAAAGAGCAGACTCTGCATTTTGGCGTGATAACAGGGATGTGGCATCCATTCCTGAGAGCCTGCAGGAAAAACTGAAGATGTGGAGTTGCCGACCACCGCACCGTATGGACTTTATCGCAGACCTGGAAATGTATCCGCCATCAAGCTGGCAGTTCGTTTTATATGGAATGGAGTTTCAGACTGACATGGCTAATAACAAATTCGTGTATCCGCAAGAGCAGGAGGCCGCCCAGGAATTTCAGATGATAGCCCAGATGGCGCAGCGCGCCCTGGCTGACTTGCCTGATCACAGAAAACTGGTTGAGCACTTGTGCAAGGCGGCATCTCCGCTTCCTTCTGTACTGGCAAGAAGGGCTTGATGGCGTTCAATACTACGCTTCTATGGCTGGCAAGGTAAAACCAAAGCGCAAGCACAAAAATCCATGATATGCTAATTGTGAAAAGCTTTTCACTGAATTGTGAAGATAAGTTGTCAATACTAAAATAATTACCCTGCTTGGGAAGGCATTGCGTGGTTGAGAGAACGAAAAGAAAAAACGAGCCAGTCACCTTATTGGATGTTGCGCGTGAGGCGGGTGTGTCGCCCAGCACGGTATCGCGCATCCTGAACGGCACGGCCAAGGTCTCTGATGACAAGCGCAAGGCAGTAGAAACTGCCATTGCAGAAATGAAGTTCGAGCCCAATCAATTGGCGCAAGGGCTGAAAAGTGGTCGCTCCATGACCATAGGCATCGTCGTGCAGGATATTTCCAGCCCCTTCTTTGACGAAACCCTGCACGGGGTTGATGATGGCTTGAAAGGCACAGGCTATGCGTCGGTGATCGTCAGTGGGCACTGGAATGCCGATGAAGAAGCTGCACGCATCAAGCTTTTGCTGGCCCGTAAAGTGGATGGCATCATCTTGCTGTCTGGCCGTATCGCTGACAAAAAAGTGCTGGAATTCGCCCTCGACAAACCCATAGTGGCTACTGGCCGCAGCTTGAACAGCAAGACTGCAGTTGGCTTCAAGCTCGATAACGTTCATGGGGCGTACCTGGCAACCCGGCATTTGATAGAACTGGGTCACAGGCGCATCGCTTTTGTTACTGGGCCGGCAAACAATACTGATGCAGCTGAACGACAAGAGGGCTATCAAAAAGCCTTGCGTGAAGCCAATATTCCATTTGAAAAGAACCTTGTGGCTGAAGGTAATTTCCATGAAGCCAGTGGCCTGCTGGCGATTAACCGCTTGCTGGAAACCCAGCAGCAATTCAGCGCCGTTTTTGCAGCTAACGATCTTTCTGCCTATGGCGTCAGGCTGGGTTTGTATCGCAAGGGCATACGTGTGCCGGAAGATATCTCCCTGATAGGCTTCGATGACTTACCTAGCTCACTGTATACCACGCCACCGCTGACCACCATACACCAACCCCTGTATGACATGGGCTTGCTTGCCACCAAGACCCTGCTAGGTCTGATAGCTGGTAATGAAGTCGATACGACTTTGCCGGGTCTGGAACTGATTGCCAGGGAAACCACCAGACGGATACGTTAAGTAGGGAAGGTGTGCTGGACATATCTTTGCGGCAGTAAAACATGTAAAAGATATGTCTGCATGGCTGTTCATCTGTAAATAATGTACAGCCATGTAGAGACAACACGCAGCAATCAGAAATCAACCATGAATCCCGCACCGATTGATTTTTGCGAATAATTATAGTCAATCAGGCTCTGACCATATCCCGAGAACATCTGGAAATAAGCCTTCAGATTGGTAGTAATAGGCATAGCGAGGCTGGCTTGTAATGCACCATGGCCGGTATTGAAATTACGGCGTGCGGTCAGGGAAAATTCGCGCCCGCCTTTTTCGCGATATGTGGCATGTATGTCGCCATGCCCCAAGTAATCAACGATATCGATATTGTCATTATCTGACCTGGCATTATCGAGACGACGCCAGACTCTGGTGCTGATTGAAAAATTGCCGTGTTCAACACCCAGCTCAGCATAGATGCGGTTCCAACTGCGTGATAAAGTCGAGGTCTGACCATTTGACTGATGTACCAGGCCAAAATTAAGGTATCGGATATTGAAATCACCTATGCTTTTATTGACAGGGATCATTGCCATGGCTTCTGGCTGGTAATTGGTCTCGCGGAAAGGGCTGGATGCACTGCGGTTATACGCCTGCCAAAAACTTTGCTGGGTGTAGGCCACCCACACATCAACAGGCGAGCTACCCACTTCTTCAGCCAGTTTCATTTTCATGCTCAGTTGATAAGTCAATTCTACATGCTTGGATTTGACGCCGGCAGGTGTGACGTTCTTGAACGGTTCATCGTTCGAGGCATTGCTGTAATTTGCCACCAGCAGATAATTATCATGATGAGGCCGAAACACGAATTTGCCGCGCTTGGATGCTTCATCGAGTTCCCAGCGTTGCACCATGCGCGACATTTCGGGTGCTGCTTCTGGTGGCTTTTCAGGTGCCACGGTCTCTTTCAAATCTTGCAGAGCTTCTGCCTTGGCAATTGGTTTGTCGGCCTCCACTGGGGTAGAGGCCTTGGCGAGGGCATCAAAGCAACTAAGACGGACACTCGCGTCGCCGAGCACGGAACAACGCAGCATTTGTTGTTCCATCTCGCTAGCCTGTGCCTGGCTAAATAACGCAGGCGAAAGTATAAACAGAGGTAATATTATTTTTTTGAGGTGAGCGAGCATATGCGCTTTAACTGTCAAGTTGCGAGTCGGTAACACATCGCGTGGTTAAGTTAACCAGTCGATATGCTTGTTTTATTAGAACTCATTTCGTAAATAGGGTGAGATGCGTTTGCCCCATAACGTGGGCTGGCAAGGGTAAAGCAGGGGTATCGTGTGGCCCACATTGGGCAACATGTTGCACGTCTGCGTACGATGTGCGCTTACCAGCGCACATGCGTCCTGCAAGGAGACAAGGCAGTGAGGCAAACCCTTCGGGAACTGACGATTTGGGCGCATAGCAGCGTTGCGCCCTTTACTAAGGCAGGAGTTTTAGCTGCACGGGGTACGCACCCGAGGCCTTGCATTGCATCCCAAATCGTCTTGTTCGCACTCACCCTATTTATGAAATGAGTTCTATTGACGAGGATAAGTGGGCTTCGTCAAGTCGTATGTTCGGTAGCAAACATAATTCTGGCTAATTGCTGACTGCATAATTAAATGCACAAAAACAGACGGATGAAAATTTGAATTCGCGATTTATTGTGAGCAGAGTCGTTTCGATGGCTTTCCGCATTAGTTGCCGATTTGAGGAAAAAATCAATGATGGTGACAAGCTTATAGAGGAGTTCTAAGAAACGAGCAATGATGGGAACAAATCCGCAACATGAGCCATCCTGCCTGCTAATGCAAAATAAGTCCTAAAAATAACTGACTGCTTTAAGAAGTTTTGGCTAATAAAATTTCTCGCAAATTGACGGACTTTCTTTGTATTTTCTAAAGGCCGGCTGTTATATATCTGCAGCCTGTTCCGAAATTCTTATGTTTGATCTACTAAATTTTGCATCCTGTCGCATAGCGATTGTAATAAGTGAAGCTGCTAGGCAAAGTAGCTGAAGATCAGTTGGGAATGTAGGTATAGCAAAATTTCAAAGCCAGCTCAATTTGCATGATAGATACAATGGCTTCTAATTTGTGGTTGCTTAATAAGCATCTTCGGATGGTTTCAACTGCAGACTAGCGATTGTTTAAGGTTTTATTGTTTGACTATTGCTTGATATTTAAGAATTTACTGTTTCGTTCAAGACTTTATTCGGACGTAACAAGTGTTTATCTTGACGCTGATCTGGGCGCAGACTATATTACTGACTCAAAAGTAAGTTAATTGAGTTGTTGCTAATATGTCATGCCCTTTTAAGCCCAAGTGGGAGCGCCGCAAGGATGCACGCCCGCAAGAATTACTCGCTGCTGCCCTCGATTTATTTGTTGAGCGCGGTTTCGCGGCAACACGTCTGGACGACGTGGCGCGTGCTGCCGGTGTCTCCAAGGGGACTTTGTACCTGTATTTCTGCAGTAAGGAAGAGTTGTTCAAGGCCGTAGTCAGGGAAAGCATCGTTCCCCTGATAGGTGAGGCTGAGGGTGTCATTGATCAGTTTGAAGGAGGGAGTGAAGAATTATTCCGCCTCATCATGACTACCTGGTGGGGCAGTGTAGGTAAAAACAAATTGTCTGGCTTGCCCAAGCTGATGATGGCAGAAGCCGGCAATTTTCCTGAACTGGCCAGGTTTTACCAGGAAGAGGTCATCGACCGTGGTGAAAACCTGGTCGTGAAGATGCTAAAGCGCGGTATGGCGCGCGGGGATATACGGGAAGTGAATCTGGAAATCGATTCCCGGCTCTTGATTGCGCCGATGATCATGATGATGATCTGGAAACATTCGCAAGGAGTTTGCAAGGTAGATCCAGATCAGCTCGATACCTATATTGAGCACTATATAGAGATGGCCCTGCATAGTTTGTTGAAAAAATAGATTTCTTAGAACGTGTTTACGATCTGTAGCGAGCGGGCGTCAGCGGGGTGAAGAGCAGCGCAAAAAGCGGAATGTACTTCTAGTACATGAGCATTTTGAGCAGCACATGAGCCCCGATCACGCTCGCGCAGTAAGATCGTAGGCAGGTTTTTACTTATTGGAGAGTATGCGCTGCTTGACCCTCACCTTGTGTCAGGCTTTAAAGTCAGGGTTTCTTATGACCTGGACAGTTTATTGACCGTCTTAGCCCCAGGTCCTGAAACAATTACTTTTGGAAAACAATCATGTTAAAGCGCAAGACTTTCTGGATCATTGCTGTCGTGCTGTTGCTGGCTACTGGCATGATAGTCATGAAAAAAAAATCTCAGGGTAATGTCGTTCAGGCATCAGCCACTGCATCGGCAAGTTCAGTAGCGGTGTCTGGGCAAGCAACTCCTGCAGTGCTGGAATTTCTACCTGCCGACATCGTAGAAGTTGGCAACACAGAAGTCAGAAAACTCCTGGCCTTGTCAGGGGCTTTGCGGGCCATCAATCAGGCAGCTGTCAAAGCCAGGGTGGCTGGTGATATTACCGAAGTGCTGGTGCGTGAAGGCGAGGCCGTACAGGCTGGCCAAGTCCTGGTCAAGATGGACAGCAGTGATTATCTGGCGCGACAAGAGCAAGCTAAAGGCGCTTTGTCCGCTGCCCAGGGACAAATGGAAATCGCCCGTCTGGCGCGCGACAACAACAAAGCCTTGCTGGAAAAAAGTTTTATTTCCAAAAATGCCTACGACAATACCAACAGTCAGTATGCCATTGCCCTGGCCAATGTAGACAGTGCCAAAGCTGCGTTGAATGTCGCGCAAAAAGCGCTGGCAGATACTGTCATACGCGCGCCCATTTCAGGGATGATCAGCAACCGCATGGTGCAACCTGGTGAAAAGATTTCGCCAGATAATCGTTTACTGGATGTCGTTGATTTACGCATGCTGGAAATGGAAGCACCGGTGCCAACGCAGGATATTGCCAGCATCAAAATTGGTCAGGCCGTGCAACTGAAAATAGAAGGTGTGCCAGCAGCTGTCGATGGCAAGGTAGTGCGTATCAACCCGGCCACAACAGCAGGTTCACGCTCCATCATGACCTATGTGCAGGTAGCAAATCCAGAGGCTATTTTGCGTGCAGGCATGTTTGGTGAAGCGCAACTGGTGGTTGATAAAAAATCTGAAGTATTGACCGTGCCTGATACTGCCATACAGTACGAAGCTGAACAGGCTTTCGTGTATGCGATAGAAAACAATGTCTTGCAACAAAAGCCGGTGAAGCTGGGCCTGCGTGGCGAAAGCCAGGGCAAGCCTGTGGTTGAGGTAGTTTCTGGCCTTGCACCGCAAGCAAAGATAGTCAAAGCAAATCTGGGTCGCCTGCGTGCAGGCGTGGCTGTGAAGCTGATTACAACGACAGGCAAGGTGTAATCATGTGGTTCACACGTATCAGCATAGGCAACCCGGTGCTGGCGACCATGATGATGGTGGCCTTTGTGGTGCTGGGTTTGTTCTCTTACAAACGTTTGCGGGTAGACCAGTTCCCCGATATTACTTTTCCTGTGGTGGTGATCCAGACCGATTATCCCGGTGCAGCGCCTGAGACCATAGAGTCCGACATCACCCGCAAGGTTGAAGAGACTGTCAATACCATCAACGGTATCAGCGCCCTGACTTCGCGTTCTTACGAAGGCACCTCTGTCGTCATTCTGGAGTTTGACCTGACCGTTGATCCTGCACAGGCAGCACAGGATGTGCGTGAAAAAGTGGCCCTCATCAAGGCAGGCTTTCGCAAAGAAGTCAAAGAACCAAGGGTGACTCGTTATGACCCTTCTGACAAACCCATCTTCTCGGTCTCGGTGACGAATGACGACAAGATCAAGAAGCGCGATTTCCGTGAACTGACCACCATCGGTGATCAACTGGTGAAAAAGCGTCTGGAAAATGTACGTGGAGTAGGCTCGGTTACCCTGGTCGGTGGCGTCAAGCGCGAAATCAAGATTTATCTCAAGCCTGGTGAAATGGAGTCGTTGGGTCTGGGTGTTGATCAGGTCATCAATGCCTTGCGCAATGAAAACCAGGAGTTGCCTACCGGTGCCATCCGTGCACTTGATAATGAAAAAGTCGTGCAGATACAGGGCCGCATCAAGAACCCGCAAGACTTTGCCCGCATCATCGTCGCCCGCCGCGGTGGCCAGCCGGTACTGCTGTCGCAAGTTGCCAGCGTGGTGGATGGTCAGGAAGAGCAAGAGAGCCTGGCCCTGTACAACGGCCAGCGTACCGTGGCACTGGATATTTTGAAGGCGCAAGGGCAGAACACGATTGAGGTTGCGAATGGACTGACCGATGCACTGAAGGCACTGGAACCGCAATTGCAGGCACAGTTTCCTGGCGTCAAAGTACAAGTCATCAAGGATGGTTCACGCCAGATACGTGTAGGTGTTGAGAATGTGCGTCGCACTCTTATCGAAGGTGCAGCACTGACCATCTTGATCGTCTTCCTGTTCCTGAATTCGTGGCGCTCAACGGTCATCACTGGCCTGACCTTGCCGGTGGCCTTGATAGGCACTTTCCTGTTCATGGACATGTTTGGCTTCACCATCAACATGATCACCCTGATGGCTTTGTCGCTGTGCGTGGGTTTGCTGATTGATGATGCCATCGTCGTGCGTGAAAACATCGTGCGTCATGCTGGAATGAAGGTCAACGGCAAGTTCAAGGATCACCATACGGCAGCGCTGGAAGGTACGGCAGAGATAGGTCTGGCGGTATTGGCGACGACTTTCTCCATCGTTGCCGTGTTCTTGCCTGTGGGTTTCATGGGCGGGATTATCGGCCGCTTTTTCCATCAGTTTGGTATTACCGTCACCGCCGCCGTATTGATTTCCATGTTTGTCTCTTTCACGCTGGACCCTATGCTGTCGTCGATCTGGCCTGATCCGGATGCCCATGGCCATCCTACGGTAGATGAAAACGGCAAGTCCATTCGCAAGGGCTGGTATGCAAATAGCATAGGCCGTGTGCTGGAACAGTTTGAACGTGGCGTGCAATGGTTTTCGCGCGGCTATCAGGTGATGCTGCGCTGGTCGCTCAAGCACCGCATCAAAACCTTGCTGATCGCTGTACTGACTTTTTTCCTGGGCCTGGCAATACCGGGCACAGGTCTGATCGGTTCAGAATTTGTACCGCAGGCTGATTATTCTGAAACGGGCGTCAACTACTACACACCAGTAGGCTCGTCACTGGAATTGACTGAGACCAAGGTGCATCAGGTAGAAGCGGTAGTAAAGGAATTCCCTGAAGTGCTGGATACCTATAGCACAGTGAATACCGGCTCGGCACAGGGCAAGAATTATGTGACCACCTTTATCCGCCTGGTACCACGCAAGGACAGGGCGAGGACGACCAGCCAGATGTCAGTACCACTGCGCACCCGCCTGAGCCAGATAGCCGGTATCACGGTCACGCATATCGGTGCGCTGGATGGCGTAGGTGGTGATAACAAGAATTTGCGTTTCAGTTTGCAGGGCAGTGATCTGGCTGAGCTGGCGAAATTGTCGGAGCTGGTGCAGGACAAATTACGCGCTATTCCTGGCCTGGTGGATCTGGATTCCAGCCTGAAAGCGCAAAAGCCGACGATCTCGGTGCAGCCGCGTCGTGATATTGCTGCTGACCTCGGTGTGGGTGTAGCCCAGATAGGTGGCGCCTTGCGGCCTTTGCTGGCAGGTGAAATTGCCACTACCTGGCGTGCACCGGATGATGAAAACTATGATGTTACCGTGCGCCTGTCACCGAATGACAGGAATAATCCTGAAGATCTTTCGCGCCTGATGCTGAGCAGTACGCAAACCAATGCAGACGGTTCACCAAAAATGGTGCCTTTGCGTCAGGTGGCAGACATCAAGCCATCAACAGGAGCGAACCAGATCAACCGCCGTGACCTCAACCGCGAAGTTGAATTGTCAGCCAATGTGGTGGGCCGCTCAGCTGGTGAAGTTAGTGCCGAGGTCAAAAAAGTGTTGGAAGGCATGCAATGGCAACCTGGCTATCGCTACAAGATGGGTGGTGCCACCAAGAATATGACTGAGTCTTTTGGCTATGCCTTGTCTGCCCTGGCCCTGGCGGTGATTTTCATTTATATGATTTTGGCATCGCAATTCGCCAGTTTCTTGCAACCGATAGCCATCATGTCAGCTTTGCCCATGACTTTGATCGGTGTTTTCCTGGCTTTGATGTTCTTCCGCTCTACGCTGAATATGTTTTCCATCATTGGCTTCATCATGTTGATGGGATTAGTTACCAAAAATGCGATTTTGCTGGTAGATTTTGCTAATCAGGCAAGAAAAGAAGGTATGGACCGCATGGAAGCCTTGCTGGAAGCCGCCCATGTGCGCCTGCGCCCCATCCTGATGACGACGCTGGCGATGGTGTTTGGCATGGTGCCACTGGCATTTGCCTTGTCTGAAGGTTCCGAGCAGCGTGCCCCCATGGGCCAGGCTGTGATAGGCGGGATTATCACGTCTTCATTGCTGACTTTGGTGGTGGTGCCAGTGATTTATACGTATTTGGATGATCTTGGTCTATGGATTACGCAAAAATGGCGCGGTAATCGTCAAACTGCCCAAGCGCTTTGATAAAATGCCGTTTCCATCAATTTTGCAATCGAGTATAGAAATGAATATCGAAAAAGCACGCTTCAACATGATAGAGCAACAAATCCGCCCCTGGAATGTGTTGAACCAGGAAGTACTGGATATGCTGATTGTGGTTAAACGCGAAGATTATTTCCCGGCAGAACAAAAAAGCCTGGCGTTCTTTGATACTGAATTACCTTTGCCCGATGGCAGCAAGGCCATGACACCCAAGCTGGAAGCGCGCATCCTGCAAGAGCTGGCGTTGAAGAAACAGGAAAATGTCTTGCTGGTAGGTGCTGGCACTGGTTATCTGGCGGCCTTGCTGGCTTACTCTGCCCGTCACGTGACTGTGCTGGAATCATCCAAAGTTTTGCATGAACTGGCGACCGGCAATCTGCATCGCAATCATGTCAGCAATGTCGATGTGGTTCTGGCGGATGCCTTCAGTGATAAAAATACTGGCAGCTATGATGCCATCGTCATTGCTGGCGGCCTGGAAGAATTGCCCGAACATTTGCAGCAGCAATTGAATGTGGGTGGCCGCTTGCTGGCTTTCGTCGGACAACTGCCGGCATTGACAGCACAGTTATTCACGCGTACTTCCGCGTCTGCGGTGAACAAGCAAAACCTGTTTGAAACCGTGGTTGAGGCAGCACCAGGTGCCAAGCCGGTTTCACATTTCAGCCTGTAATCCTGAGAACAAAACGGGAGACATGTCATGGAAAACATTACTGCAACAGAGTTGGCGCAATGGTTAAACGATAGTAGTAAAAAAGCCCCGGTTTTACTCGATGTACGGGAACCTTGGGAGTATGAAACTTGTCATATCCCGGGTGTGCAATTGATGCCCATGCAGACAGTGCCAACTCGCTTTCATGAGCTGGAACCGGATGACGTGATTGTCTGTATTTGCCATCACGGCGGGCGCAGTATGCAGGTAGCAAATTTTTTAGAGCGTCAGGGCTATACCCAAACAATTAATCTGACTGGTGGTGTGCATGCATGGGCACAACAAGTTGATACGGGTATGCCCACTTATTAATTTACTTTTTTTCGGAGCCTTACATGCGTAATCCTATTCTTGCCACACTGCTGGCCTCTGCTTTCTTGACGATGAATGCAAATGCGACTGATTTGCTGCAAATATACAAGGATGCTTTGGCAAATGATGCGCAGTATGCAAGTGCCCGCGCCAGCCTGACAGCAGGTCAGGAAAAACCTGTGCAAGGTCGTGCAGGTCTGTTGCCCGGTATCGCTCTGAAAGGTAGTGACACCAAGTCGAGTACCGATGCCGAAAACGACGTGGTTTCCGGTTCCCGCACTTTAAAAGGTGTGACCAATATGTGGACCCTGGCCCTGTCCCAACCCTTGTTCAACTGGGGTAACTGGCAGCAATACGAACAGAGCAAGTTATCCCTGCTGGTCAGCGAAGCGCAGTTTGCACAAGCCAGACAGGATTTGATCTTGCGTGTTGCCCAGGCCTATTTTGATGTACTGGCAGCTCAGGATACGCTGGAAACCTTGCGCGCACAAAAAAGCGCGATCTCCGAACAACTGGCTTCTGCCAAACGCAATTTTGAAGTGGGTACCTCGACTATTACTGATACCCACGAAGCGCAGGCTCGTTATGACCTGGTAACGGCGCAGGAATTTGCCGGTCAGAGTGACTTGCAAGTCAAGCGCGCGGCTCTGCAGCAAATTATCGCCAAGGATGCTGGTGAACTGGCTACCCTGAAAGTTGGCGTCAAACTGAGCGAGCCACAACCAGCTGTGATTGATGACTGGGTATCTTCTGCAGAAAAACAAAATTTTGGTGTGGTGGCTTCGCAAGTGGCAGTAGAAATTGCCAAGCGCGAGATACAAAAAAATCGTGCTGGACACTATCCTACAGTTGATCTGGTCGCCAGCACTGGCCGTACTTCAAATGCAGGCGCAACTAATCCTAACGGTACTGGCGTCGTCAAACCGACTACCATAGGTGTGCAGTGGAATATTCCGATTTTCTCTGGCTTTTCTGTTGACAGCCGTGTCAAGGAAGCGATTGCGCTGGAAGACAAGTCACGCAGTGATTATGAAAACGCCCGCCGTACTGCTGCACAGGGTGCACGCCAGGCATTTGTCGGTGTGAATTCTGGTCTGGCACAGGTGAAAGCCTATGAAGCGGCTGAAATTTCCAGCCAATCCGCACTGGATTCCAACAAGCTTGGTTATCAGGTTGGTGTGCGTATCAACATCGACGTACTGAATGCACAGCAACAGTTGTACACCACACGTCAGACGCTGGCGAAAGCGCGTTATGACACTATCCTGAATGGCCTGCGTTTGAAATCTGCGGCAGGTACCTTGAAGGAAGACGATCTGGCAGAAGTGAATACTTTGCTGCAGCATTAAGCTAAGCGGTTTGTCAGGACTAGAACTGCGTTCCTGAATGTAATCTCCAAAGAAAAAGCTCGCCGACGGCGAGCTTTTTCTTTGGGCGCAGGCTTTTCAAGATTCAACAGGTTTGCCGATCTCACGGTAAACAGGCTTTTGTTCTGCCAGCCATTGCTCGGTCAGATACAGATTCTCGCGTTCCCAGGGCTGGAAGCCAGGTTTGAAATAAGCCAGGTAATGTGGCAGTGAAAACCACAGCAAGCCACGTGGACGCAGACAATATTTAAGCGCCTGCCACCAGGTCCTGAGTTTGAATAATTGGTCATCGCGATACAGGCAATGCAAGGTTTGCACCGTGGTATCAAAACTGAACAGCATGGTCACATACAAAAACCAAGCTATGCGTCGCAGATAACCGCCACCTATCGCATGATAAGTGTCAAAGGCCACGGATTTGTGTTCTGTCTCTTCTATGGAATGCCAGGTCCACAAGGTTTTCAACGGTTCTTCTGCATCACCTATCCAGCATGGCTCACTCAATGCACCATCGGCAAAAATGGCGGTGAAGTGCTCATACGCGATCGTGATGGCGAGATTGCTTTTGACGCTGACACTGGCGGCACTGCGTATGCGCCACTTGACGAATGGCTCGATAAAATAGCTCAATCCCTGTGTATTCAAATGCTGATTATATTGTGCATGGATATGGCGGTGACTGGCTTCCTGGCCTATGAAACCCTTGATCTCTTCTTTCAGTTGCTCATCCTTGAGCAAGGGCAGGGCTGCTTTGACGCTGTCGATGAAATATTGCTCACCGAGCGGGAAGCTGAAGGACTGTGCATTGAACAAATGGGTGCGGAAGGCATCACCTCCCAACCAGTGACGTGAGAATCCCTGGGATAAATCGATTTTTAATTGACGCACTTGCAGCGGTTTTCGAATGTTGTTTTTGTCCTGGCTCATATTCATCACGTTTCTCATGTCTGTAATGAAAAACAGTTTAAATAATTAGCCTGATTCTTACTTGTACCAAAGCGTCAAATTTGTACCGACCCGTCAATCTATCATCAGAAAAAGATTATTGAAGTCTTTATCTGAGATCAGATAAATCCAGTAGGCAGGATCACGGGCACTGATTTTTTGCCTGAGCTGCGCCGGTGGTATGCCTGCCAGTTCCAGATATTCGCGGTGCATGTGCGCCTGGTCGTAATAACCGGCATCCTGGGCAATTTGAGTCAGGTCACCCCAGGCGACATCGGGCTTGATGATGTATGGCAGGGAAAAACCAAATCGGACTATGCGCCTGACATCGCGCAGGGTGACACCAAAATTTTCACGCACTCGTCGCTCCAGTTGCCTTTGACCTATGCCAAAATACTCGGATAATTCCAGCAAGGGAAAGAAGATTTTTTTGTGGGCTGCCAGAAATGCCGCACCCATACTGCTTCTGGGCCTGTGATCCAGCACATCAAGTAAAAATTCCTGAAATAGTGCAACGATGGCACTGACATCCCGCAGATCGTCCAGCGTTTGCAAGAAGGCCTGGACACGCTCTGCGCTTACCAGTTCATGAAAGGGCAGGGCATTCCCCGCAATGCTGGCAACATTGATGCCCGTGGCTTGCTGCAACATGCCAGGGCGAAAACATACTGACAATGCCAGAGATTTTGCTTCATATCGAACGTGCGTAGACTCCATCACAGGGCCGCGTAAAAAGAAGCGCTCGGCGACTATCTCGGATTGATCCTCCTGTATCACTACCCCTCCGCCATGGGCAAACAGCATGATGGCAGGACTTAAGCTGGCAGGTAAAAATGCTTCGCAAGCATCCAGTTCCACCACCATGACATGCATGAGTAATGGAGATAATTTGGGGTGGGAAGGAAAAACCTGATAATTGATAGGAGTATGCAAGGTAGTCCGGTTGGTCACTATGTTTCAGAGTCAGGCGCTATTTTACTCAAAGCTTCTGACACTTTGTGATTTCAAACAAGAGTTGGTGAGCACAACTCGTTTTATTTTTGATCGTGAACTGAATTCTGCCTAAACAAACAGGCTTGCCGCTTCGTGCTGCAAAGCTAACGCTCATACATAAAGTGACGATCACATTTTATACATGAGCTGCAGATAAAAACTGCGTTTCGCCAGTGGTATGTCATTCGGGATACTGCCCGGCGCAAAACTGGGTTCACGGGCGTCGGCATTTGTCAGATTGCGTATGCTGCCGGATATTTCCCATGCACCGGCATTGGTGCGCAGACTGAGATCAAGAGTCTTGTAGTCAGCCACTGGTGGGCGCAAGTCGCCAACGGTGCGCTTGCGTCCTGCCACCCAGTTGAATTGCGGGCTCAATAACCAGTTTTGTGCAAGTTGCCAGTCGGCGCGTGCGAAGACATGGTGGTGCGGCGCATAACCGGCATCCTGATTGGTGATCTGGTCTGTATTGACTTGATAGCTGTAATTACCGCTTAATCGCAACTGGCGGCCGGCTTGCCAGTTCAATTCCATTTCCATGCCATGCCCTTCCTGGCTATTGGTATTGGCATAGGAGCTGCCAGTTCCTTTGATCGCATTGGGCACGGTGCGTATCAGGTTTTTCATCTTGAACTGGAAAATATTGAATTTTGCCTGCAAGTCACTGCGCGCCTGCCAGATCAGGGCCGCCTCCAGCGTTTTGATGCTCTCAGGTAGTATGGACGGGTTGCCACGCTGGGCTGGATTATTGATGCTGTACAGCTCGGCAAAAGACGGCGCACGGAAAGCTTCACCATACATGAGTTTGCCGGTCAGGTTATAGGCTGCATCCCACACCAGCGCCAGACGCGGGTTGGTGGTGCTGCCGACATCAGAGTAACGGTCATGCCTGAGCCCTGCGGTCAGGTTCCAGTCGGGAGCGAATTGCCATTCATCCTGAATGTACACATAGTCAATCTTGCGCCGGTGTGGCTCGAGAAATGCCAGCGTGCCGGTATACGTTTGTACTGCCCCTGCTGGTTGGGGTAGCCCAGCCGGGGTAATCAGGAAATTTTTGAATTCATAAGTATCGTACATGTTCAGGTCATCATGCCCGACACCGATACGTAGCTGATGCTCGCGCCAGCCTGAATACATGGCATAAGCCGAAACACGTATTTGCCGTTCTGAAGTATTTGGTGATCCTATGATGCCATTTGGAAAACTGCCCGTGGGGAAAGTAACACCTGCCGGATAAAGCACAAGAGGCATTGGCAGACGCTGCAAGTATTGCACGTAGCTGAGATTGAAGCCCAGGCCCCAGTCCTGTCCTATATGGTTGTCACTCCAGGAGATGTCTGAAGTAAGGCGTTGGCTTTTCAGTTTACCAACCGGGTCGAGGGAAGAAGAAACGCCAGTACCCGTACCTATGTTGTCACGCAAGATGAAATTGCTGCGCCAGCGCCATTTTTCGTAGCTTAAATCAAGATTGGCATCAATTGCATCGTGGCCGTTATTCATGGGGCCAGGTGCCAGGCTGGCATGCGTGCCAAACACGCGGTCCAGCCCGGTTTGTGCATCGGCTTCAATGATGCTGGCACTACCTGTGGTTTTACCTGTCCGCAAATAGGCAGCAAAGTCCATGCTGCCCAATTTTCCGCCATGCTGTATCCAGACATCACGGGTAGAAAATGAACCGGCGGTGACACCAAATTCTGTGCCCTGTATTTCCGTGGAATTTTTGGTGATGATATTGATCACGCCACTATAGGCATCTGCTCCATATAAGGCAGAGCCTGGCCCGCGTATGATTTCAATGCGCGAGATATGCTGCAAGGGGTAGCCACCCCAGAGTCGTGACCTGTTACCGGTTAGCAGCACCGTCATTGGCACACCGTTTTGCAACACCAGGATTTGCGAATTGAGTTCATTGATAATGCCACGCAATACATAGGCGGAAAAATAGTTGGCACCTATTTTTTCGACATGCATGCCAGCCACGGTTTCCAAAACCTGATCCAGATCAGTAGCCCCCATGGCACGGATATCAGCGGCAGTGATGACACTGGTGACGGCGGGAGCCAGTCGCAAGGATTTTTGGCTGCCTGTGGCAATGCTGACGGTCAGCTTGTCGCCATAAATGGCCTTCAGATCATCGTCTTCTTCATTATTGTCTGCACTGGCATGGGCTGCCAGTGAAAATGACAAGAGTATGGCTGTCAGCATGGCTGTATGTGGTGGCAAGTACATCATTCCTCCCGAGGTCAGTCATTGCTTTAATGCATTCATCATAAATCTGCTGGCAAGGACTGTCACCGGTTTCCGCATCCTGCTGCTGAAAGTATCAATGCTTTACAAGTCTCCTGCCATGCAGTGTGGCGGGAATGCCGCATCCTGTCTTGTATTTTTTGTGGAATTACATTTTATACATGACTTGCAGGTAGATGGCTCTGGGTGCCATGGGCAGGTCATTTGGAATGGCCAGTCCGGGAGCGATACTGGGTTCACGTATGTCGGCATTGAAGAGGTTACGGACCGTTGCTGTCCATTCCCATTTACCCCTTCCACGCAGCGAACGCAAACTCAGGTCCAGGCTGGTGTAGTCGGCGATAGCGGGGCGTAGATCACCAGCCGTACGGCGGCGGTCTGCTACCCAGTTTACTTGCGGGCTGACGGCCCAGCCGGAACTGATTTGCCAGTCTGCCCTCGCATACAAGTGATGGTGCGGGGCGTAGCCTGCATCGGTTTGCGTGCTTTCATCGACAGAATGTTGATAAGAATAATTAGCCAGCAATTTCAAGTCTTTATTGACATCCCAGCGCAGCTCTGATTCCAGGCCTTTGCCGTTTTGATTGCCAGTATTGAAGAAAGTCGAACCAGTGCCTGGTGTGGGATTGGCAATTGAGCGAATGATGTCCTGCATGTTGTAGCGGAATACGTTCAGATTCAGCAAGACATCTTTGCTGGCTTGCCAGGAAAGGGCCAGCTCTGTAGTAGCTATGCGCTCAGGTTTTAGGTTCGGATTGCCGTTGGCGACAGGATTGAGTCCACGTGATTCATTGAACGCAGGGGCGCGAAAAGCACGACCATATAAAAACTTGGCGGTCAGATCGTGTCGCGCATCCCAGACAAGAGCCAGGCGGGGATTGGTAGTGCCACCAAAATCGGAATAACGATCATGGCGCAGGCCAACTGTGATGGTCCAGTCCTTGGCCAGGTTCCATTCATCCTGCAGATACAGGTAATCATTTTGCCTGCGCGTTGGCAATATATGAGGTTGTAGCTGGCTGTAGTCCATGACTGGCCCGGTCGGTATCGGGATGCCGGCAGGGCTCAGCAGGAAATTCTTGATTGTTTGTGTGCGGTACAGATTGGTATCATCATGCCCAAGTCCTATGCGCCACTGATGATCGGCCCAGCCTGTGTAGCTGGCAAAGGCAGACAGACGCAATTGTCTTTCCCAACGTGAAGGACCGCCTATCATCCCATCCGGGAAGACGCCAGTAGGTAACCTGGTCCCGGGCGGCAAGAGTTGCAGGCTGCTTTTTTCAGTGTAATACATGAAGCTCAGCGTACTGCCCAGTGCCCAGTCCTGTGCAAAAGCCGGGTCCGTCCAGGACAGGTCAGAAGTCAGTCTTTCTGTCGTCGCCGTATCACCACCAAAATCAAGTGCCGAAGATACTCCTGCGCCAGTCTGCATATTCGTCCTGCTCAATAAACTGGAGCGCCAGCGCCAGTTACCCATGCTGACATCCAGATTCGCATCGACAGGATTGAGGCCGGTATGTACGCTGCCTGGTGCCAGGCTGGCATGGGTAGCAAACAGTTTGTCATTCCTGGACTGGGCATCAGCCAGCAGGACTTCTTTCTGACCATCTGTGGCACCGACGCGCAGGTAAGCGGCGAGCTTGAATGGACCCCATTGCCCGCCATGCAATGCCCAGGCATCACGGGTGCGGAAAGAGCCCAGGCCAGCTCCCGCAAAAGTGCCAGCTATTTCGTCGGCTGTCTTGGTGATGATATTGATGACGCCGGAATAGGCATCTGCGCCATACAAGGCAGAACCTGGACCGCGAATGACTTCAATCCGGGAGACATTTTCAACCGAAATGGCGTGCCACAGCATTTGTCCCTTGTCACCAGTGTACGAGGTAGTCATGGGTATGCCGTTTTGCAATACCAGCATGTGCGGGTTAGTGACACCACCACCACCTATGCCACGCATGATGTACGCCGGAAAATATAAAATGGCAGCATGACTGACATGCATGCCGGGTATGGTCTCCAGCACCTGGTCGATGTCGGTGAAACCCTGTGCGCGTATATCCTCTGCCGTTATAACCGAAGCCACGGCAGGTGCCCGCCGCAGGCTTTGAGGTTTGCCTGTGGCGATGCTGATCATGGATTTGTCACCATATACCAGAGCCAGGTCTTCTTCTTCATTGGAGTCAGCCGCCAATACACTATGGCTTAGCAACAGCAAGGGTAAGATAACGCAAAGAGGCAGGCGTGACAGCGAAGGCAGAAGGGACATGGTTTTATTTTTTATTCTGAAACACATCGAGTCCAGAATAATTCAGTCGAACCGGACTATCAAGCCATGTAAGGTTAAATCTTCAAAAACAACGCGGTTTTACAACGACTGCAAGAAATCACAGAAATCCGGGTGTTATGATGTCCCTTTGATGCCTGACTTTTTGTCAGTATTTGCTTTCTCTTTTCTGGCTTGACAGATCATGTTAATCACTATCTTTGTAGCTGCCAGTTTGCTGGTGTTGGCAGGTTCTTATAGTCTATGTAGCAACCTGTATCTGTTGTTTTCAGGTGCTAGTCCCGGAAACTGGCGAAAACACTTTTACCTCAGCTTATTGGCCGGGGTGTTGTTGGGTTTAGCATCGTGGCTGGGCACTTTCTGGATGCTGTTGCCGTATCCAAATATAGCGGGTGAAGGCTGGTTCGCCGGTTTTCCGTATGTGGCGGTGTATATAGATGATACTGCTTATCACTACCATTTTGGTTTCACCAGAGTCAGTGTGATTGCTAATGGGCTGTTCTGGTTTTTATTGCCCATGACGGGCCTGCATTTATATGCCAGGCACTGGCAACGTCAACAAAAGAAAACTGGCTGAGAATTTGCCTGGTGCCAAAGATTTTTTGCCTATACTGGTGACATGGTTCTGAACTGGAGCTGCCAAGGGAGCAAAAAGTGAAAAAACAAGTTTTCCCATTTACCATGGTGGATGTCTTTGCCAGGCAGACGCTGGCAGGCAATGGCCTGAGTATCTTTGTGCTCGAGCAAACCTTGTCAGCCTATATGATGCAGGCCATGACACGGGAAATGCGCCAGTTCGAAAGCATCTTCCTGCAAAAACTGGAAGGGCAGGACAGGTGGCGCACCCACATTTTTACCATGGAAGAAGAACTGGGTTTTGCAGGCCACCCTATCATCGGTGCAGCAGCCTGCCTGCATCAGCGTTACCAGCCTGAAAGCAAGACTGCAGAATTTGAGTTTGTCTTGAATGAACGCAGTGTATTTGCCAGCAGCAGGCAAGAGAACGGTAATTTTTTTGCTGAAATGAATCAGGGTAAGGCCAGCTTTGGTGAACCCCTGACAAGCAGTATTGCTGAAAATTTCCTGAAAGCCCTGAACCTGCACGCCCATGACCAGGCTGCAGGCTTGCCTTTGCAAGTAGTATCGACGGGCCTGCCTTATCTGATCGTGCCGATCCAGCAACATCTGGACAAGGCACGCATATGCCATGAGAAATTTGAATCCCTGCTGGCAAGCGTGGGTGCAAAATTTGTTTACGTGCTTGATGTACAGCGCCGTGAAGGGCGCACCTGGGACAACGAAGGCAAGGTTGAAGATATCGCCACTGGCAGCGCCGTCGGGCCTGCTGGCGCATATATGGTCAGGCACCAGCGTGCACAGGCTGGCGATGCGCAAATTTTCACTCAGGGTGCATATGTGCACAGATCCAGTGAATTACATGTGAACCTGAATGCCGAAGATGAAACTGTTCTGGTACATGGACAAGTCTGTCTGGTTGCCCAGGGTGAGCTTTACGTATAAAACCTGATTACGAAACCTGGTCGCTTGAATGATGTAAGAGCCGGGGCTTATTGGTCCGGCATGAATGTCTCTGTCTCACCATCTGCAAAAAAACGCAAAAACACAAAATTCCCTACGACCTGCGGCAATAGCGGCACGACTCTTTTGACATGGCAGCAGAACGATACCGTGACAAATCCTGCATGTCTTAAGCCTGCCATCCAGGCCCGAGCATAGCCTTGATACTTCAGTTTTTCCTTGAAGGGATAGCGTTTGCCAGTGTTTTTGCCTGGCCTTGCATATCAAATCTTTTTAATTTAATAAGTAGTCTAATTACATAAAGTAGTCTAACTACATTGATCTATTGCCCGCTTGTGGGGCATACACAACACATTTCAGTGCATAGAGCACGACTTACTATAGTGGGCACATCTGGTGCATGTATTTTCTTTGTAGTATTTTGTAGTCTCCGTTTGACATTGAATCTAGTTTTAGTACAAAATTCATCTCGGAACGTTGGGTTCTGATTGCCAGACTGGAATGTTGGGTTTCTGTCTGGTGACTCAAAGAGTGCAAGTCAAATAAAAGTGTGAGGGGACATTACATGAAACAAGCTACGCAAAAGCGTCGGCAGGGCGAAGCTCTGCACCGTTTTTCTTTTAAGTTGAGTCCGGTTGCAGCTGGATGTGCGGTGTTGATATTTGGTATGACCGACATCGCTACTGCGCAAGAGGCTGCAAACAATACTGTGGTCGTGACAGGCATCCGCAAGGGTATAGAAGAAGCCATCTCGATCAAGAGAAATTCCAATTCCATCGTCGAGGCAATTTCTGCTGAAGACATAGGCAAATTGCCCGATGCCAGCGTGGCAGAATCGATCGCCCGTTTGCCTGGTGTTACTGCACAGCGTAGCCGTTCATCCGGCAAGGCAGCAGATGTCAGCGTGCGTGGCTTGTCCCCAAGTTTCAATGGCTCCTTGCTGAATGGTCGCGAACAGGCTTCCACGGGCAATGCCCGCAGCCCTGAATTTGATCTGTTCCCGGCTGAACTCATGGGTTCCGTATTGATCTATAAAACACCAGACGCAGCACTGGTTGGTCAGGGTCTGGCCGCAACTATTGATCTGAATACACTCAAGCCGCTGGATTTTGGCAAGCGTGTACTGGCAGCCAGCTATCGCAAACAACGCACGGGCGTACAATCAGGCTCCGAAGAGGGCACAGGCGACCGTGCATCTTTCTCTTACGTAGACCAGTTTGCCAATCGCACTATTGGTATTTCACTCGGCTTGACCAAGTTCAAGGAAGATGGCGGTGGCCAGCAGAAATTTGATTCCTGGGGTGGCTGGGTACCAGATGTGGATTACAACGGTAGCCTGGTCAAGGCACCGGGTGGCTTTAAGGCCGATACTGAAACCAGTAAAAACAACCGCGATGGTGCATCTCTGACTTTGCAATATAAGCCAAGCAAGAATTTCAAGTCAGCAGTTGATGTCTTCTATTCTGCCGGTTCTACCAGTCTGAAAAAGACCGGTCTGGAAGGCGCAGTCGCTGGCTCCGCCGGTGGTTATGATCCAAATGGTGTGTTGACCAACGCAACGATAGTTAATGGCGTTGCTACTTCAGGCACTTTCAGCAACTACAAGGGCGTGGTGCGTAATCACAAAGAAAGCGCGGACGACAAGCTGACCTCGGTAGGCTGGAATAATGAATTGAAGCTCGATGAGTGGACGGCAATAGCTGACCTGTCTTATTCCAAAGCTATCAAGCATAGCAAGCGCTATGAAACAACTGCTGGCCAGCCTGGTGATGCAGCATCCCTGGGTTCCATCTCTTATACCGGCTTTAACGGTGGTAATTTTTCTGACGTCAAATACACAACCAGCCTGAACTATGCAGACCGCGCAGTCGCTAAACTGACGGACGTGGATGGCTGGGGTGGTGGTCCCAATACACCTCAGGCAGGTTATGTTGCCCTCCCTGATATCAATGACAAGGTGAATAGCATACGTCTGATCGCCAAACGCGACGTGAGTTTTGGCCCTGTCGTGGCAGCGCAATTTGGCTTTAACTATACTGACCGTGAGAAATCACGCACTGGTCAGGAAGGCCGCCTGGTAGTCAAAGGTGGTGGTGGCTATGCAGCCGCGACCATGCCTGGCAGTGCAACTTCGATAGCTGGCACGGTTGGTTTGCCAGTCGCCTCATTTGATCCTGATGGTTCTTTGGGGTCGATTTATGAGTTGTCGCGCTGGGTTGATGCATCTGTGCTGGCTAAAGACTGGTCTGTCAATGAAAAAGTCACGACAGCCTATGCCATGGGCGATCTCGAAGGCCAGTTGATGGGCTTTAATTACCGCGGTAATTTCGGCGGTCAGTTTATTCATACCAATCAGCAATCTACAGGTAACCAGGTTGATCTGGCCAAGTGTACAGGTATCACTGTTGACACTTGCCCTTACAAGACTGTGGCTGGTGGCAAGTCTTACTCTGATTTCTTGCCTAGCCTGAATGTGTCTTTCGATCTGGGTAAAGAACAATTCCTGCGTCTTGGTATGGCTAAAGTTTTGTCACGCGCAAATATGGATGATCTGCGTGCCAGTCAGGAATTCGGCGTCAAAACCAGTGGTCCATTCCCTATCCTTGGTGGCAGTGGTGGTAATCCGGAGCTGAAACCTTTCAGTGCCAAGGCCTTTGACCTGTCGTACGAAAAATATTTCGGCAAGAAAGGTTATTTCAGTGTTGCCGGTTTCTATAAGCAACTCGATACGTATATTTATCGTGCGCCACGTACTTTCGACTTTAAACCATTCGTCAGTGCGAACACACCTTTGCCTCTGTCTGGCCCATATCAGGGTTCTACCGTTGGTTTGTTGACGACGCCACAAAATGGAAACGGTGGCAATATCCATGGCTTTGAAGTTGCCCTGAATATTCCTTTCTCGCTGATCACTCCAGTTCTGGATGGTTTTGGTGTGATGGTGAATCATTCTGATACTTCCAGCCAGATCACTTTGCCTGCATTCGGTTTTGGTACTTCCAATATCAGTGCCGAGACGATTCCATTGCCAGGTTTGTCCAAGCGCGTCAGTAACCTGCGTTTGTACTACGAAAAAAATGGCTTCCAGGTGGCAATTGCCGGACGCAAGCGTTCTGACTTCCTTGGTCAGATCAGCGACTTCCAGGATAACCAGCAACTGACTTTCATCAAGGGTGAAACCATCGTTGATCTGCAATTGTCGTATGAATTCCAGACTGGCTACCTGAAAGGTTTGTCGATACTGGCGCAAGCGAATAACTGGAACAATGCACCGTTCCAGCAATACAATACTGATCCTAATGTGATCACAGATAAGATAGTGTATGGCAGGACTTATCTGTTTGGTGTGAACTACAAGTTCTAAACCAGATTGCAATACAGCCCCTGTCAGCTTTATGCTCACAGGGGTTTTGTTTTATAAGGCATCGGCCAGTTTCAGTTGGACGTCAATCCTCCTGAAACTGGTCGGTGCTTTTTGGCAGTGTCAGCAGGAGGGGACAAAATGCAAAATACAAATATAAAAAATGTAGTGATTGTTGGTGGTGGTACGGCAGGCTGGATGACGGCAACTGCCCTGGCTACTGTATTGCAGGGGCAATATCAGATACGTGTAGTAGAGTCGGATGAAATTGGTATTGTCGGCGTGGGCGAAGCCACCATACCGATGATACAAAGATTTAACCAGGTCGTCGGCATCGATGAAAATGAATTCCTGCGTGAGACACAAGGTACGTTCAAGCTGGCGATAGAATTCGTCAACTGGGGTAAGCAGGGTGAGCGCTATATGCATGGCTTTGGCACCATAGGCCAGGATTTTGGCAGTGTGCGTTTTGATCAGTATTGGCAAAAAATGCGTAAGCTGGGCAAGGCCGATAACCTGGCCGCATATTCAATTACCCGCATGATGGGCAAGGAAAATAAGTTCATGCCAGCGCGGCAAGATATGCCTGATTCACCGCTGCATCAGATTGCCCACGCCTATCATTTTGATGCCAGTCTGTATGCGCGTTATTTGCGCAAGATAGCAGAGTCCCGTGGAGTGGTACGTACCGAAGGCAAGATAGTCTCGGTCAGTCAGCGCGAAGCTGATGGCTTTGTCGATGCCATCGTCCTGGAAAATGGTGAGTGTATCGTCGGCGATTTATTTATCGACTGTTCCGGCTTCCGTGGCTTGCTGATAGAGCAGACCTTGCAGACAGGGTATGAAGACTGGTCGCACTGGTTGCCCTGCGACCGGGCGCAGGCCGTGCCTTGTGAATCTGCGCCGGAACTCTTGCCTTATACCCGCGCCACCGCGCACCGCGCTGGCTGGCAGTGGCGCATCCCGCTACAACATCGCATAGGTAATGGCCATGTGTATTGCAGCCAGTATGTCAGTGATGATGAAGCTGCTTCTGTCTTGTTGTCCAATCTCGATGGCAGGCCATTGGCTGATCCGCGCGTCATCAAATTCAAGACCGGCATGCGCAATAAAACCTGGAACAAGAATGTGGTGGCAATAGGTTTGTCCAGTGGCTTTCTCGAACCGCTGGAATCCACCAGCATTCACCTCATACAATCGGCCATTGCAAGGCTGATCGACTTCTTCCCTGATCAGAGTTTTAATGCTGTCGATATCGCTGAATACAATCGTCAGTCACGTTTTGAATATGAACGCATCCGCGACTTTGTGATCCTGCATTACAAACTTAATCAGCGCGATGATTCTGCCTTCTGGAAAGCCTGTGCCGATATGCCTGTGCCAGATAGTCTGCAACATAAGATCGACCTGTTCCGTGCAAGCGGGCGCTTGTTGCGCGTTGATACTGAATTGTTTACCGAGGTGGCCTGGTTGCAGGTTTTCGAAGGTCAAAATTTAATTCCTGAAAACCTCAATCCTCTGGTAAATTTGCAGACCGAAGCGGACACGATGGAATATCTCGATAGTGTGCGTGAGGTAGTGCAGAAATGCGTGGCCATCATGCCAGAACATGCTGCCTATATTGCCCGGTATTGCAAAGCCAGAAGCTGATTCAATACTGAGTGGGGGGAGGCGCCACTGCAAGATTTCACCAGCAGTGGGGCATAAAAAATAAACTCAAAAAAATATAAATTATGCATACTGGTATGAGCACTACCGAGATCTTTCTGATCGCGATGTTTGTGATTTTTACGCTGCCTTACCTGATCTGGCGTGTAGGTAAAACCGACTATTACGCACCACTGGTAGTAGTGCAGATTATCACTGGTATTTTACTGGGGCCTGGTGTGTTGGGTGCGATTTATCCCGACTACTACAAGTTTGTCTTTAATCCCCAGGTAATACAATCATTGAATGGCATCGCCTGGTGGGCTGTCATGATTTTTGTCATGATTGCCGGAATAGAACTGGACTTGAAGAAGGCCTGGGAATACAGACGCGAAAGTACCATCACTGCCGGCCTCGCTTTAGGTATGCCTTTGCTGTTTGGTTGTGTAGCTGGTCTGGGTCTGCTCAGCATGGATGGGTGGATGGGGGCCAAGGCCATGAGCTGGCAATTTGTACTTGGCGTGGGCATGTCTTGCGCAGTAACTGCCTTGCCTATCCTGATTTTGTTGATGGAAAAGCTAGATATCCTGCGCCAGCCCATAGGCCAGCGCATATTGCGTTACGCTAGCCTTGACGACATTGCCATCTGGGGTGTGTTGGCGGTGATCTTGCTGGACTGGACCAGGGTAGGCCGACAAGTCGGCTTTTTGGTTGTGTTTGCGGTTGCTACCCTGTTGTTCCGCAAACTCATGGTCTGGCTGGAAGAACGTGACCGCTGGTATGTCGGCCTGATCTGGCTGGCCGCTTGCGCTTTTGCGGCTGACTGGGCTGGCCTGCATTATATGGTGGGTGCTTTCCTGGCGGGTGCTGTGATGGATGCCCACTGGTTTAATCAGGAAAAAATGGACCTCATGCGCCACCATGTCTTGCTGGCCATCATGCCAGTGTTTTTCCTGAGCACGGGTTTGCGCACCAACTGGGCTGTAGGCGGCGCTGCGGTGTTCATAGCTGCTGCTGTGCTGCTGGTCGCATCTGTCACTGGCAAGCTGATAGGCATACAGGTCGCAGGCAAGATACTCAAATGGGAAAAAGGCGAGGCATCCATCATAGGCTGGTTATTGCAAACCAAGGCTTTGATCATGATTATCTTCGTCAATATTTTGCTGGATAAAAATATCATCACCAGCGAAACTTTTACTGCCTTGTTATTGATGGCCATCGCCAGCACCATGATGACCGTGCCTGTGGTGTATCCGAAATTGCAGAAAATGAAGGAACTGATTTTCAGGAGTAAATAAGATTTTTGAATTCCTTTTTTGCAGGTGAAATGCCCGCTGCTTTTGTAAGAGCAGTGGGCATTTTCTTTATGTGCTTGGTACGTCCGGATGTGCCAGTATAAGTCTGGGAAAGCCCAGAGAATGATGGGTAGTATTGCTACAGATTGCTATTTTTAAGTTGAGGTTTTAAACGATATTCCCTTTTTCATCAGACCTGATCGTCGTTTGTAGTTGTCCTTGAAAATTTATGTAGTTTGATTACATTTCGCTGTGGTAGTATTTCAAAATGCGGACATTCTTAATATGGTGACTTTGTTGGGAAGTCGTTTTTAGCCAATAAGTAATACCGCAATAAGTAGTTCATAATAAATTTGGGGACAAAACACCATGCAAGTATCTGCATACAAACCACGTCTGTCGTTCTGGCAGTTGTGGAATATGAGTTTCGGTTTCTTTGGCATACAGTTTGGCTTTGCGCTGCAAAATACCAATACCAGCCGCATATTCTCTACCCTGGGTGCGAATCCGGATGAGCTGGCCCTGTTCTGGCTGGCTGCGCCCATTACTGGCTTGCTGGTGCAACCCGTCATTGGCTACCTGAGTGACAATACCTGGCACCCTTTCTGGGGACGCCGCCGTCCTTTCTTTTTTATCGGCGCGATACTGGCATCGATTGCCATGTTCCTCATGCCTAATTCCAGCGTCTTGTGGATGGCAATAGCGGTGTTGTGGATGATGGATAGCGCCATCAATATTTCCATGGAGCCATTCCGCGCCTTTGTCGGCGACAAGCTTGATGTTTCGCAACAAACGGCGGGCTTTGCCATGCAAACTTTTTTCATCGGTTGCGGTGGGGTGATTGCCTCTTTGTTGCCGACGATATTTACGGATTATCTGGGTGTCAGCAATGTACCAGTGAATGGCGCGATCCCCGACACAGTGCGCTACTCCTTTTATTTTGGTGGTGCCATATTTGCCTTGTCTGTCATGTGGACAGTCTTCACCAGCAAGGAAATTCCTCCGGCCGATCTGGAAAAATTCAAACAGGAGCGTAAAAACAACCAGGGCATAGGCAAGGCCGTTGGCGAAATCCTCGGTGGTTTCCTCAGGATGCCCAAGACCATGGTGCAACTGGCGCTGGTGCAGTTCTTTACCTGGGTAGCCTTGTTTGCCATGTGGGTGTACACCACGCCTTCGATTGCGCAAACTGTTTTCCATAGCAGCGATGCGCAGTCAGCTGCTTTTCAGGAAGGTGGTAACTGGGTAGGCATCATGTTTGCCGTCTATGGTGGTGTGTCGGCACTGGCGGCTTTCTTGTTGCCTGTACTGGCTAAGATCACCAGCCGCAAATTTGTTCATATGCTCTGTCTGGTGATAGGCGGTGTCAGCCTGATGAGTATCTTCCTGATTTCATCGAAGCAAATGTTGCTTTTGCCCATGGTGGGTGTGGGCATTGCCTGGGCCAGTGTGCTGACCATGCCTTATGCCATTCTGGCAGGTGCATTGCCAGCGAACCGTATGGGTTATTACATGGGCTTGTTCAACTTCTTCGTGGTGATACCACAGATCATTGCCGGTGTTGTGCTGGGGGCGATCTTGAAGCATTTCTTTGATAATCAGTCAGTCAAGGTGTTGATGTTGGGTGGGTTTTGCATGATATTGGCTGGCTTGCTGACCTTGCTCGTAAAAGATGAAGCTGCAGAGGAAGCATCCGCTGCATCAAACATGGATAAGACTGCAGCTAATGCTGCTACCGTTTAAGCAATCAGCATTAGCCGGAATCTCATCATGCAAGTAAAAGCAATCAGACTGGGACTGGCAGCACTGCTGGCCGCGTCTTGTAGTTCTATATCGCTGGCTGCACCCAAGCTAAAAACAGCCCAGCCATTTTTATGGGAAAACGCCACTGTCTATTTTTTACTGACAGACCGTTTTCATAACGCCAACCATAAAAACGACCTTGCCTATGGCCGCAAGAATGATGCGGCACCCCAGCGTGGTTACGCTGGCGGCGACCTGGCTGGCATCACAGCCAAGATCAAGTCTGGCTATTTCAAAGACCTGGGTGTCGATGTCATCTGGCTGACGCCGCCGGTTGAGCAAATCCATGCCGGTACCGATGAGGGCACTGGCAAATCATATGGTTTCCACGGTTACTGGGCCAAGGACTTCACTCGTGTCGATGCCAACCTGGGCACAGAAGCTGACATGCGCGAGTTTGTCGATACAGCCCATGCACATGGCATGCGTGTCTTGTTGGACGTGGTCATGAACCACCTGGGGCCAGTGACGGAGCAAGACCCGGTCTGGCCAGATGAATGGGTCAGAACATCGCCCACCTGTACTTATAAAGATACTGAAACCACGGTCAGTTGCACCCTGGTGAAAAACCTGCCGGATATACGAACAGACAGCAAAGCTACAGTCAGCTTGCCGCCAGTGCTGGTAGAAAAATGGAAAGCAGAAGGGCGCTACGATAAAGAAGTCAAAGAGCTGGATGATTTTTTCCAGCGCACGGGTCTGCCACGTGCACCACGCTACTATCTGATGAAATGGCATGTGGACTGGGTGAAGAAATACGGTGTTGATGGTTTTCGCGCAGATACGGCCAAGCATACCGAGCCAGAAATCTGGAAAGAATTGCATGGCCTCGCCAGTGTCGCTTATGAAGACTGGAAGCATGCTAATTCCAAAAAGAAGCTCGGTAGCCAGGCTTTCTTCATGACGGGTGAAGTGTATAACTATGCGATTGGCCATGGTCAGGGCTTTGACATGGGAAGCGGCCAGACCGTCAATTTTTACCAGAATGGTTTTGACAGCCTCATCAATTTTGGTTTCAAGTCAGATGCCAACAAGACTTATGAAACCCTGTTCAGTGATTATGCCACGCGTCTGCATGGGCCTTTGGCTGGGTATTCCGTACTCAATTACATCAGCTCGCATGATGATGGCGGGCCCTTTGATCTCTTGCGTCAGAAGCCATTTGAATCTGCCAATAAACTTTTACTGAGCCCCGGCGCGGTGCAAATTTATTATGGCGATGAAACTGCACGTCCATTGAATGCCGCTGGTGCGCAAGGCGATGCGACACTGCGTTCGTTCATGAACTGGGATGAGCTGGCAAAGAATATCAGCGGTGATGGCTACCGCATTGCCGATGTTCGCCAGCATTGGAGTCGTCTCGGTTTGTTCCGGCGTGCCCATCCCGCCATAGGTGCAGGCGTACATGAAAAACTGGCGGATCAGCCTTATACCTTCAAGCGCACTTATGACAAGAAGGGTATCAGCGACAAGGTGGTGATAGCACTGGATGTACCTGCAAACAGCAATCCTGCCATCAGCGTCGCAGGCGTGTTTGCCGATGGACAAAAACTGCATGACTATTACTCTGGAAAGACGGCCACAGTCGTCAATGGCAAGGTGCAATTCAATAGCGGCTTGAGCGCGATATTGATCGCGCCCTAGTATGCTCTGACAAAAAATAATTAGAGACACATGAAAAAAACATCCATAGTCAAACTGAATATCTTTGTTGCTGCAATCTTGTCACTGGCGACTAACGTGCATGCACAAAATCCTGCGCGCACTATCGTGTCAGTAGTAAAGCTGGCTGATCATCTGGAAATCAAGACCAATGATGGTCGCTATATCCTGAAGCCGTATAGCGACCAGATCATGGAAACCAGTTTTATTCCTGCGACTGAAAAATTCAATCCGGCTTCGCATGCCGTCGCCTTGTCACCTGCGCGCGTCAAGACCAGTTTCAAAGAAACGGCAAGCAGTATGCTATACCTTGCCGGCGACATCAGTGTCAGCATCAGTAAATCACCGTTTCAAATTGCCTATGCTTACAAGGGCAAGCCTTTGTTGTCGGAAAAAAATGGTTATAGCAAAACCAGAGATGCAGACGTGCTGGATTTTAATCTGGATGCAGATGAAGCTTTGTATGGTGGTGGTGCCCGCGCACTGGGTATGAACAGGCGCGGCAATCGCCTGCCTTTGTATAACAAGGCACACTACGGCTACGAAGAGCGTTCAGAGCAAATGAACTTTGCCATGCCGCTGGTATTTTCATCGAAGATGTATGGCCTGCATTTTGATAATGCCGCGATAGGCCAGCTTGATCTCGACAGCAAGAGAAACAATATGCTGGCGTATGAAACCATCAGCGGGCGCAAGACTTACCAGGTCATCGCTGGCGACAGCTGGGCCGACATCGTCAGCAATTACACCAGTCTGACCGGGCGCCAGCCTTTGCCACCGCGCTGGATTTTTGGTAATTTTGCCAGCCGCTTTGGTTATCACAATGAAGCAGAAGCGCGCAGCATACTGGATAAGTTTCGCGCAGAGAAAATTCCTGTCGATGCCATCATCTTTGATCTTTACTGGTTTGGTAAAGACGTCAAGGGCACCATGGGTAATCTGGAATTCGATAAAGACAGCTTCCCCAATCCCAAAGGCATGATTGCTGACTTTGCGCAACAAGGTATCAAGACTATCCTGATTACCGAACCTTTTATTTTAACGACTTCAAAAAAATGGAAGGAAGCCGTCGATAAAAATATACTGGCAACCGACAAACAGGGAAAGCCGTTTACCTATGATTTTTATTTTGGAAATACCGGCCTCATCGATATCTTCAATCCACCTGCGCAAGACTGGTTCTGGGCTATCTATAAAGACCTGAAAAATATGGGCGTCGCTGGCTGGTGGGGTGATCTGGGGGAGCCGGAAGTGCATCCGTCTGACTTGCAACACAAGTCCGGCAGTGCCGATGAATTGCACAATATCTATGGTCATCACTGGGCCAGGCTGATTGCTGATGGCTACAAGAAAGACTACCCCAATCAGCGACCTTTCATCCTCATGCGTTCCGGCTATTCAGGTTCGCAAAGGCTGGGCATGATACCGTGGTCGGGTGATGTTAATCGTACCTGGGGGGGGCTGCGTTCACAGCCTGAAATAGCCTTGCAGATGGGCATGCAGGGCATGGCTTATATGCATTCTGACCTCGGTGGTTTTGCCGGTGCCAATCTGGATGATGAGCTGTACACGCGCTGGTTGCAGTATGGCGTATTCCAGCCCGTATTTCGCCCGCATGCGCAAGAAGAGGTGGCATCTGAGCCGGTCTTGCGCGAGGCTAAGACCAAAGCCCTGGCCAAGGCAGCGATAGAAATGCGTTACCGCATGCTGCCGTATAACTATACCCTGGCATTTGAGAATAACCAGCATGGCCTGCCTTTCATGCGCCCGCTGTTTTATGCTGAGCCGCTGAACCAGAAACTGCAATCTGTGGCTGACACTTATCTGTGGGGCGATAGTTTCCTGGTGCATCCTGTCATGAAGGCAGGAGAAAACGAAGCCAGCGTGTATTTTCCGGCAGGTAGTACCTGGTTTGATTTTTACACTGGTCAGCAGCATCAAGGTGGTGCGACTGACGCAGTAAGCGTGGAGCAAGACCATATCCCGGTGTTTGTGCGTGCCGGTGCTTTTGTCCCCATGAGCCCGCTGGTCCAGAATACCCGAGACTATTCAGCAAAAAAACTGGAACTGCATTACTACCATGATGCCGCTGTCAAAAAGTCTGCAGGCAAATTGTATGATGATGATGGCGAAACCGCGAATGCTTATGAGAAGGGGGCTTATACCCTCATGTATTTCAACAGCCAGGCGAATGCAGCGCTGTTGAAAATCAGCTTACGGACACAGGCAGGCTCACATGCCGAAGCTGTTGACAGGGAAATTGCTCTGCATATACACAATATTGCCAGCAAGCCGACACGGGTCAGCCTGCAAAATAAGGACCTGCCATTTAGCTGGGATGAGGCTAAAAAACAGTTGAATATAGACGTGCACTGGCTGAAAAACAGCAAGGCAGAGCTATCAATAAAGTTGAGTAAATGATATTGTCATGCCCAATCAAAGCCAGGAGCAAGCTGGCTGCTGCGGACTTTTGCCATGGCCGCCACTGATTTCGGGCATGAAATTGCAGGCGTTTGTGGTAAATTGCGGGATTGTATTCTCTGTAAGAACCTGTTTACGATCTGTAGCGAGCGTCAGCGGGGTTAGGGTAACAAAAACGCAGCGCAAAAAGCGGAATGTACTCTGGTACATGAGCATTTTGAGCAGCACATGAGCTCCGATCACGCACGCGCAGTAAGAACGGAAACAGGTTCTGAGAAAATAGGCAGCAAACCGTATATATGAAGACAGCATGACGACAGAACACGCACTTGTAGAACATGGTAACGCGGCGGGCTTTTCCAGTGGCCCGCGCTTGTTGGCAGATATAGGCGCAACCCATGCGCGCTTTACACTTGAGTCTTCGCCGGGTGTGTTTGAATCCGTCAAGGTGTTGAAGTGTGACGAATACACCGACATCATCGCCTTGCTGCGCGCCTATTTGTCCACTGTACCCGCCAGCAAAGTACATCATGCCGCGTTTGCGCTCGCCAATCCTATCGATGGTGACCAGGTCAGGATGACCAACCGTGACTGGGCTTTTTCCATAGAAGATGTACGTCGCGAATTTGGCTTGTACACGCTGCTTATCGTCAATGATTTTACTGCCCTGGCTATGTCCTTGCCGGGTTTGCAGGCTAAAGACCTGATGCAGGTGGGTGGTGGTACACCAGTACCCAAATCCGTTATTGGTGTTTTGGGCCCAGGTACGGGTCTGGGTGTGTCTGGCCTTATCCCTACTTCTGATGGCTTCGTCACTCTCGGCAGTGAAGGCGGCCACGTCAATTTTGCGCCGGTAGATGAGCGCGAATATGCCATCCTGCAATTTGCCTGGAAAGAATGGCCACATGTTTCTACCGAGCGTCTGATTTCTGGTCCTGGCATGGAATTGATTTACCGTGCCCTGGCCGACAGGAATAACAAGAAAGTCCAGACCCTGCCAGCGCAAGACATCATGCGTGGAGCATTGGCGGCTGATGCTGAGGCCGATGCGCTTTGCCTGGAAACCCTGGAGTGCTTTTGCGGCATGCTGGGTAGTTTCAGTGCCAATCTGGCAGTGACCCTGGGCGCTTTTGGTGGTATCTATATCGGTGGTGGCATCGTCCCGTTGATGGGCGATTATTTCGCCACTTCCGCTTTCCGCACACGCTTTGAGGCCAAGGGACGTTTCACCAGTTATCTGGCGCAAATCCCAACCTTTGTGATTACGACGCCCAATCCGGCGTTTTATGGCGTGTCAGCGATTTTGTCTGAGCACTTGCGTGGCCGCAGTGGTGACAGCTCACTGATGGACCGCATACAGCAAATCCAGGCTGAACTGACGCCAGCAGAGCGCCGCGTCGCTACCCTGGTGCTGGAAAACCCGCGCACCGTATTGAATGAAGCCATTGCTGAGATCGCCCGCCTGGCCGATGTCAGTCAGCCTACCGTCATCCGCTTTTGTCGTTCGCTGGGCTTTCTGGGCTTGGCTGATTTCAAACTCAAGTTCGCCAGCAGTCTGACCGGCACTATTCCTGTACGCCATAGCCAGGTACGCATGAGCGACAGCACGCATGATCTGAGTGCCAAGGTGATCGATAATACTGTGTCGGCTATTCTGAATTTCCGTGACCAATTGGATGTACGTTCACTGGATCAGGCGATCGCCCTGTTACGCAAGGCAAACAAGGTCGAGTTTTATGCCATGGGCAATTCACGTGCGGTGGCTCTGGATGGCCAGCATAAGTTCTTCCGTTTCCGCATTCCTACAGCATCCTATGGTGATGCACATTTGTTTTCCATGGCGGCAGAATTGCTGAACCCTGGCGATGTTGTTATCGTCGTTTCCAATTCCGGCAAGCTGCCAGAATTGTTGAAGGCTGTGGATGCCGCCCGCCTGGCAGGAGCGGACGTGATTGCGATTACACCCAACCAGTCACCACTGGCGAAGAAGGCCACGGTTTGTCTGGCAGTCAATCACACCGAAGACAATGCCACCTTCCTGTCCATGATTTCACGCATTCTGCAATTATTGCTCATCGATATTATTGCGGTAGGTTTGTCGGTCGATGCACCTGAAGCCGAGGGAAATGGTGATGACATCAAGCGCAAGGAATTATCGCGTTTCAGTAACTTGCTGATTTCTCACCTGGATAGTTGATTACCTCCTGGTCAATGAAACTTGCCTGATTAGTCTGGCTGCTGTTATTGTTTTGCCTTTCATCTTCATGGACTGGCATGTCAGCTTTTGATCCCTTGGTCTTGCTTGATGCAGCTTTGCGCGGCACGTTGCTGGCTTTGCTGTTACTGCTGTCTGCCATACTTGGGCGTGACCGTCCGCAATTGCTGGTCGTGCGTGCAGGCATCGCACTTTGCCTGGGCCTGGCGGTACAGGTAATCAGTGCCACTCCCTGGTTTGAAGCGATGGCGCCGCGTTTGTGGCAAGCGCCGCTGGTTGCCATTTCTGTTGCAAATGCTGTGCTGTTCTGGGTATTTGTACAGGCGCTGTTTGACGATGATTATCTATTACGGTCCTGGCATGTACTGATCTGGTTTGCGGTCGCCGCCCTGAGTGGGCTGAATTGCGCCGTGGTGGCTGGCAGTGCCACTATCTTTGCTCCGCTGACGATGGGTGCACAGCGTGCCATCCCGCTGTTATTCGCTATCCTGGCAGCACTGGCGGCAGCGAGGAACTGGCGTACAGACCTGGTGGAACAACGCCGCCGCTTGCGTGCTTTTATTGTTATTGCTGGCAGTATTTATACCGTTTTATTATTGGTAGCCCGTTTAAGTTCGCCGCAGGGCAGGCTTGCTGGCGGTACTGCCATGGCTGATGTACTTGTTTTGTTGCTCATTATCGTCATCGTGACATTCAAGATGCTAACGCTCGCACATCAGGATTTGTTTCCACTTGCTGCAGTTGGGCCAAAAAAACAGCCAGTTCTGCCATCTGATCCTTTGCCAGCTGTCGAGATAAACGCAGTCGAAGACAAATTGCTAAGCGCCTTGCAAAAACTCATGCAGGATGAACATCTGTATCGCGGCGAAGACCTGACGTTGGCTGGTCTCGCCAGCAAAATGCAAATCCCTGAATACCGTTTGCGCAAACTCATCAACCAGCAAATGGGATACCGCAATTTCAATGCCTATATCAACGCTTTTCGTCTGGACGAGGCACGCGCTGCCCTGGCTGACCCGGCGCAAAGTGATGTGCCTATTCTGACCATTGCGCTGACTTCTGGCTTCCAGTCCATAGGGCCATTTAACCGTGCCTTCAAGGCGGCCACCGGGCTCACGCCTAGTGAGTACCGTAAAGAAAATATGGCCGATTCCTGAAATCGGCTAACCGAAATCTGCAATTTGCAGTCTGTGGCAAGACATCATTCGATTTTTTACGCATAGTCAGCTTCATCCGGAGCATCGTCTCCGCATTAACTGACTGGAGTTTGAATGATGAAGGCCATACGCATATCTGGTTTTAAACGATTATTGAACTGGTTCAGCTACTTGCTGCTGAGCCTGCTGTTTTTTGCAACTGGAGTAGTGAATGCCTCTGTTGGTTTAACAGAAATAGCGCCCACTGCAACTGACGGAACTATCACCCTGTATTACCCCAGCAATGCACCAGAACAACAAGTACGCCGTGGCCGCTTTTTTTTCAATCTGGCAGAACAGGCTGAGCCCGTACGTGGCAATGGGCACCTGATTATCATTTCTCACGGTTCCGGCGGTTCCCCCTGGGTGCATGCAGACCTGGCGCGTAGCATGGTTGAAGCAGGTTTTATTGTTGCCATGCCTGAACACCACGCTGACAACTATAAGGATGACAGCCACCCCGGCCCGGATAGCTGGACTTTACGGCCCGCCGAAGTATCACGGACCATAGATGCCGTTGGCCGTGACCCGCGCTTTGCACCCTTGCTGACACTGGACAAGGTGGGCATGTATGGCATGTCGGCAGGCGGCCATACCGCGCTCAGCATGGCGGGTGGGCGCTGGTCACCGGCTGGTTTCAAGCAGCATTGTGAAGAAGATCTGGTCAATGATTTTCACTCTTGCGTGGGCCTGATTACCCGCCTTAACGGCGGCTTGCTGGATGGATTAAAAAAATGGCTCGCTCTGACGATCATCCGTAGCCGCTTCAGCGATACCACCATGCGAGAACACCATGACCCCCGCGTGACTGCGATAGTCGCCGGAGTACCGGCAGCGGCTGATTTTGATATGGCATCACTGCAAAATCCACCTGTACCACTGGGCCTGGTCACTGCCGGGCAAGACCGCTGGCTGGTGCCGCGCTTTCACAGTGATAAAGTATTGGCAGCTTGCAAGAGCTGCGAGCATATTGCGAATATGCCAGAAGCTGGTCATGGTTCCTTATTATCACCCCCACCACCAAATCTGACCGGTCTGGTGGGGGACATGCTGAATGACCCGCCTGGCTTTGATCGCAAGCAGATGGGAGCCGTAGATAAAAAAATTACGGTTTTCTTTGAAAAACACTTATTGCATTGATTTGCTGAAGCCTGATCAGAAACCTCAGGTTTTACTCTGATAATATGGCTTCAAATTTCTTTGTTTCTTGCAGCCCTTCCGGGCTGTCACGCATAGAGCGCATCCAAAGGCTCAAGTAAGAGCATTCTGGATTTGAATAAGCTGGTTTGTATTTACCGGCTTCGGACGAAGCTCTATTTTTGTGTTGACTGACTTTGGCAGCATAGTAAGGCGATGCTGTCAGCAATGACATGAGCCTGGTATTGGTTGACGCGAAAAGCGCAAGTTCCGTCTTGTATTCTGCGGCGACAGGCGGGTCCGCCAAAGCACAATCTTCCTTTGCCTCGACTGTAATTTGATACAGACGGGACGCAAGTTTTTTGTGGTCTGCAGCTTTGCGTTCTTCTACACTCTCAGCGCAAGCAAAATTTGTCAGAGACAATAAAATCAGGGAAGAAATAAAACGTAATTTCATGAAGAAGGAGTTCTGATTAATAATGGAGCTGGATAATACCCTATCCATATCCACAATTTATCTGATTAGAACCGGCTCTGAACGCTGGCCCGGACGTTTTAGTGTGCCACTTGTTTGTCGCAAACAACTTCCAGCTCAGGATATTCTGCATGCAATTGATTGAGCAGGGCCCTGGCTATGCCAAGCTCGCGATAGCTGGGTTTGACATACAGAACATGGATGCATACCTGCCCGGCGAGTATGCTGCAATCAAGTGCACCTACATGCTGCTGATCCAGAAATGCCGACAACAGGACATGCCTGCAATTAGTTTGCTCATCTTGCTTGTATATGCGCAGCGCTGCTTTCACGGCTTCGCCGGTAGTGATCTCTGTCATGATTTCACTGCTCCCCATAAGTAGTGGACGCCCAGAGCAAACAGGCCGATGAAAAAGCAGCGCTTGAATAGAATAGGCTGCATTTTATTGCGCAAAATTTGCCCCAATTGCATGCCTGCCAGCGCGGGCAGCAAGGCCAGCAAAGAATCACCGGCAATATCCCATTGCAAAGTGCCACTGCCATACAGATTGATGCCCAGTGCCAGTGTCGATACCGTGAAGGACAAACCCATGGCTTGTATCAATTTGTCCTTGTCGAGACTTAATGCCTGCAGGTAGGGGACCGAGGGCAAGACAAATACACCGGTAGCGGCAGTAACCATGCCAGTCGCAATACCTATGGCAGGGGCGAGTCTGCGTTCTGCCTGGCCGGGCACTTGCCAATGTACCGATGCCAGCCCCATTACGCCATATAGCAGCAGGGCCACGCCCAGGCCTGCACTTGACCAGACCGTATCAAGTTTGCTGAACAAGAGACCGGATACAAAAGTACCAAGGCATATGCCCACCAGCATGGGGCTAAGACGGAGCAACAAGGGCAACAACCTGGAACCACTGCCGAGTTGCCATATATTCGTTAAAAGCGAAGGTAAAAACAATAAGGCAGCGGCTTGCATGGTCGTCATGGACAGACTCAGCAAGGCAATCGCCACGGTAGGCAAGCCCAGGCCTATGACACCTTTTACCATTCCTGCGAGTAGAAAGATAAACGCTATCGCCAGCCACTGTGTGCTGTTGCCATGAGGGATAAATAGGGGGATCAGCGTTTCCATATAGACAGTTTGCCATTGCCAGCATGAACTGAAAATGTGGAATATACTCAGTAAGGCTTCGTATTTTACGTAGTCTAAACTTGTTTGCCTTTATTCTCATGCGCTTTGATCTGGTCGATTTGCAGTTATTTGTCCACGTAGTGGAGGCGGGTAGCATCACTGCCGGGGCTGACCGTTCCCATCTGGCACTGGCGTCGGCCAGTGCACGTCTGCGCGGCATGGAAGATTTGCTGGGCGTACCCCTGTTGCTGCGGCAAAGGCGTGGCGTGGAAGTAACCGATGCTGGCCGCACCTTGCTACACCATGCGCGCATGTTGATGCAGCAAATGGAAAGGATGCGTGGTGACCTGGGGGATTATGCCAAAGGCCTGAAGGGGCATATACGCATGTTGTGCAATACCTCGGCGCTGACTGAATTTTTGCCGCAGGCGCTGGCTATTTACATGCAGGCACATCCACATATCAATATTGAAGTCGAGGAAAAACTCAGCAATGACATCGTGCAAGCCATCATCGCCGAGCAGGCGGATATAGGCATTATTGCCGATACGGTAGATAGTGCAGACTTGCAGACATTTTCATTCCGCCAGGATCAACTGGTGCTGGTGACTGCTGCCCGGCATCCTCTGCAAACCACTGCCACTGTCAACGGCAGCCTGAGCTTTGCTGATACTCTCAGCTATGATTTCGTCGGCCTGGCCGGTGACAGCGCGCTGCAGCAATATCTGAATGAACATGCGGCGCGGCTAGGGCAGCGTTTGCATTACCGCCTGCGCTTGCGCAGCTTTGATGGCATCTGCCGCATGGTGGAAAGTGGGGCGGGCATCGCCATCATCCCTGAGACGGCAGCGTTGCGCTACGAGCAACTGATGAAGATACACAGGCTGTATCTGACAGATACCTGGGCAGTCAGGAACTTGCTGATCTGCGTACGGCAATATGATGAATTGCCAACTTATGCACGTGAACTGATCAATGCCATCAAGGCTTGATTTCTTTTGTGAAACAATGCAATTGTCTTGACCTGCCCGCCTTCTTGTTACAATGCAGGCCTGTCTTCATCTTCACACTCAGTTTCCATGTCAGTCACCACATCCATAGGCAATGCTTTCAAGAGTTTCAGGGATAAGTTTGTATCCGGTTCCGTCAGTCAGCCTGCAAGCACGATATTTACCCATTTGAATATTGATGCAGATTTAACGCTGGCCTTGTTTGAAGTCTTGACGGCAGAAGCAATCAAGCTGAAATGGCAAGACAATTACCTCGCTCTGGATGAGGGCTTGTTACTGGCTGTGGAGCGTGTTGAAACCGTCGTGCTCGCTGAAGATAAGTGTCGTACCTGTACACGTATCTATGCCAGTCACACAGAGTACTTTCCGCAAGGCCTGAGTGAGTATCAACATGCCATGGGGGCGACTGAGTCAGAAGCCGTGCTTGAAGGTTTGCGCACCTGGGCGAAGATGGATTTATTGGTTTTGCTGGATGCCACACGTGAGCAGCCAGTCAATTGCACAGTCATAGAAATGAATACCAGTGCAGAGCCGGACAAGGGGGCCAGTTTCCGCCAGGTGATACTTGGCCCTGTCGCCCATCTGGCCAGCCAGCCTGAGTCCAGGAAAAAAGAAGAGCATCCATTTTGCCCATGCTGCCTGTTCACAGAAAGCATGCCCGCTTTCCATGATTTATTGCAGACCAGCGATTTCCTTGGCATACGCCTGTTTGCCTCCCGCGATAATGAGGGCAAGCTGGCTGCTGATTGTCGCGTCAATGGTGAAGATTTTTTGCCGGCTGTTGAATACCTGAAACAATATGCAGAAAAATGGCCGCAACGCGGGCTGGAGTTCCGCAAGCAATATGTGGTCGTACGAACTAGCAGCCACAGCGTCAATCAGGTGCAGCTAGTGCAAGCGAGGCAAGCGCAGCTTTGATCTGTCTTTATTTGCTGCAATGACGAATGTGATACATTTGAAATTACCGTTTGCGATGCGTCGCCAATTTACTATCAATGAGTGAGGAATATTATGTACCGTAGCTACTTCAAGGGACAATGGAGTGAAGGCAATACGCCACTGTTTGGCGCCATGGATCATGCTGTCTGGCTGGGCTCCTCTGTATTTGATGGCGCGCGTTCTATCCGTGGCCTGACACCAGATCTGCGCCTGCATCTTGCGCGCGTCATACAGTCGGCACAGCGTCTGGGTTTGCAATGCCCTTACAATGTCGATGAGCTGGAAGCACTGTGCCGCGAAGGTATAGCCCTGTTCCCTGCTGATGCCGAGTTATATATACGCCCGCTGGTGTTTGGCACAGACGGTTTGCTGATCCCTGAACCATCAACTACTGGCTTTGCGCTGACCTTGTTTGATGCAGCCATGCCGGCGTTTACCGGTTTCTCTGCCTGCCTGTCCAGCCTGCGCCGTCCTGATCCTTCCATGGCACCGACAGATGCCAAAGCTTCCTGCCTGTATCCAAATACCACCAGGGCTTTGCGCGAAGCCAAAGAGCGAGGTTTTGACAATGGTGTCGTATGTGACGTGCATGGCAATGTGGCGGAGTTTGCCACTGCCAATCTCTTCTTTGTGACTGCAGACGATGAGATAGTCACGCCTGTGGCAAACGGCAGTTTCTTGTCCGGTATCACGCGTGCGCGTGTCATTGGCTTGCTCAAGGAAGATGGCAGGCAAGTGTCGGAGCGCACTGTAAAGCCGGAAGAATTGCTGGCGGCAAAAGAGATTTTCAATACAGGCAATTTTGCCAAGGTGACGCCTTGCACCAGATATGAAAACCGCGAATTGCCTATAGGTGTAGTGGCAACACGCGCCCGTGATTTGTATTTGCAATTCATGCAAAATACCTGATTCAGACTGAACGACAGATCAATGCTCAAGCGCATACATCATGTAGCCATCATTTGCGCTGATTATCAGGTGTCCAGGGATTTCTATACCCGGATTCTGGGGCTAAGCATTATTGCTGAAACCTATAGGGCAGAAAGAGCTTCGTACAAGCTGGATCTGGCCTTGCCAGATGGTTCGCAAATAGAATTGTTTTCATTTCCTGATGCACCGCCCAGGGTATCTCGACCTGAAGCACAGGGTTTGCGTCACCTGGCATTTGAAGTTGATGATGTGTCAGCCTGTAAAGCGATGCTGGAGGCAAAGGGGCTGGAAGTGGAGGATGTCAGGTTAGATGAATTGACCGGGCGGCGCTTTGTCTTTTTTGCTGATCCTGATGGCTTGCCTCTGGAGTTGTATGAGGCGTCGCCTTGATAATTTTACCAAATGATCTGAGAGCATGGGTCGAAAAAAAGCCGGGGAATAAAATCCCCGGCTTTTTTTGACGTACTTTGGTTTACTTCAAGAACTGCTCATTCCCGACCATACCGATCTTGGTGACACCAAGACGCTGAGCCGCCGCCATGACCGCAGCCACAGACTTGTAAGGCACAACAGCAACCGGACGCAGGTGGATCTCTGGCTGGTCACCTGCTGGCATCGCTGCCGATTCAGACAACTTGGCTTCCAATTGCGTATGATCTACTGCCGTACCATTCCAGGACACCGTACCATCAAAGTCCACGTCGATATTCACGACGACTGGCTCTTTCAACGGCGGTGGTGGCGTGCCTGTCGGCATATTCAGGTTCACTGCGTGATTCTGAATAGGAATGGTAATAATCAACATGATGATCAATACCAGCATGACGTCAATCAGCGGCGTCATGTTCATTTCTATCATCACTTCCGGATCGGCTGAACCTCCACCGGAGCCTATTTGCATACCCATAATGCTTCCTTTTTAGGGGCTGGCGAGAAAATCGCCCTGACTGCGTTGCAGCTCCTCGCCGTGCTATTCGCACTGTCTTCGTCGCTACGCCTTGTCAGGACAAT